>JAICTV010000327.1 GCA_025936175.1 Phycisphaerae bacterium
GCAGGTCATGGCTTGGCCCCCGTCACGGTGCCCGCTTCGCGCGGCGGGAAGATGACGTCGGCCATCTCGACGGTTGCGACGTCGTGATCGATCATCGGCGGGCGCGGGTCGGCCCGGTCGAGTTTCAGCTCGACGTGATCGAGGCAAAGCCGCCGCACGTGTCGCACGTAAAGGCCCCACGCGGGGAGGGCGCGCGGGTTGACACCCGGCGGCTGCACATCCTGCGGCGAAGCGCGCGACTGCGACGTCGCCAGCGCGACGGCGGTTTCGCCAGGATCGGAAAAGACCGGGCCGAACCCGCCCGTGAAGCTCAACATCGAATCCCGCATTTCAAATCGCTCGATCGGCAGCGCGCTCCAACTCTCCACCGAGCCCGCCGCGCGGTAGATGCCGGTGGCGGTGAGATGGTCGATGAGGATGCGTCCGATCGTGCTCGGCGATCTGGTCGCGATGTGGAAGGGCGTCGCGACGTTGCGCATCGTCACGTTGGAGACGTGGACATCATCGACGATGCCGGGCGTGTCGGCCCAGGCGCCGGGCTGGATGCACAGGCCCGCGAGCATGCTCGTGTGGTGGAGCAAGCCGGACGTGCGCCACGGACTTTTACCGGGGCCGACGATGATGCAGTCGCGGATCGTCACGCCGCGCGCGGGGCCGAAGAGGCGCACGCCGTTGCAGGAGGAGTTCAGCGTGCAGCGCTCGATGCGCGTGTCCTGCCAGTACCAGCCGGCGATGCAGTCGTCGCCGGTTTCGAAGGAGCAGTCGCGGATCGTGACGTCGCGGCACGGATGGTCGATCCAGCCGCGGAGGTGTACCCCGTCGTACCCGCCGGTGATCGTCACCCCGCGGACGGCGGCGCGACGGGTGAACTCCATCAGCACGGCGTAATTGCCCGCGTCGCGGACGGTGATGTCGCGGATCGACACATCGCGCGAGTTGGCGATGAGAATCGCGTGCGGGCCGCGGATGTGCTCTTCGCCTTTTGGGTCGCAGACGCTCGCGCCGTCGATCACGCCGCGACCGGTGATCGTGACGTTGTGGACGTTCTCGCCGAGGACCAGCGCGCGATGCCAGCGCGGCGGCGGGAGCGAGCAGTTCGGCGGCGGGGTGAAGCTGGCGTAGTGATCAAGATCCGGTGTGCCGACGATCTCCGCGCCTTCATCGAGGCGGAGAGCGACGTCGCTTCTGAGATGAACGGTGCCGGTGAGATACCGGCCGGCCGGGACCATGACTTCGCCGCCGCCGGCAGTCGCACACGCGGTAATCGCGGCGTTGAGCGCGTCGGTGTCGAGCGAGACGCCGTCGCCGCGGGTGCCGAATCGTCGGACGTCGAAGCTCTGGCGGCGATCCGGTCGCGCGCACGCGGATGTGATCACGCCGATCAGCAGGCAGATCAATGACAGCCTTTGGCGCAGCAGTGCATTGCCCACGACGGTTTCATGCACGAACGTCGGCCTCGCCGGACAAAGGCGAGCGGCGGGCGCGTCGGCGTTGTGGTAGACTCGACCGCGATGCCGAGCGAAGCGGACGTGTTGGAGCAGGTGGTTGGTCGTTGCGACGCGGGGGAGCGCGTCTCGCTGTGCACGGTGGTCGGCGCGCGCGGGAGCACGCCGCAGGCTTCCGGGGCGCGGATGCTCGTGCTGGCCAGCGGGCAGACGATCGGGACACTGGGCGGCGGGTGCGTCGAGGCGGAAGTCCGCCAGCAGGCGCTTAAACTTCTCCAGGACAACGTCACCCAACTGCTCACCTTCAAGCTCGATCACGATTACGGGTGGGACGACGGCCTGATCTGCGGCGGGACGATGGACATCCTCGTGCAGACGCTCGAGTCCCCGGCGTCGGCTTCGTCGTATCGCGACGCGCTCGATTCGCTCCGCCGCGGCGAGCTCGCGCGGATCGATCTGAGCTTCCCAACCAGCGCGGGAGAGCACGGCGAGTATCACGAGACGATCGAGCCGCCGGCGAAGCTGCTGATCGTCGGCGCCGGTCACGTCGCCCAGGCGCTCGCGGCGATCGCGACGCCGCTCGATTTTCGCGTCAGCGTCTTGGATGACCGTGGCGACTGCGCATCGGTCGAGCGTTTTCCGGCGGCCGAGACGCGGCTGGTGGGCGAGATCGAGGACGAGCTGCGGCGGTATCCGATCGACGCGACGACGTACGTGGTGATCGTCACGCGTGGCCACCGCCACGACGGCCGGGCGCTCGCCGCCGTCATCGATTCGCCGGCGAAGTACATCGGCTTGATCGGATCGAAGCGCAAGGTGAAGACGATCTTCGACGATCTGCTCGAGCAGGGCATCTCGTCGGAAAAGCTGCTGAAGGTGCACGCGCCGATCGGGCTGGAGCTGGGGGCGGTGACGGTGCCGGAGATCGCGATCAGCATCGCGGCGGAGCTGATCGCCGTTCGTCGCGGGCGGGATGGGCAGGCGGCCAGGCCGATGAAATTCGACGAGGCGCGTCTGCGCGAGCTGATGGGGCGTGGCGGGGCGGCGGTTTAGCTCCTGGGCAGAGGAGCCGGGGCTCAATGGGTTCGTTTGGTAATCCACGTGGGCCTCGAAAGCGTCAATCCCTGTTTTTGCGGCAAGAACGCGGTTTTGCGTTGGCTTGGTTTGGGTTCGTTTTGCTGCCAGCGCACCGATGGCGCATTCGAGCGCGCGCCGGATGGCGCCGTTGGCTTCGTTCCGCAGAATCGCGAATGGGCTGAAGATTTCTGAAGATAACTGAAGATTTCTGAACATCGGGCGCGGTGATCCGGCACAGGGTGCCGAGCTTTGCGCGGCGCGCGATGGGGGCGCCGGTTGGGTGGGTGGTTAACAAAACAGTCCCTCCATATATCCCTTGCGGTTGCACGTTTGTGAGCGCAAACGTGCAATGCGCGACTTGCGCGCGGACGCATCCCGCGCATCCGCGCGCACCGCATCCCCGCTCGTGCGTGCCACGCCGCGGCGGGACGAGTGGAATCAGGCTTTTTGAACGATCTTCCGGATTTCGTCTTCGCTAAAGGCGCGCATCGTGGTGGTCTTGACGTTGCCGAGCGCGCCCAGCGCGATGGAGACGCCGGTGATTGTCTCGTCGTCGGGCGCCTCGGCGCTGAGCACGAGGTCGTACGGGCCGAGCGTCCAGACGCAATCGGTGACGCGGCAGCCCTTCTTCTCGAAGGCCTGCTTTGCGGCGGCGGCGCGGTCGGCGGTCTGCTTGTAGTTCTTGACGCCTTGCTCGGTCCAGTTGAGCAGCAGGACGTAGCGGGGCATAGTGGGCCTCCGGTGAGAGTTGGGTAAGGCGCGCGACAGCCTGCCGCTGGGAGAAGGTGATGTCAAATCAATTCCGGCTTTGGGTGGCGCTGGCCACGTTCGTACTGACGACAACCACCGCCGGCGCGGCGCAGCCGACGTCGCTGCCGGCGAAAGACCGGGCGGCGGCGAAGCAGTTGGCGGATGAGTTTCGCGACCGGCTGGCGCGCTCGCGCTACATGGAGTCGAAGGACGCGCGGGATGTCGTCGTCCCGGGATGGGAAGGTTTCCCGACGCGGCGTTACACGTACACGGTCAAGGACCGCGACGGCACGGCGAAGAAGGCGGACGTGGTGATGCTCGACGCGTCCGCCGATCGCATCGCCGAGTGGATCGTCGCGGCGCTGGTGGAAGTGCGCGGCGACTATTCGATCGACGACGGGCGAAAGCTGTTCGCGCACATCATCGGCCAGTCGGGCGGGCAGTTTCCCGTCGCCGGGGTCGTCTATGAAGACATCATCCCCGCCGACGGCGTGAACGAGATCTACTGCTTCCGCGACGGCGTGACGGTGGAGATCGAAGGCGTCCCGCACCGCGGGACCGCGCCGATGACGCCGCAGCAGGTCGAGACTTCGGTCAACGGCAAAGTGAAGCGCGTCTTCACCTACGCGCGCGTCGCCAGCACCTCGCCGAAGATGTGGATCGACGCGGCGCACGCGAAGGATGTGGTCGGCGACGACGGGAAGCCGAACGAACGGTGGCTCGATGAAGTCCGAAAGGCGTACCAGGCGGCGTGGGATCTGCCGCGCAATGAGCTGATCGTGGCGTGGCTCAAGGCGGACGGGCGCGTCATCGCGCCGGCGCCGGCGGCGCGGCCGCCCGCAACTGCTCGCGCACCTTCATGAGGAGCTTTCCGAGGCGGTTGTCGCCGTGGCCGGAGTTGGGCGGGCTGATGCCCCAGATGCGATCGTCCCAGGTGTTGCCTTCCTCGAGCGTCGCGTCGCCAGTGGCGAGCAGCTTTTGTTTCAGGTCGTCGTGATGCGTGAACTTGTAGCGGACGCACCGCTCCATCACGTCGAACTTGGCCTGCTCCCAGTCGGCGCGCTGTTTTCCCGCGGCGGCGAGAGCGCGGCCTTCGCGCTTGGCGTCGGCGGGCGTAGCGCA
>JAICTV010000296.1 GCA_025936175.1 Phycisphaerae bacterium
GCTGGCGCCGCTGGTCAACAACGTTTTCGGCTTCACGACGAACATCACCAACGCCGGGCAGAACATCAACACCGGCGGGCAGGCGATCGCGGTCGGCGATGAAGTGATGAGCGGTTACTGGCAGCGCGCGTACCCGACCGATCCGGTCATCGTCCGCCAGCTCCAGGCGTTCCACACGCAGGGCAACACCGCCGTCTTCCAGTGGCTTCTCCAGAGCAACAGCTCCAGTCGAAAGACGCTCTTCACCTCGGCCGCCGACGACGCGCAGACGCTTTTCCCGAGGCAGGAAGGCTCCAGCAGCCCGGCCGGCGGGAGCTTCACCGCCAACAGCCCCTTCGGCTTCCGCGTCGATAACGAATGGAGCGACGACACGAAGAACGTGCAGGAACATCCGGGCGGCGGGTGGGGGCATCACATGCGCTTCTATCCGCTGCGCGACACGTACGGGAACGTGGTGCCGAACACTTACCTGATGGTGATGGACTACAACGGCATCAACTACGACTACAACGACAACATGTACGTGATCAGCAACATCAAGCCGGCGTAATCGCCCTCTGATTTCGGCGCGCTCTGTCGAGTCGCGGACCGACCGGCGCGCGCAGGCGTCCCGTCACACCTGGGAGATGGACGAGAGGCTGACCTGGAATGAAAGCTGCTCGAGTTGCACCGCCAGATCGACCGCGTTGAGCGCCACGTCGCCGGGCACGGTGATCGAAACGGGCGCGAAGTTAAGCAGCCCGCGAACACCGGCGGTGACGAGTTGATCGGCGACGTCCTGCGCGTTGTCCGCTGGCACCGCAATGATCGCCAGGCGGATGTTCTGCTTCTGCACCGTTGCCGGCAGATCGCTCATCGCCTGGATGACGAACGGCCCGTGCTTCTTGCCGACCTTCGATGGGTCGGCATCGAAAACGGCGGTCATTTTGAAGCCCTTCTGCTCGAACCCGCGGTACGCGAGCAGCGCGCGGCCCAGGTTGCCGGCGCCGACGAGCATCACGTTCCAGATCTTGTCCGTGCCAAGGATCCGCTTGACCTGCGCGATCAGGTCCTCGACGCGGTAGCCGATCCCGGGATGACCGAACTGGCCGAAGTAGGCGAAGTCTTTTCGGACCTGCGCATCGGTCAACCCCAGGCTCTCGCCGAGCTGTTTGCTGGAGATGGTGCGGCGGTCCTTGCGTTTGAAGGCTTCGAGCTGGCGAAGGTAAAGGCTCAGCCGGCGGACCGCCGGGTTGGGAACCAGCTCTGGTCGAGGGGGCGGGGATTGATCCACTGCTTACTGCTCCTCGCTCGCGTCACGCATGATCGTCGTCATCGTGAGTCGTCTACCTCACGACGGAAAAAGGGAAAGCCCGCGGCGATTATTCCGACACGACAGGAGGTTTCAAGGCGGGTTATCGGCGCACGCGGCGGAATCGTCGTAAGCATCGGGATTTGTTGACACTAAGAAACCCCTCTGGTAGCGTCGCGCGCTCCCGCGGGGAAGCGCCGCAGAGGCTGTGGGGAACGGCCTCCCGCAGGGGCTGCCTTGTGTGTTTTGCGACTGAGCGCTCTGGAGAAACCCCTGTGATGATCCGCAGCCGCGCGCCGGCGACGAATCGCTGGTCTGTTTGCACCCTGACGTTGCTCCTGACGCTGCTCTTTGTCGCGCCCGCGGCACGCGCGCAGTTCGCCAGCCGTGGCGTGCCGATCAACGTCAAGACCGCGCCCAACGTCGAGCAGTTCAAAGCAGAGATTGAAAAGTTCGTCACCGACACGGCGCAGCAACTGGCGAGCGAGGCGGCGGACGCGTCTTCGAAGGCGCGCGATGCGCTGATCAACGAGACGCGCGCCCCCGATGCCAAGGGCAACAACACCGCCACCGCCGCTTATCTCGATTATTACGCCGCGTGCGTCGATAACGCGCTGAAGAACCTGGCGACGAATCCGAACGCGCGGGTCCGGCTCAACGTCGCCATCGTCGTCGCCGGTGTGGCGCGCGAAGCGGGCTACATCGCCAACAGCGTGCAGCTCGTCCCGCTCATCCAGCAGTTGTTGCAGGACAAATCACAGGCGGTGGTGCTGTGGGCGGTGAAGGCGACCGGGCCGACGATCGTCGCGCAGCTCAAGCCCGTCGCCGTCGGACAGCCGCCGATGCAGCTCATTACCGCGGTCATCGCCGCGGTGAAGGCGAATCCGAAAGGCCTCATCGGCGGAGCGATCGCGTACGACGCGTACGATGCGCTCAGCGTCAACGTCGCCGCCTCGCGCGTCGCGCCGCCGGCGAATCTGATCAAGCCGCTGGTCGGCCCGATGCAGGATTTGATGACCTGGCGGCTGACGCTGTACGTCAAGGGCGTGCCCGCCGAGCCGCGCGCCGAGCGCATCGGCGCCAACTTCCTGTGCAATCCGTGGGTCTGGCCGCAGGAGACGCCGCCGCAGCAAATGACGACGATGCAGCTCTTGTCCGACCTGCTGAACCTCGCGGCGGCGCAGGCGCAGGCGGCGAACGCGGGCGACTTCCAGGACTTGATCGGGACGATCAACTTCTCCGCCAAGTCGCTGTTCATCGCCGTGAACGATGCCGGCGTGAAGGCGGCGCTGCAGCCGCTGATGGGCAATCTCGCGACGGCTGCCAAAGCGAGCCTTATTCCGCAGACGGCCGCGGTGACGGCGGCGATCAAGGCGATCCCGATTTTCGCGGCGATCAAGCCGCCGCCGCAGGTGAAGGGGAACGAGCCCGCCCCCGCGCCGGCGTCGGCGCCGACGACGAACTCGATCGCGATCCCGGGCACATCGACCCCGACGCCGCTCGCCGCTGCTCCCGCCGGCGGCGGTGAACCGGCGGCAGCAACGCGGCCGGCGACGACGCACCCGATCGCGACGCATCCGCCTGCGACGCCGACCAATCGTCCCGCCGGCACCGCGGCGCCGAGCGGCGGCGCACATCCCACGACGCCCACGCCCGCCGGTGGGGCGGCACCCAACACGCCGAAGCGATAGAATCTCGCTCGCGACATGCTCCGGCTGCTCTCCATCCCGGCCGCGCTGATCCTCTTGATGATCGGCGCGATCGCCTGGTCGTCTTCGCAGTCCACGCCGCGCGCCGATTTCACCTTCGTCATCCCGCGCGATGTGCTCACGCTCGACCCCAACCAGATGTCCTACCTCCAGGACTTCCGCCTGGCGTACTGTATCTGGGAAGGCCTCTACGCGTACGACGGCATGACGCTCGACCCCGTGCCGGGCGTGGCGTCGAGCGTCGACATTAGCCCTGACAAACGCGTTTACACCTTCCACCTCCGCCCCGAGGCGAAGTGGAGCAACGGCGACGACGTGGTCGCGGGAGATTTTCTGTTCGCCTGGCGTCGCATGCTCGAATCACCGGGCGAGTACTCCTACCTGCACTACTACATCAAGGCCGCCGAGCCGTACCTGCACGCGTACGCCGATTTCCTCGCCGATCCGGACAAGAACAAGAAGCCGGATTTTTCGACCGTCGGCCTGAGGGTGATCGATCCGCACACGCTGCGGGTGGAATTGGAAAACCCGGTGCTGTTCTTCCTGGAGCTCATGGGGATGCCGGCGTTCTTCCCGTTGCACGAGCCGTCGATGCGGCAATACCGCGAGGTCGATCCGCGCACGGGCAACGTCACCTACAACCGCAAGTTCACGCGGCCCGGCGTGGTCGGCAACGGGCCGTTTGTCCTCAAGACCTGGGAATTCAAGCGCCGCGTGCGCCTGGAGAAGAGCCCGACGTACTGGGACCGCGGCCACGTCCCGTCCAACTCGATCGAGCAGCTCTGCGTCGAGGACATGCTCGGCGAGGTCCTCCGCTACGAGGCCGGTGACTGCGACTGGATCCCCGAAGTCTCATCCGAGGTCGGCCCCGAGATGGTCAGCAAGGGCCGAAACGACGTTCACATCTTCCCCGGCTTCGGGTCGTATTACCTGACGCTGATGCTCCGCCCGCAGTTCAAGGACGGGAGCGACAACCCCCTCTCGGACCTGCGCGTGCGGCAAGCGCTGGCGATGTCGTTCGAGAAGGAGACGATCTGCGACAACATCATGCGGATGGGCGAGAAGCCGGCGACCACCTACATTCCGCCGACGATCTTTCCGGGTTTCAACGTCAAGCCCGGCTACCCGTTCGATGCGAAGCGCGCCAGGGAACTGCTCGATCAGACGGCGTTTCGCGGCGCCAAAACGCTTCCGGGCGTGAGCATCCTCTATTCGAGCAACACGCTCACCTTCGCCGCGATGGCGCAGAACATCGCGAACCAGTGGCGTGCGAATCTCGGGCTCGAGATCCCCGTCGAGCAGCAGGAAAGCAAGGTCCGCCGTGAGCGCGTGAACAACAAGGAGTACTCGATCACGATCGGCGACTGGATCGGCGATTATCAGGACCCGTCCACCTTCACCGATAAGATGCTTTCGACGAGCGTGAACAACGATTCGGATTGGAAGAACATGGATTTCGACCGCCTGTGCGCCGACGCCACTCGAGAAACCGACCCGCAGAAGCGCTACCGCCTGCTCGAGCGGGCGAATGAGTTGATCGACAAAGAGCTGTCGATGATCCCGCTGTACTACAACACCAACCAGTACCTCTTCCGCGGCAACGTGCACGGGATCAATTTGAATCCGCGGAACATGACGATGTTCAAGGGCGTGTGGGTGGACCGGAGAAAGGGAAGCTGATCATCTGAAGATCTGATCATCTGACCATTGAAAGGCAGGTTTTCAATGATCAGATGATCAGATCGTCAGATCATCAGATGCATCACGATGCTCAACTTCATCGCCTGGCGCATCGCTCAGTTCCCGCTGATCCTCGCGATCATCTACCTGATCACATTCGCTTTCGTCTGGATCGCGCCGGGCAGCCCGTTCGGGAACCAGGAACGCCAGCTCGACGAGACGGCCAAGCTCGCGCTCGAGCGGCGGTTTCATGCCGACAAGTGGTACAAGTTCCTCGGCAACTATCCGAAGCAGATCATCCTGCACGGCGACTTCGGCCCGAGCATGCAGTATGCCGAGTGGACGGTGAACGATATCCTCAAGACCTCGCTGCCGGTGTCGATCACGCTCGGTCTGTTCGCGCTGGTGCTCGGGACGCTGATCGGTGTCGCGGTCGGGACGCTTGCCGCCGTGCATCGCGACGGGATCTTCGACTGGATCAGCCTCGCGATCGTCCTCGTCGGCATCAGCCTGCCGAGCTTCATCTTCGCCGCGCTGCTGCTCATGATCTTCGCGGGTTGGCTCGAGTGGTTTCCCGTCGGCGGGTGGGGGAGCTTCAGCGACATCGTGCTGCCGGGCGTGGCGCTCGCGCTGGCTCCGATGGCGTACATCGCGCGGCTCAGCCGGGTGGCGATGATCGACGTGCTCTCCAGCGATTTCGTCCGCACCGCCCGCGCCAAGGGCGTCTCGCGCAGCGTCGTGATCTGGAAGCACTGCCTTCGTAACGCGTTTCTGCCTGTGCTCAGTTACCTCGGCCCGGCGGCGGCGACGACGCTGACCGGCTCGTTCGTCATCGAGCGCGTCTTCAGCATCCCCGGGCTGGGCCAGCATTTCGTCAACAGCATCCAGAACCGCGACCGCACGCTGATCCTGGGCGCGACGATGGTCTATTCGTTCCTGCTGCTGGTCTTCAACCTGCTGGTCGATATCGGCTACGCCTTGGTCGACCCGCGCATCGACGTGACGGCGAAGGGCTCATGATGATCATCACTTGCCA
>JAICTV010000082.1 GCA_025936175.1 Phycisphaerae bacterium
CGTAGGCTTCGTGCGCACAAGGGCTCGCGGAGGCGCGCCGGCAGAATGGGTGCGTCCGCAACTGGTGGAGCAGTGAGAGGCAGCCGCGCGTGAGCGATCGCCTTCCCGAACAGCCCGAATACGCCGACGCCGTTCGCTCGTGGTTCGAGCGTTCGCCGTGGTACCGCCGGCTCAGCGCGCGCGTCGGTCTCCAAGGCAAGCTCGTCATCTGCTTCATGACGCTGCTGCTGCTCGCTTTGGGCGGCAGCTACTGGCTGTTCCTGAAAGAGACGCGCAGCACGATCTGGCACTCCAACTGCGAGCGCGCGGTGAACGTCGCGCAGTCGCTGGCGCTGGCGGCGACCACGCCGCTGGAGAAGAACGATCAGACCGAGATGACCCGGATCTGCAAGGACTTCGTGAAGAACGACGACATCGTCGGCGTCGCGTTCTCCAGCCCCGCGGGCGGATTGATCTCCTACGCCTGCCAGGATCCCGATTCACGGCCGGACGATCTGGGCCTGGGCATGATGTTCGGCCCGCGCGATCTGCTTCAGCCGCGCCGCGTTCAGAACAAAGTGCTCGGCGTCGTCGCATCGGTCACGGCGCCGGTTCTCCGCTACAGCCCGCCCGAAGCTCCCGGCGCCGCGCCGAACACAAAGCTCGTCGGGTACATCACCATCAGCCTCTCGGATCGCGACGAGGAAGAGGCGATGGCCCGCGTTTACACGATCCTGTCACTGGTCGGCTGCGTCGTGCTGCTGCTGACGTTCCCGGTCGTCTATGCAATCGTCTACCGCATCTTCCAGCCGATCCGTCAGCTCGTGACGGCGACCGAGCGCATCGCCGAGGGCGACCTGGATCCGAAGGTAGCGATCGATCGGCCGGACCTCATCGGCACGCTGGCGCGCTCCTTCAACCAGATGGTGCAGCAGGTCAAGAAACAGCGGCAGGAGCTCGCCGATGCCAACCGCGACCTCGAGGGCAAAGTCGCCCAGCGCACCGCGCAGCTCGAGACCGCCAACAAGCGCCTCAGCAGCGAGATCGCGGAGAAGGAAGACTTCCTCCGCGCCGTCTCCCACGACCTGAACGCGCCGCTCCGCAACATCAGCGGGATGGCGACGATGCTGCTCATGAAGAGCCGCGAAAAGTTCGACGAGGACATCGTTCACCGCCTCGAGCGGATCCAGAAAAACGTCGAGGCCGAGACGGACCTCATCGCCGAGCTGCTCGAGCTGTCGCGCATCAAGACCCGCCGGCAGAAGATGGAGCCGGTCAACCTCAATCAGCTCCTGCGCGACATCCAGGGCGTGCTGGAGAACGATTTGAGCAGCCACGGGATCGAGTTCGTGCTCGACAACGACCTGCCGGTCGTCACCTGCGAGAAGGCGCGCCTCCGCCAGGTCTTCCAGAATCTGATCGACAACGCGATCAAATACATGGGCGACAAGCCCGATAAAGCGATCCATATCGGCTGCACGCTGGGCGTGAACGAGACGGAGTTTTACGTCCGGGATACCGGGATCGGCATCGATCCGGAGGATCTGAGCAAAGTCTTCTTCGTTTTCAGACGAGGAAAGAATGCAGCGAACTGCAACGTCCCGGGCAAGGGCGTGGGCCTCGCGAGCGTCAAGAGCATTATCGAGACGTACAACGGCACGATCTGGGTTGAGAGTGAGCTGGGCAAGGGGAGCACCTTCCGCTTCACGATCAACGGCAAGTACGTGCCCGCGGCCGCGGAAGCGGCGGCGGCAGTGCAGGCGGCGTTGCGGGAGGCGCAAACGGCTGCGGCTTAGCGTCCGTGAGTCCGTGAGGGTTGAGAGACAGGAGTCGTCATTATGGTCGTACAACGTAAGACTGATCCTGCCACCAAGGCGCGCAAGGACGCGCCGCAACCGCAGCAGTCGATCACCATCCTCCTGGTGGATGATGATCCCGACTGCCGCATGCTCATCCGCGACGCCATCGCCGAGTGCAAGGTCTCCAATTCCGTCTTCGAGTGTTCCAACGGCAAAGAAGCGCTGGAGTTCCTTCAGCGCCGCGGCAAGTGGGCCAATGCCAACGCGCCGCGCCCGGGTTTGATCTACCTCGACCTGGAGATGCCGCACATGGACGGGCAGGCGACGCTCAAGGCGATCAAGGCGGATCCGAACCTGCGGGATATTCCGGTGGTGATGATGACGGGCGTGGCGGACGAGAACGAAATGAAGACCGCCGCCGCCAACGGAGCGAACAGCTATACCCTCAAGCCCGCAAACGTGGAACAGTTTCTCCGGACGGTGCTGGCGAGCACGAGTTACTGGCTGACGATCCACCAGTACCCCGATCACCACCATCCGGCGGAGCTTTGTCGGAGGTAGGTCCAAGAATTCGCGGTTGCTTGGGCCGGAACTGAATCGTACGTCAAAGTTGAAGGTTTAATCGGGCCGTTGCAAGAACGAGATAGCACGTGAAACCCCTTCGGCTGCTTATCATCGAGGACGACGACGATCAGCGTGAGCTGATCCGCGAGCAGGTCGAAGACCGCTTCGGCCGCGGGACCGTCGTCGGCGTCGGCAGCCGCGCGGACGCGGCCAAGCAGGATGTCGCATCGTTCGATCTGATCCTCACCGACTTCAATCTGCCCGACGGCACCGGAATGGACGTGCTGCACGATGTCAGCGCGCGCTGCACCACGCCGGTGATCATGGTGACCGGCGAAAACGTCGGCGAAACGGCGGCGGAAGCGATCCGGCAGGGCGCGACCGATTACGTCGTGAAGGTCGGCGATTATCTCTTCACCATTCCGCTGGTGATCGAAAAGAACCTCACCGTCGCAAAAATCATCCGCGAGCGCGAGGAGCTGCGGAAACAGCTCGAGGAGAAGAACGCGCTGCTGGAACAGATGGCGGCGACGGACGCCCTGACCGGCGTCTACAACCGCCGCCACTTCGGCCGCGTGCTCGAGCAGCTCTACGCCGAGGCGGCTCGTTACGACAAGGAACTGGCCGCGGTCATGATCGACCTCGACGGCTACAAGCAGCTCAACGACACCTTCGGTCACCAGGTGGGCGACCAGTTGCTGGTCGTGGCGGGCAAGGTGATCAGCGCGAACATGCGCCGGATGGACATCGCGGCGCGCTACGGCGGCGATGAGTTCGTCCTGCTTCTTCCGCAACAGGGGTGCGACGATGCCGCCCACGCGGCGGGGCGTATCCGCGAGGAGTTCTACCAGGCGTCGGCGGCGCTGCTGCGCCGCAAGGAGGGCGTGACGATGTCGATCGGCATCGCATCGCTCAAGCAGTGCGGCGCGACGCACGCGGATCAGCTCGTGAACCACGCGGACCAGGCGCTGTACAAGTCGAAGCAGGGGGGACGCGATCGGGTGAGCGTCTCGGACGCGCCGACAATCGCGCTCGCTTCCGCACGATAAGAAAAGCCCAGGGATGGCAATCCCCGGGCTTTGCGCTTCTGCGACGTTAATCGATGCGCGCTCGTCTACGCGGTCTTCACTTCAACGAACGCTTCCACGCTCTTGAGGTCCTTGATCGCTTGCGGGGTCGCGACGATCGTCGCGCTGCTGCCCTGCTTGAGCTCCGGATGCACTTTGTTCGGACGCTTCGTCCAGATGCACCCGCCGCGACGCTTGGGAAGCTCCTTGAAGTTCGCGCTGCGCTGATCGATCGGCTTGCTGATCGACTTGTCTTTGAGGAACAGGCGCTCGAGCGTCTTCTTCGCCGCGTCGCGGCTCACGTGCTTGTTGATGGTGACCCGGAGGGTCTTGCCCGCCTTGAGATCCAGTGCCATTGCTTACTCCGCTTTCGGTGAAAATGAAGAGCGAAGCATCATAGCCAAGGCGCCGAATCTGGCAAGCCCGCGCAACTTCCGATCAAGGCAGTGTTTTACAGGTCCGACTCGGCCGCGGGAGGTGCGTGTCCGGATCAAATGAGAGCACGACGGCGGACGATCGACCGACGATCAGATCGCGCGGGACGAAGCCGAAATAGCGGCTGTCCGCGCTGTTGTCACGGTTGTCGCCGAGCATGAAATACGAGCCGGGCGGGACGGTGACCGGGCCGAAAGTACGCATCGCGCGGATGCGCGGGATGGCTTGCACCGCGTGCCGGCGGGTGCCGTCGAATTGCTCGGTCATCAACAGATTGCCGCCGCTCGTGCGCGGGTCGGAATAGCTGGCGGGGTGGCCGTTGATGAAAAGCTGGTCGTCGATCATCGACACGACATCACCCGGCATGCCGATGCAGCGTTTGACCAGCCGCGTTCCGTCCTTCGGCGAGTTGAAGACCACGATTTCGCCGCGCAGCGGGTCGCTCCAGCGTGCGACGTGCCAGGTAGTGAAGGGCACCTTCAGGTCGTACGCCAGCTTGTTCACAAAGATGCGGTCGCCTTCGACGATGGTCGGGTTCATCGATCCCGAGGGCACGATGTTCCAGTCGGCGACGGCCGAGCGGAAGGAGCAAAGGACCAGGACGGTCACCGCGACGGGCAGGACGTGATCGCGGAAGAATCGCTTGATGCGGACGATGTGGCGCGGGCGCATGAGCGGGCTCCTTCACCCGTCATCATCCGCGCCGGCACTGAAAGTTGCGTTCGCGCGTTTCACTGCTTTCAAACCGCTTGAAAGTTGCGTCCGCGCGTCGCGCGTCGAATAATCTTTCAGTAGTTACTGAAACGGGAGCCCTATGATTGCCGCAACGACTTCGCCTTCGGCGTCCGCGTCTTCTTCATCTCGTCCGCCTGTCGAGCACCAGCTCATGACGGCGCAGGACCTGTTCATCCGCCGCTGGGGAGAGATGGGGCAGACGTGGGGCATCAACCGGACGATGGCGGAGATCCACGCGCTGCTCTACATCACCGCGCAGCCGCTGTGCACGGATGACGTGATGGAGCGGCTGAACATCAGCCGGGGAAACGCGTCGATGAGTCTGCGGGCGCTGTGCGACTGGGGCATCGTCCGCCGGCTGCACAAGCGCGGGGAGCGGCGGGAATACTTCGAGAGCCTGGGCGACGTCTGGGAAATGTTCTCGCTTATCGCCGCCGAGCGCAAGCGCCGGGAGATGGACCCCGTGCTCGAAACCATCCGCCAGTGTCAACAGATGCTCGACGAGGGCACGCTCGGCAAACCCGCGGCGAAACGGGAGGACGTTCAGCTCACCCGTCAGCGGCTGGCGGGAATGGAAGAGTTCATGGAAGTGACCAACAAGATTTTTCAGCAGTTCATCGGAAACGCGCGCAGCGGGCTGACGAAGGTGGTCAAAGTGCTGCTCAAGGCGTTCTAGGCGCGCGCCGGCGCGCGATCGTCCCGGCACGGAGTGCCGGGCTGTGCGCTGCGCCGGTCGCGTCAGTACCCGCGGCCGCCGAAGACGTTGGTGAGCTGGTCGGTGGATGCGCCTTTCCCCAGACCTTCGGGGAACAGGCCGAAGCTGAAGCCGCTCTCGTTATTGCTCTGGTCGTGATACACGCTGAAGAGCATGAAGAAGCGATCGAACTTCCGCAGGACGCTCACCGAAGAGTACACGTCGCTGTTGCTGCCGAAATCGAAGCTCTGCTTCACGCCGATCGAATACTTCGGCGTGAGCTGATAGCTGAAGGCGATGGTGGCGATGTCGCTGTCCAGATCGCCGATGTAGCGAAAGCCCAGGAAGTAGGTCACGCGCTCGGCGCGCTGCGCGATCAGGCCGATGGCGGCGGTGGCGAGCGACTGCTCGTCGATGTTGTACTGCGCGTCGGACTGCACGATCGTCGTGTCGCTGATGCGCCACTGCGCGTCCATGTTGACGCTGTCGCGCGGCGTGGAGAACTCCGTCAGCGTGGGATAGAAGATGCCGCGGAAGTTACCGGGCGCGACGTCCGCATCGGACGGCTTGTTGCTGAAGAAGTTGGCTTCGACGTTGAAGCTTAGAAAATCGACGCTGCGCCAGTCCCCCGGCCCGCCGCGCTTGGTCTGCCAGCGCTGCCGCAGCGCGAACTGCACGGCGGACGCGTCGTACTGCTTGTCCACCAGCTCGTCGTAGATGTAGAGCTTCTCGGGATCGACGTTCTGCGCGCTGGTCCAGAGGTGGATCTCCGGCTCGATGATGTGGCGGACGCGGTGGATGTCGAAGAAGTCCGACTCCGTCGCGTTGTCGATCTTCCAGAACTCCGTGTTGATCCGCACGCCCGCGCCCGCGAACGCGCGGTTCTGTGCGCCGCCGACCGGAGACTCCGAGTAGTACGTGTACTTGCCGACGACGTACGGCATCACCTTGAACTGCCCGGCGGCGATGGGCCAGTCGATCTCCTGGCGGAAATCGCCGCGGTTGTCGATCGACTGCGGCACGTCGGGCGGGCCGTCGAGCCCCGTCGTGCCGAGCAGGCCGAGCGCGGGCTGTCCCGGCAGCGCGTGCTTCTTGGCGCTGAAGCCCTGCTCGCCCAGATCCGACCCGCTGACCTGGAACCGTTCGCGGCCGAAGCTGTCGTCGCTGAAGAACGTCGCCTGGTCGTTGAACAAGCTGTCGCCGATGCGGTGATAGCCCAGCTCCGGCAGGCGCTCGACCTCGAACTGCTCCTGCACGAAGTCGGCGTTGGTGACGAAGTTGTTGGGCTGCGCGGTCGCCAGGAAGGTGATCGCCTCGCTGTCGCGCTGCTTCTTCAGGTAGATCGAGCTCTCCAGCGGGAGCCCGTCGTTGTACTGGTCCTCGAAAAACTCTTCGCGAAACGTCGCGTCGCTCATCCAGCCGGCGCGGATCTGCAGCGTCCAGTCCTCGGGGAAGAAGATCTGATGCTCCCACGCGACGCGGCCGCGGAGGTAGTTGTCGGGGTCCGGGTGGCCGCGGTGGTGGCCGAGCGTGTCGAAGCCGTCGTCGAGGACGAAATAGGATTCGAAATCGCCCTCGAAGCTGACGGCCTTCTTGGTCGTCTTGGAGACCCAGTCGGCGCCGTACTTCCCGTCGAGCCCGAAGGCGGGCCCGCGGTCGGAGAAGTAGTCGAGGTTATAGCTGGCATCGACGTCCGGGTTGGGCGGGAGGATGCCGAGCGTCTCGAACAAGCCCCACTCGGTCTTGAAGCCGAAGCCGAAGTTCTTGGAGTTGCCGATCTCGAGGTTGCGCAGCGCAAAACCTCTCTCGGTGATCGTGCCGGCCAGTTCCGGGAGCCAGAAGTACGGCACGCCGAACGCGCGCATGGTGACGTTCGAGCCGTCGAAGGTCGTGCGCGTGCCATAGCGCGGATCGCCGGTGTCTTCGGTGCGGATGTAGACCTTGTCGAGCTTCACGCTGTAGGACGGGACGGCGAAGCTGCTCATCGTCAGCTCGGCCTTATCGGCGCGGTACTCGCCGGTGGAAAGCTGACGGATCGTCCTGGCGCGGACGATGATGGGGATGTTGCGCTCGATGTCCACCGTATGGATGACGGCGTCGGTGAGGATGGCGCGGTCGGTGGTGAAGTCGTAGTAAACGCGGTTCGCCGAGAGGCGCTGCTCGCCCTTGCCCGGGACGACCGGCACGTTGCTGATGCGCACGTCGCCTTCGAGATAGGCGGCGGTAATCGCCTCGTCGATGCTCTTGATCTGCTGCATGTTGCCGATCTGGCGCATCGAGTTGAGCGACGTGAAGAGCACCGCGCGGGTGGCCTGCATCTCCAGGTATTCGCCGTTGGGTTTTTGCTCAGTGACCGCGACGCCCTCGCTGAGGACGACGGCGACTTTCCCGTGATCAAGCGTGTTCTCGATGTTGCGGGCGTGAAAGGTGAAGCGCGCGGGGCGCGTCGTCGGCCTGGTGCTGGCTTGTGTCGTCGGGTAGGTCGTTGGCAGCGTCGTGGCAAAGAGCGACGGGGCGATGATCGGCTCGGACGCCGCCGGCGCGGGTGCGGGCGCGGGCGCGGGCGCGGGCGGCGGCACGGGTGCGGCGGCGGCGGCGTTGATCGCGGCCGACTGCTCGCGGAGCGCGTACGCCTGGCGGTAGATCGCCGTCGCCGGCACGTTCGCCGGCTGATTGGTGTTGGCGGTGATGCGGATCTCGCCGCTCACCTGTGCCGTCACCAGCAACGCATCGCCCGAGCGCTTGATCTCCGGCTGCTCCAGCGTCGCCGCGCCGAGCAGGGCGATGGTCGCCGTCTGCTCGCCCGCCTGTCCCTGTCGGTTTGGATCCAACCAGACGATCGCGTTCTTCGCCGACAGTTTGAGCCGGTCCATCGTGATCGTGACCGGCCCGTCGAGCTGGATGATGTTGGTGGTGCCGGAGGTCGCGGTGGAGGCGGCGGTCGCGCCGAGGAGAAGCTGTTGACTGGGAGGCTGTGTCGGCGGCGGCGCGGGCGATTGCGCGGTCGGTTGCGCACCGGGCGGCTGCGCGGGCGGTGTCTGAGCGGGAGATGACGACGTGATCAGCGCGATGAGCAGGGCGGCGATCAGCCAGTAAAGCCCGCCGCCGCGCTCCTGCACCCGTCGACTCCTTCCGAACCTCCGCAACCAGAGCCGGCAGGACACACAAATGCCGTCCGGCCCGAAGGTTGGCGGGCATTATAGGGGGGTGCAAAGCGCGGTCAATTCGCGGACTCAAGCGCGTCCGTTTGCCGAAGATATAATGCGTGGCTCCCGCGCCGCTCGCGCACCCGCGCCTGCGCCCGCACCTGGAATGTCAGCCGTCGTTCTCACAAGGGTCATCATGAAACAACGATTCGTTCCATCGGTTCTCGCGATCGCGATCGCCTGTCCGTTCTGCGCCGCGATGTTGCTCGCCAAGTCGCCTTCGGCGCCGACTTCGACGCAGGCATCCGCGGCGGCTACGACCAAGCCTTCGGTCGCCGCGACGACGACGCCACCATCCACCTCCGCGAACTTCCCCACCCCCGCGGAGCTCATCGCCAGGATGCGCTCGATGAAGAAGCAGAAGGAGGCGCTGCCGCACATCGCCTACTTCGACCTCGACGATGCGCTGGCGGAGAAGCCGGCGGACTTTTCCTTCTTCGGCGATCCGGACGAGACGACGCTCAAGACGCTGCTCGACCGCGTCCGCGCGGCCAAGAACGACAAGGAGATCCGCGGCGTCCTCATCACCCTGGGCGCCAATGCGGATCTGAAACTCTCGCAGGCGATCGAGCTCGCTTCGGCGCTGGCGGAGGTGAACAAGGCCGGCAAGCAGACCTTCGTCTACGCCGACAGTTTCGACACCGGCTCCTACATCGCCGCCAGCGGCGCGAATCACGTCTGCATGCTCGAGGGCGGCGAGATCATGATGCCCGGCGTCGGCATGGAGGCGATGTTCGCCAAAGGGCTGCTCGACAAGATCGGCGTCAAGGCCGACTACATCCAGATCGGCGAGTACAAGGGGGCGGACGAGGAGTACACTCGCACCTCCGCCAGCGATCAGCTCCGCGGCGAGATGACCAAGCTCGCGGATCAGTTGTATGAGCAGATCGTTTCCACCATCAGCCTCAATCGCAATCTCTCCACCGCGGACGTCAAGGCGATCATCGATGATGCGATGATCTCCGGGCAGGCGGCGAAGGAGCGCGGCCTGGTCGATCATCTGGTCGATCAGGACGGCCTGCGCGATCTGATCGCCGGTGAAGTCAGCGGCGCGGGCAAGGGAAAAGACAAGATCGAGCTGGTCTACAACTACGGCGTCCCCGGGCACGAGGCGCCGGATCTCTCCAACCCCTTCGCGCTGCTGGCGACGCTCTCGAAACGTCCGGAGCCCTCGACCAAGCCGCAGGTCGCGCTCTGCTACGTCGATGGCGTGATCACCGACGGCCGCGGCGGGCAGGGGATGTTCGGTGGCAGCAGCGTCGGCTCCGATGAGATGCGCAAGGCGCTGCGCACGGCGCTGCGCGATGACAAGGTCAAGAGTCTGGTCATCCGCATCGATTCCCCCGGCGGCAGCGCGATGGCCAGCGAAGTGATCTGGCAGGCCGCCCGCCGCGTCGCGGAGAAGAAGCCGGTCATCATCTCCGTCGGCTCCATGGCCGCCAGCGGCGGCTACTACATCGCCAGCGCCGGCGACCGCATCTTCGCCGATCCCACGGCCATCGTCGGCTCCATCGGCGTCGTCGGCGGCAAATTCGTCTGGAAGGATCTCTACGAGAAGCTCGGCGTCGCGACGGAGTCCTTCACCAAGGGCCGCAACGCGGACCTCTTCAGCAGCTCGACGCCGTTCTCCGATCGCCAGCGCAAACTGATCACGCAGTGGATGAAGCAGACGTACGACCAGTTCACCGACCGCATCCTGACGACGCGAAAGGACAAGATCGCCCACATCGACGACGTCGCCCGCGGCCGGATCTTCTCCGCCAAGGCCGGCAAGGATCTGGGCTTGGTCGATGAAATCGGCGGCCTGCAATCCGCGCTGACCTATGCCGCCAAGCAGGGCGGGCTGAAGGAAGGCGATTACGACGTCCGCATCCTCCCGCAGCCGAGGACCCTGGCCGACATCTTCCTCGGCGGCAACCCCGAGGCCGCGGCGCAGCAGATGCAGCCCAAGACCCGCGCCGCGGGCGGGGCGATGCTGGAAGCGCTCTTCGGCGTCCTCGATGGAAAGACGCGCGCGATGTTGAGTCAGCAGCTCGAAGCGCTGACCCTCTTCCGCGATCACCCAGTGGTGCTGGTCTCGCCGGTGATGGTGAGCGTGCGGTAGACTTGTTCGGGGACTGGCTCCTTTTCCGCGCGGCGATGCGCTTGGAGAACCGGAGCGCTTCCAGCGGAAAAGGTGCCTGTCCCCCTCGCTCTCACCGCCGCGCGGCCGAGCGGAGCTTCGCGCACGAAAAGCCGCTCCTGTTTCCGCCAGGAACAAGGGAAGCGGCGGGAAGAACAGCCCTGTTTTTGCTGCAAACAAGGGAAGCACGGACAAAAGCAGCCTTGTTTCCGACCAAAACAAGGGAAGCAACGAGAGAAACAGTCCTGTTTCCGAGCAAAATAAGGGAAGCAACGCGAGAAACAGTCCTGTTTTGTCTGAAAACAGTCTTGTTTTACCCAAAAACAGTCCTGTTTTACCCGAAAACAGTCTTGATTTTGTGCAAAACAAGCCTGATTTGCCGCGAAACAGGACTAATTCCGCGCGCCTCAGGCCTGATTCTTCTCGTTCTCGCCCTCGCATTGCTGGAGTTTCCGGACGCACCGCGTCGCTCAGCCATCCGTGACGCGTTTTTATGGGATCGGCGGCTCGGCGCAGGCGTTCTCGGACGCGGACGAGGCCGCGACCGCGCCGCGCAGCACCGTCCCGCATTCCGGGCACCGCTGCGGCGTGGCGCGAACGTCGTAGCCGCACCTGGGGCGGCGGCCGGTCATCGCCCGAATCCGCGCGCGGCGCGCTTTGCCGTGACCGATCGCGGCACAGATGCCAGCACATGCGGCCGTGAGCGCGACCAGCCATGCGTGCGGCACGGTCAACTCGACGAACGGCGCGCCAACGACTGAACGAATCGGAATCGCGCTCCAATTGGGAGTAGTCGTCGCGGGCGTAGGATCGGGAGTGCTTGGGCGGACCGTCGGACCGTGCTCCGGCGGCGGTGGCGGCGGATGTCCCGTCCGCAATCGCACGCCCATGAAAGAACTGTTCATCGTCTCGCCTAACAACGGCAGTTCCGGCGGTGACGGCGCGGTGCTCGGCGCCTGCAAGGCTTGGCTTGCCCAGTGAAAGTGACCGTCTTGGTGCCGTGGCCTCTCACGCCGATCGCTTACTTCAAAAGAAACGCTTCCGCCAAACGACGTCACCCGCGGCTCGACCGATCCCGCCCACCACAATCCGTCCACGTATGAATAGCCGCGCACCCAGAGCAGCGCGACGGCTGCGGTCGTCAAAGCGAAGAGCGTTGCCAGAATGCGCCAGCGAATCACGACCGGATCTTACTCGCTAACGCGCTGCGCCCCGGGGAACTACCTCCTTCGTACCGCGGCGGCGACGGAGTTCGCCACCCTTGAAGCCGTGGGTCGTATCATCATGAACGCAACCAAGAAGAAAACCGGATCGCTGCAAAACGGGCGGCGGTAACAGAAGGTGGTCCTCGAGACGCTCGAATCCCGCGCGCTGCTCTCCGCGGCGGCGGATTCAGGGGGACGGCGGACATCACCGTGCGGCCGGACCTGACGCTTTCGCCGCAGGCGAGTTCTTCTTCCTTCACCGGCCTTACGCCGGCGCCGGTCCGCAAGGCGTATGGGTTTGACGGGCTCACCCGGTCGGAACGCCCGCTGCGTCGAGCAGCCCCGGCGACGCGACGATCACAATTCTTTCACCGCGCCACTGCCGCCGCGGTAAACTGCCGCCAAATCCGAGAGGGCGGCATATGCGATACACCGATTTCCGGGATTCGATCCGCGGCGAGCTGCGGCGGCACGCCGCCGGGCGCACGTGGGCCCGGCTCCGCCGGCGGCTGGACCTGCCGTACGACCGGCCGTGTCCCGCCTGGACGCAGCAGCTTGAGCGCGAGATCGGTTTGAGGCGCGTGAAGGGCGGGAACGGCTCGCGCGCGCTGGTGTGGAAGCTCGCGGCGTCGTCGTCATCGTCGTCGTCGTCGCGAAAACGCCAGACGGCGGGGGCGTCATGAGCCGGGGCTGCGATGCCGTCGAAACCGCGCCCGCGCGGGCGCCACGGCTGACCTCTCTCGCGCCGCAGTTTCTCGTCGAGGACCTCGATCGTTCGATGGCCTACTACCGCGAGGCGCTCGGCTTCGCCTTCGGCCCCGCGTGGCCCCCCCTGGGAGGTTTTTACGCGATCGGCACGCGGGATGGGTTCGAGATCCACCTCAAGAAGGCGGCGAAGTTTCCCGGCGAGCGCGAGCACCGCCGCCGCGGCGAGCACCTCGACGCCTCCGCGGGCGTCGAGGGGATCGACGCGTTCTACGAGAAGTGCGTCGCGCGCGGCGCGAAGATCATCAAGCCGCTGGCGGCGACCGAGTGGCTCACCAAAGATTTTTACGTCGAAGACCCGGACGGCTACATCGTCTGCTTCGGCGGGAAGTAGCGGGCGAGCGGTCGGGCGGGAGGGCGAGGCTCCGGCTCGACTGTCTTGGACCCTGAGGCGCAGACCCGAAGGGAGCGCGCCCAAGTCTGCCGAGCCGCGGTGCGGAAGAAAATACCGGCTCGGCCGGAGCCTCGCCCTCCCCAAATCGGAGGCACGCATCACATGTCCGACATGCCCCTCTCGCGCGTGATCCTCTTCGTCGGGGACGTCGAGCGCTGCGCCAGGTTTTATGGCGACGTCTTCGGCTTCAAGGTGCTGCCGCAGTCGTACACGCCGGGCGAATGGGCGGAGCTGGACACCGGCGCGTGCCGCGTCGCGCTGCACAAGGCGTACGGGCAGGGCGGGGTGCCCATCGGCGAGCCGACCGGCAGCACGCGGCATCCGCACAAGATCGTCTTCTTCGCTGCGGACGTGCCGGCCAGGCGCCGGGAGCTGGTCGCGCGCGGGGCGAAGATGGGCGAGGTGCAGACGTTCGGCGCGCTGGTGCTCTGCGACGGACAGGACGTCGAAGGGCACGTCTTCCAGATCTGCAACCGGCCGTGAGGCGGAGACGACGTGGACATCAGCCGGCTGCGCGAGATGATCGACGACGACCTGCCGATCTTCTTCGAGCAGCAGCTCGACGAAGGCGCCAATCGCATCGCGGCGTTCACGCGCAGGGACCCGGGCGATCGCGCGGCGTTTGATGCGCACTGGCGGCGGATCCGCGGCGACGGGCGCATCATCCTCCGCGCCGTCATCGTCGCCGACGACGATCGCGTCGCCGGGCACGTGCTGAAGTACGAGCGGGGGGGCGATGCCGAGATCAGCTACTGGCTCGGGCGCGCGTTCCGGAACCGCGGGATCGCGACGGCGGCGCTGCGGCAGTTCCTCGCCGGCGTGGTGACGTCGCGTCCGCTGCTGGCGCGAGCGGCGGCGGACAACGGGGCGTCGCTGCGCGTGCTGGAGAAGTGCGGCTTCGTCCCGGTCGCCCGCCAGCGCGGCTTCTCGAATGCGCGGGGCGAAGAAATCGACGAATTCGTGCTCAAACTCCAGTCCTAGCCGCCGGGAAGGCCGGGGTTGCTCCCCAAAAGCCGAAAACGCGGCACACCCTTTGCAATTCTCCCCGTCGATCGGGAAGTCCCCGACAGAAAGGTGGAGTGCATCATGCTTACTGAAATGCTTCCGATGGCCGCTGCCGGCTGGGCGTTCCTGGTCTGGCTGTTCGGCGGTGGATTTGGCCTGGCCGTGGTCGTCTTCATCGTCCTGAAGGCGCTGGGCCGCTGATCCTGATTCGGCATTTGGAGCACCCCCAGGTTGTGAGCGGACGACGGACGGCGACTGCTTCGCCGGCCGTCGTCCGCTCTTTGCGCCATCCACATAACCCCCCGGCACGAACACCGGTTCGACGGTGCTGGCGATGATGCCATCGCCTCTCCGCAGCGTGTCTTGTCCTGACGCGCCGCAGTAAGCGTCCGTCAGCTTGTCGAGTTCCGTGACGATCCGGTCGTCGCCGCCTTGCCCGAGGCACGTGTCGTTGCCGCTGCCGGTTTTGATCACGTCATTGCCGCTGCCGCCGTCGAGGTAGTCGCTGGCCGTCGCCGCCTGGAGTTTGTCCGCGCCGGCGTCGGCACGGGTGTCCCGCCGAACTTAAAAACCAAACGGCGGGCGTCGGCGAAGGAGGCGTCCAGGTCGGCGTCGGGCAGCGGGCGCGCCTCGAGGCGTTCGATCGTCGTCATGATGACTCCCCCGTAAATTCGTATCATCGTCGCAACGGCTTGCGAAGTTTGCGTCGATTGGGAGTATCTTCTCCCTCCATCACGCATGTTCGGCTTCGGCAAACGCGGCTCATCCTCGCCCGATCCCGCTGGCCCGCGCGTCAGCGCGAAGATCTGCACCGACAAATTCAACGGCAAATACCCGCACGTCGGCCTGTACGACTGTCGCGAGCGCAAGGTGTGGGTCTGCAAGCCGCTGAGCGGGCAGGCGATCCGGACGAGTCATGCGAAGCTGATCACCGGCGCGGACAACGCGACCTCCACGGTCTGGAAGGACCGCTTCCTCTGCTTCTGGTTTTACACGCCCGGCACCGGCGAGGGTTTTATCGCCAACTACCCGATCGACTGGGAGGAGGCGCACCTCTTTGTCCGCGTCGATCCGAACTGGGACTACGACCGCCAGCGCCTGATCCCCGCCGAGCTGGAAGACCAGGCGGCGGAGAACCTGGACCGGCAGCACAAGCACGGGGAGCGGATCTTCAGCTTCTTCAGGGACGTGAAGCTGAAATATCCGTTCAGCCTGCACTTTTACGCGCAGCGGGCGACGGACTCGCTTTTTTACGTCAAGCGGTACGAGCCGAGGCCTTAACTGGCGTCCGCTGGCGCGCCGGAATGCGGCGGTGGGTTCGTTTTGCGCATTCGATGTTTTTGTTGCACCACGTTGCATGGTGTTGCATGGCGTTGCATCCGACCTGAGGACCCGGCATCCATTCGGCCGGCTCAGGGCAGGCAAAGTGCCGGGCTTTGCGCAGCGCGCAGCGAAACCGGATGACTATTCGGTTGTCAAAGAACGTGTGCCTCTATATATCCCCCGCGATTGCACGTTTGTGATCACGAAGCTGCAATGCGCGATTTACGAACGGATGCCATGAGGGTGGGGTAGTTGTAGATCGCCAGGAACAGTCCGAACCCCGCGATCACGTCGGCCAGAGAGTGCATGCCGGTGAAGATGCAGCTCGCGGCGACCAGCGCGGCCCACGTCCACCACGCGCCGCGCCAGCGCGGCCAGCGCTTGGCGAACACCGCGGCGGCGAGGAAGGACCAGACGACGTGGAAGGAGGGAAACGCGGCGGAGCCGTTGTTGAGGTCGAGGCGGCGGTCGAGGAGCATCATCTGGCCGAGGATGCCGGACGGGCTGAAGGGTCGTGGCGGGGCGATCGCGGGGATGAGCAGGAACATCGAGTTGGCCAGTGCGATCGCAATCAGTCCGGCGACGGCGAAGCGGCGGAGGATGCGATTGGTCGGCGCGAGCAGCGGGGCGAGCGTCACCAGGATGTACGGGCTGACGTAGAAGATCTCCATCCACTGAAGCACGGGCCAGCCGACTTCGCCCGGGAGGTAAGTCGTGAACGCGCCGCGCGCCGGGCCGCGGAAGACGACGCCTTCATACAGGAGCAGCCAGGGGATGAAGACGAGCAGGAAGACCCAGAACTGAGTGACGCGTCGAGGCGCGTCATCGTCGTCGGGAGCGATGCAGGGAAGGATGAATCGGCGTGCGGTGTCGTCGATGCTCATGCGTCGGTGGAACGGCGGTTAAGTTAGTATACGCAAAGCCAATGCCCGCCGGCCATTCGTAGCGGGGTTCGTGACATCGATCCTATCGGACTTTAGCGGGTTGCGGCGCGGGGGCCGCTTCCCATAATGCATAAGATGGGTGAAGAAGAGGAGCTGGGCGTCCTTGAAGGGGTGCACCGGCTGGGCAAAATAGCCGATTTATTCTAAGGAATCCGCGCGCGGAGAGTCGGGTCGTCTGCGACCCTTCGAACCCGGCCCGAGGACGGGCCGGCTCTCCCTGGGCACTGACACAACAAAAGAAAGCCACGAGGGCATTCCAATGGCCGTCCTTCCGACTCCGAACATTCGCACGTTCCAGGTTTTCCCGGACGTGCCCGAAGCGCTCCAGCCGCTGCTCGAATTGGCGCACAACCTGTGGTGGGTGTGGAACCACGATGCCGTCGAGTTGTTCCGCCGGCTCGATCGCGATCTGTGGAACACCGTCTATCACAACCCGGTGAAGCTGCTGGGGAGCATCTCGCAGGCGAAGCTGGCGGAGGCGGCGAAGGATGACGGGTATCTCGCGCATCTGACGCGCGTGCACCAGGCGTTCCGCAAGCACATGGACGAGCAGGGGTGGTACAACCGTGCGCACGCGGAGAAGGCGAAGCTGCTGGTCGGGTATTTCTCCGCCGAGTTCGGCTTGCACGAGTCGCTGCCGATTTACTCCGGCGGCCTGGGCGTGCTGGCCGGGGATCATCTCAAGTCCGCGGCGGAGCTGGGTGTGCCGCTGGTCGGGGTCGGGCTGCTCTATCGCAACGGGTACTTCCAGCAATACCTCTCGAGCGAAGGCTGGCAGCAGGAAGCGTATCCCGAGCTGGATTTTTACAACCTGCCGATCGAGCCGATGAAGTACACCGACGGCACGCCGGTGCACGTGCGCGTGGAACTGCCGGAAAACGCGGTCTTCTGCAAGGTTTGGAAGGCGCAGGTCGGGCGCATCCCGCTGTACCTGCTCGATACCAACCTCCCGGAGAACGCGCCGGGGGACCGGGACATCACGTCCCGTCTCTACGGCTCGGGCACCGAGCTGCGCATCAAGCAGGAAGTGGTGCTCGGGATCGGCGGCGTGCGGGCGCTGGAGGCGCTGAACATCGCGCCGACCGTCTTTCACATGAACGAAGGCCACGCCGCGTTTCTCGCGCTCGAGCGCATCCGCATGATGCTGGAGGGGAGCAGCCCCTTCACGTTCGATCAGGCGCGGCAGGCGGTGATGGCGACGAGCGTCTTCACGACGCACACGCCGGTGCCCGCCGGCATCGACATGTTCCCCCCGGAGCTGATGATCAAGTACTTCAAGGACTTCTTCCCGCAGCTCAAGCTCGACGAGGAAGGTTTCCTGGCGCTGGGACGCGAGGACGTGACGAACAAGAAGCAGGGGTTCTCGATGGCGGTGCTGGCGATCCGTCTCGCCGACGGCGCCAACGCGGTGAGCTGGCTGCACGGCGATGTCAGTCGAAAGATGTGGCACAACATCTGGCCGGCGGTCCCGCCGGACGAAGTGCCGATCGGGCACGTGACCAACGGCATCCACACGCGCTCGTGGCTGGCATCGGACATCCAGTTCGTGCTCGAGCGGTACCTCAGCCGCAAGTGGGAGAGCGATCCGAGCGATCAGTCGGTCTGGGAAGCGGTGAATCAGATTCCCGACGAGGAGCTGTGGCGGGCGCACGAGCGCTGCCGCGAGCGGCTGGTCTCCTGGACGCGGCAGACATTGAAGGAACAGTTCATCAAGCGCGGCGCGAGCTATGACGAGCTGTCGGCGGCGGAGGAAGTGCTCGATCCGGAAGCGCTGACGATCGGCTTTGCGCGGCGCTTCGCCTCGTACAAGCGCGGCGCGCTGCTGCTGCGCGATCAGAACCGGCTGCGGGCGCTGATCGAGAACACGAAGACGCCGATCCAGTTCATCTTCGCCGGCAAGGCGCACCCGGCGGACAACGAAGGCAAGGAGCTGATCAAGGCGATCGTGAACTTCGCGCGCTCGTCGCCGCAGATCCGCCGGCGGATGGTGTTCATCGAGAACTACGACATCAACATCGCGCGCTACCTCGTGCAGGGCGTGGACGTGTGGCTGAACACGCCGCGGCGCGGGATGGAAGCATCCGGCACGAGCGGGATGAAGGCGGCGGTGAACGGCGTGCCGAACTGCTCGATCCTGGACGGGTGGTGGGTCGAAGGGTACGAGCCGGACCTCGGCTGGGCGATCGGTCGCGGCGAGAGCTACACCGACGGCAACCTGCAGGACTCCATCGAGAGCCAGGCGCTCTACGACATCCTCGAGAAGCAGATCGTTCCGCAGTTCTACAAGCGTGGCGTGGACAACATGCCGCGCGAATGGATCGCGCGGATGAAGAACTGCATGCGCAAGCTCGCGCCGGTGTTCAACACCAATCGCATGGTGCGCGATTACACGGAGAAGTTTTACATCCCGGCGGCGAGCCGCGGCGCGGCGCTGACCGGCGAAGGAATGAAGAAGAGCATCGAGCTCGCGCACGCGAAGGACCGCCTGCACGCGCGCTGGGGCGGGATCAAAGTGGTCGGCGTGCACACCAGCGGCAACGGGCACTTCAAGGTCGGGCAGGATATGGAGGTCGAGGCGCTGCTCGATCTGCCGGACCTGAAACCGGAGGAAGTGCAGGTGCAGCTCTACGCCGGCCCGATCAACGCGAGCGGGCAGATCGACGGGCCGCAGGCCAAGTCAATGCGCTACGTGAAGCAGCTCGGTCCGAACCGTCACG
>JAICTV010000203.1 GCA_025936175.1 Phycisphaerae bacterium
CGAATCCGCCCTCGTCGCCCACAGATGTCGAGTAGCCGCGCTTGTGGAGCACCTTCTTTAGGTTGTGAAAGATCTCCGCACCAATGCGCAGGGCGTGAGCAAAGTTCTCAGCTCCCGTCGGCATCACCATGAACTCTTGAAAGTCGACGTTGTTGTCCGCGTGGGCACCGCCGTTGAGGATGTTCATCATCGGCACCGGCAGCGTCTTGGCGCCCGGGCCGCCGAGATAACGATAGAGCGGCAGGCCCGACGCCTCGGCGGCGGCTTTGGCGACGGCCATCGACACGCCGAGGATTGCGTTCGCGCCAAGCTTCGCCTTGTTCGGCGTGCCATCCAGCTCGATCATCAGCGAGTCGATCGCTTCCTGATCGCGCGGGTCCAGGCCGATCAGTTCCGGGGCGATCTTCGAGTTCACGTTGTCGACGGCCTTGGTCACGCCCTTCCCGCCGTACTTCTTCTTGTCGTCATCGCGAAGCTCGACGGCCTCGTGCTCGCCCGTGGAAGCGCCAGACGGGACGGCGGCGCGACCGAGCGTGCCGTCTTCCAGCATGACATCCACTTCGATGGTCGGGTTGCCGCGGGAATCGAGGATCTGACGGGCGTTGATGAATTCGATGGCGAGGGACATGGCGTTTTCCTTTGGGTGTTTTCCTCTGGATGGAAGAGAAGTCAATCGAATCGGGCAGTCTATGCGCGCGGGAAGACCTGTCAAACCGACTGATGCTTTCGGCGTGAGATGCGGTCGCGGCCGACGCCGCGGCGTCGCTCGGCGTGCGCGGAATCGGAGGCCTCGTCCGCCATTCGCGGCAGACGTGCTAATCGGCGCGAAAACGATGCTAATGGCGCTGGCCGTTGCCCTTGGGGCGGTCGCCGGCGACACGCTCGGAATGCTGGGGAATGCGCTGGACCCGCAGCGGGGGGAGGGAGACGATTTCAAGGCCGGTTGGCGCTCCAACGGCGATGTGCGCCGCATCAAGCCGGCTGAGGATTTCGCGCGTCATCGCATCCTTCAACTCGCGGATCGCATGATCGCGCGCGATGAAGCGGACGCTCAGCTCGACCCACCCTTCGGTCATACGCCAGTACACGCGCGGTTTGAGCTGCGCCCGCCGCATCGAGTACCGCCGCTCCATTTCCTTCAGGTCATCCGCGCTCATTTGTTCGATCTGCACGGTTTGCTCGCCCGCCACGTCCAGCAGGATGCGCTCGACCACGTGCCGGTCGTCGCGATATGACATGGGTATGCGGATCTCCTCCCAGACGTAGGGGAAGTCGCGCGTGTAGTTGTAGACCGGCGTGTCGAAGATCTTGTCGTTGCTGACGGTGACGATGCGGCCGGTGTACTGGCAGGCATGGACCCACATGGAGGGCTCATCCTGCTGCTCGCCGGGCGGCTGGCCCATCTCCATGATGGTCGTCTGCATGAAGCCCAGGCGGATGACGTCCCCGCGCACGCCGCCCATCACAATGCGGTCGCCGACGTTGAACGTTTTGCCGCGGAGGATGACCAGATACGCCGCGAACGAGGTGACGACTTTCTGAAGTGCGAAAGCAATGCCCGCGGTCACCATGCCGGCGGCCATGGTGAAGTTGTTCGCGTTGTCGAACCAGATCGAGACCAGGCCGACAATGAGAATGATTGCGGTCAGCAGGTGGATCGCCTGTCGCACCCAGAAGGCGATCTTTTCGCCGCGCCGCGTCACGCCACGGCTGAGCGCGCGCAGCAGCTTGCTCAACAGCATCATCACGACGATCAGGATGACGCTGAAGAGGAGTTTCTTGCCGTTGATGGCGTTGATGCCGATCAGCTTGACGCCGAAGAGGTGTAGCGCGTGTTGGGGTCCTGCGAACTGAATCCAACCATCCATCGCAACAACGCGCTGCAAAGTCGGTACCGAAGAATCATGACCTTCAGCAAGCTGATCTGTCTTGCCGTACTGTTCGTCGTTCCCGCGATCGCATTCGCCGCATCACCCGCGGACGACGAGTCGTTCTTCCCAATCATGGCGTGGAATCACGCGCCGGCGGACGAGGCCGTGCTGAAGAAGATGCACGATTGCGGCCTGACCGTCGCCGGCTTCGTCACGAAAGACAACCTCGATCGCGTGCACGCCGCCGGGATGAAGGCGATCGTCAGCGACCCGCGCTGCGGCAACTACGACTGGGCGAACGTGGACGCGGCGACGGCGCGGAAGAACGTTTCGAGCCTGATCGCGGAAGTGAACAATCACCCGGCCGTCTTCGGCTACTACCTGCGCGACGAGCCGCCGGCGGGTTATTTCCCGGGATTGGAGAAGGTCGCGTCGGTGATCCGCGAACTGGCGCCGGGTAAGTGGCCGTATATCAACCTTTTTCCCAACTACGCGATCGACGAGCAAACGCAGACGACGGGGTATGCCGCATATCTCGAGAAGTTTCTCGAGACGTGTCACCCGCCGATCCTCAGCTACGACCATTACGCCTTGATGGACGACGGCTCACTCGGCGGGCGGTACTTCGAAAACCTCGAGCAGATGCGCGGGGCGGCGAAGAAGGCCAAGGCCCCGTTCTGGAACATCGTCCTCTCGGTCGCGCACTTCAGCTTCGCCGAGCCGTCGCTCGCGGGCCTCCGCTTCGAGGCGTACAGCACGCTCGCCTACGGCGGGCGCGGGCTCTCGTACTTCACGTACTTCGCGCCGCAGGTCGGGAACTACCGCCTGGCGCCGATCGATCAGTTCGGGAACGAGACGCCGACATGGGCGATGATGCGAAACGTCAACCTCCAAGTCCTGAAACTCGCGCCGACGATTCTGAAGCTGACGAGCGATGACGTCTATCAATTCGCCGCGAAGCCGCCGGCGGGATGTCACGGGCCGACCAAGGAGGACCTGCTCACGGGCATCAACGACCCGGAGCATTTCCTCGCGGGAGATTTCACGCACGCCGACCGGTCGCGATGGGTGATGATCGTCAACACCGACTTGAAGAAGTCGCACCCGTGTCAACCGAGCTATCGCACGCCGCCAAAAAAGGTGGAGATCATGTCGCCGTATCAGGGGAATCTTACGCCGTTCGAAGGGGAGCAGATCTGGTTGGCGCCCGGACAGGGTGTGCTGCTGAAACTGAGCGTGTAGCGCAAAGCCCGGCGCTTTGTGCCGGGGAATTTCCCGGCACGAAGTGCCGGGCTTTTCGAAGGAACCCGCGCTACTGCAAGCGCCACTTCACCGCGCCCCCCACGATCGTCGCGATCGGGCGACCCGTCACCTCCCGCCCGTTGAACGGACAATTGCGACTCTTGCTCGCGAACTGCTCCGCGTCGATCGTCCACCTGCGTTGCGGATCGATGATCGTCACGTCGGCGTCGGCCCCTTCGCGGAGCGTTCCCTTGTTCAGCTTCACGATCGCCGCCGATGCTGACGTCATCAGCTCGATCAGCCGCATCCAATCGATGTGGCCGGGCTCGATGAGCGCCTTGACGTAGAGCGGCAGCGCGCATTCGAGGCCGATGATGCCGAACGGCGCGTTCTGGAATTCCAGCTCTTTTTCTTCCGCCAGATGCGGCGCGTGATCGGTCGCGAGGCAGTCGATGGTGCCGTCTTTGACGCCTTCAATGCATGCCGCGACGTCCGCCGCGCTGCGGAGCGGCGGGTTCATCTTGAAGTTCGTGTCGTAGCCGCGGCAGGATTCATCCGTCAGCAACAGGTGATGAGGCGCGACCTCGCACGTCACCGCCTGCCCGTCGCGCTTGGCGCGGCGAACCAGCTCGACGCTCCATGCCGTGCTGATGTGCTGGACGTGATACCGGCAGCCGATGGTGCGATTGAGCAGCAGGTCTCGCGCGATCATGAGCTGCTCGGCCTCGGCGGCCACGCCGGGCATGCCGAGCGTTGTGGACATCAGCCCGGCATGCATCGGGCCGCCCGAGAGGGTCGGCTCCTCGCAGTGCTGCATCAGCACGGTGTCGAACATCTTCGAATATTGAAGCGCCTTGCGCATGACGGAGGCATCCGCGACGCCGACACCGTCGTCGCTGAACGCGACCGCCCCGCGCCGGTGCATCGATCCGATCTCCGCCAGCTCTTTGCCCGCGCGCGATTTGGTAATCGCCCCGATCGGATAGACGTTCGCCAGCCCCACCCGCTCCGATTCCTGAAACACGAACTCGATCTGCGCCTCGTTGTCCAGCGCCGGCTTGGTGTTCGGCATGCAGCAGACGCTCGTGAACCCGCCCGCGACTGCCGAGGCAGCCCCGGACGCGATGGTCTCCTCCTCCTCGTCGCCCGGCTCACGGAAATGCACATGAATGTCGATCAACCCCGGCGTGACGAAACACCCGCGCGCATCAATGACCTGATCTGCCTTGCCCAGATTGTTCCCGCTCGCGGCGACCTTGCCGTTGCGGACGAGGAGATCGCCCTTCCGCTCGAGCTTCTGCGAGGGATCAAGGATCGTGCCGTTTTGGATCAGGATCGAGCTCATCTTGCGACGCGATCAGCCTCCGACCTGCGTGACCAGATAGAGCACCGCCATCCGCACTGCTAATCCGTTCGTCACCTGTTGGAGGATTCCGCTCTGCGGCCCGTCGGCGATGTCGGATTGGATTTCGATCCCGCGGTTCATCGGGCCCGGGTGCATGATGAAGACGTCCTTCTTGCATCGCTGGAAGCGGTCCCAGGTCAGGCCGTACATGCTGGTGAACTCGCGCACGGACGGGAACTGGCTGCTTTTAATGCGCTCGAACTGCACGCGGAGCATGTTGACGACGTCCACCTCGCCAATGACTGAGTCGAAATCATGCGTCACCCGCGCGCCGAGCTGCTCGAAACTCCTGGGCAGCAGGGTCGGCGGGCCGACGAGCATCACCTCGGCGCCGAGCTTGGTCAGGCCCCAGACGTTCGATCGCGCGACGCGGCTGTTGGCGATGTCGCCGACAATCGCGACCTTCTTACCTTCGACCTTTCCGCCGAAGCGCTCGCGGATGGTGTAGAGGTCGAGCAGCCCCTGCGTCGGATGTTCGTGCGCGCCGTCGCCGGCGTTGACGACGCTGCACCTGACGCTGCGCGAGAGCAGCTCCGCCGCGCCGGCGGCGGGATGACGAATCACGATCACGTCAATGCCCATCGCCTCGATGTTGCGGGCGGTGTCGATCAGTGTTTCGCCCTTGCTGACGCTGGAGCCTGATTCGGAAAAGTCGATGACGTCGGCGCTGAGCCGCTGAGCGGCGAGCTCGAAGCTCGTGCGCGTGCGCGTTGACGCTTCCCAAAAGGCGTTGACGACCACTTTCCCGCGCAATGCCGGAACCTTCTTCACGCTGCGGGTCGAAACCTCTTTGAGCGAACTGGCGGTATCGAGGACGAAGCGGATCTCGTCGGCCGACAGCTCCTCCAGCCCCAGCAGATGCTTGCGCGTCCAGCGTTTATCCTCTGCCGTCGCGGCTTTCATTGCTTGGGCTCCACGAGGATCTGATCCGCGCCGTCGGTCTCGGCGAAATGCACATTCACGCGATGGTCCTTCGGCACATCGCTCAGCGTGAGCGCGACGAAGTCGGGTTGAATCGGCAACTCGCGCCCGCCGCGATCGACGAGAACGGCGAGCCGTATCGCGCTCGGGCGCCCGAAGTCGCTCAGCGCATCCAGCGCGGCGCGGATCGATCGGCCGGTAAAGAGCACATCATCCACCAGCAGCAGCGGCTGCGCATCGATGTCGATGTCGATCCGCGTCGGCCGGACCAGCGGCCGCGGGCCGATTTCCGACAGGTCGTCGCGGTAGAGCGTGATGTCGAGAACGCCGCGACCGATCTGTGCGAAGCCCTGCTTCGCAAGAGCGGCGGCAAGACGTTGCGCGAGCACTTCCCCGCGCGTGCGGATGCCGACAATGTTTAACGTCTTCCTTGCATCGAATCCCACCGCGATGCGCGCGACGAGCTGCTCGATGATCCGCTGCACGTCCGCCGGCTCATAGCTGTTCCGCATCGCCGGCGCAAAACGTAACAGCATCGCACCACGAAGTCACGAAGGGCGCGAAGCGGTTGGATGTCGCAGAACGGCGCTTCGTGCCCTTCGTGACTTCGTGGTGAAAAATGTTTTAAGTCGAGCTGCCGTTGCCTTCCTGATCGACGGCGAGCTTGAAGACTGTCACTTCCGGCCGGCACCAGCGCTGCACCCGCTGGCCGTAGCTCAGGCCGCGGTTCACGTAGAGATGACGCCCCTGGACGACGTAATGCCCGTGCGTGTACTGACGGTAGCGGTGCGGATAGAAGCGCTGACCGAAGCGCGACGTCGCCACTTGCCGCCCGTGCGTGTGGCCGCTGAGCATCCACTGCCACGGATATACCAGCAGCTCTTTCGCGTTCACCGGATTGTGATTGAGACAGATGATCGGCACCGCGGGATCGACGCCGCGCCACGCGGCCTCGGGATTGATGTGGCCTGACCATTCGTCGTCGAGACCGACGATCGCCACCGGAGTGCCGCCGTCGGCGGGCTTGATGTACGCCGTCTCGTTTCGCAGCACGATCATGCCGCGGTCGCGCAGGCACTTCTCTAAATAGTCGGCGCGACGGTTGCCCTCGCCCGATCCGTTCTTGCCGTAGATGCTGTAGTCGTGATTGCCCAGCGTGCAGATCACGCCGTGCTTCGACTTCAGGTGCGACAGGATCGTCGCGACGCGATGGGCGAAGCGATACCCGCCGGTGATCAGGTCCCCGGTAACGACGACGAGATCCGGCTCAAGATCATTCACCCATCGCATGTACTGCACGAGGTAGCGCGCCCAGACGACGGGGCTGTAGTGCAAGTCCGACAACTGCACGATCTTCAGGCCCGCGAGGCGCTGATCCAGCCCCTTGAGCGGCATCGACCGGCGGTGGATGTCGACCCAGCGGCGGTTGAGCGGCAGCGCGTGCACACCGGTCAGCCCGAGGCGCGACATCGTCATCCAGACGGCCTTGCGCCATCCGTGCTGCTTGCGCCAGTCCGGCGTCTTGAGATAGTCTTTCACTCCCTCAATCATGACTCATTCAAGCATCGAGAGAGCCCCGGCGATCTCGCTCTCCGCGTGCGCGTCGCCCTTGGTTCGCGCGGCGGCGATGCCCGCCTCATAAGTCTCCTTCGCCGCGGAGGCCTCACCCAACGATTCCTGGATTTGCCCTTTCTGAAAGTACGCGTAGCAGTAGCCGGCGTCGGCGGAGATCGTGCGGTCGAGGAATTCGATCGCCGTCTTGGCGTCGCCGAGCTTCTTGTGCTCCAGCGCGATGCCGTAGAGCACGAACGGATCATTCGGATCGCGTTCGAGAAGCTGCTGAAGTTTGGTCAGTCGATCGGATGTTGTCACGGCGGGCGATTGTACAGCCGATCAGCGTGACCGCGCCACCGCAAAACTCTTGAGCAGGTTGATCTTCGGCCTGCCGCTGAGAACTTGATCCATCGAGCACGATTTCGCGGGCTTGTCCGGCCGCCAGCGCAGGAATTTCGTGCCGTGACGGAATCGACCCTGGCTGAAGTGATCGTACTGAACCTCGACGACGAGCTTGGGATCAAGTGATTCCCATTCACCTGATCGCTCCGTGCTCCAGCGACTCGGCCCGCCGGGGGCGCGGCCGGTGAAGCCGCCGCCCTTGTTCGCCGGCTTGCGCAGCTTCTCGATCTTGGGTGTCAGGTCTTGCCGCTGCTTTGCGGTGAGCGAGGAGCAGAATCCGACGTGATGGAGCAGAGCATCATCATCATACAGCCCGAGCAGGAGCGAGCCGAGCGTCTCGGTCGCTTTCGATCCGTAGCGGAACCCGCCGACGACACACTCGGCCGTCCGCATGCGCTTGATCTTCTGCATCCCGTCGCGCTCGCCCGAGCGATAGTCGCAGTCGAGACGTTTGGCCATGACGCCGTCGAGCGCGCTCCCCCCTCCGCCGAACCATTGGTTGGCCTGCTTGGTATCGGTTGACGCCGGCGAGAGTCGCAATCGCTCCGAGGCGGCGAAGTACTTCTTCGCAAAAGCGTCCAGCGCCGGCCGGCGCTCGCTCAGCGGATGTTCGAGGAGCGCGGCGCCACGATCGTTCACCAGCAGATCGAACACGATGTAAAGCGCCGGATGCGACGCGGCGAGTTTGCGAATCCGGCTCTCCGCCGGGTGAATCCGTTGGAGTAGATCGTCGAACGACAGCTCATCCCCGACCGGCACGACGATCTCGCCGTCGAGCACGAACTTCGAAGCCTTCAGCGCCGCCACCGCTTCGACAATCTCCGGAAAATAGCGAGCCAGCGGCTGCCCTGACTTCGATTGCAGCTCGACGCGATCGCCATCGCGAAACGCGATGCAGCGAAACCCGTCCCACTTCGGCTCGTACTGCCAGTTCTTCCCCGTCGGGATCGCCTCGACGAGCTTCGCCTCCATCGGCGGATACGGCGGTTTGATCGGGAGCTTCATAACGCACCTACTGCGGTTGCGGTGATCTTCGACAAATCGACGCGCGGCTCCTCGGTGTGCAGCAGCGGCTTCCAGAGATCGCCGACCTTCGCGATCCGCTGCCGCGCGTTCTTGAGTGTGAACTGCTCGATCGTCACGCCCTTCTCGATCTCCTTCCACGTGACCGGCATCGACACCGGCGCTTGCGGCTTCGGTCGAACGGAGTAGACGCCCGCGAGCGTGCGGCCCCACGCGTTCTGGTTGTAATCGACCAGTACGCGACCCGCCGGCCGCTTGGCGATCCGATATTCCGCCGTGATCAGCTTCGGGTGCTGCCGCGCCATCGTCTGCGCGAAAGCTTTGGCGAAGGACCACACCTGCTTCTGTGTCGGAGCCCGGACGATTGGGATATAGACATGAATGCCTCGCGAACCCGTCGTCTTCGGGTAGCTCGGCATGCCGAGATGCTCCAGCGCATCCCGCACGATCAACGCCGTCAGCAGCACCTTCTCGAACGGCACCGCCTTCTGTTTGCCCACCGGCGAGACTGGATCGAGATCGAAGTGTAAATAGTCCGGTCGATCCACATCGTCACAGCGCGCGTACCACGGATTGAGATCGATGCAGCCAAGGTTGATCACCCACAGCAGCGCGGCAAGATCCTGAATGACCGGGAAATCGATGATGTTCTGCGACTCGTGCTCGATTGAGCACGTCTGAATCCACGCCGGCCGAGGCGTCGGCGCGCGCTTCATGAAAAAGAACTCGCCGTGCGCGCCGTGCGGGTATCGCTTCATCACCATCGCGCGGTCGTGAATGTGCGGGAGCAGGACCGCCGAGATGTCGGCGTAGAACTGGAGCAGGTCGCCCTTGGTGATTCCCAGTTCGGGCCAGAACGGCTTGTGAAGATTCGTGAGGGCAACTCTTCGCCCCGGCGCGACGTCCATTTCGACGCTCGCGTCTTCGCGCGGAATCACGACGCGCTGTCGCGGCGGCGTCACGCCACTCTTGCGCGATGTTCTGCTCGCTTTAGACGGATGAAAATCGCGCGTCGCGACCGCTGAAGCCATCGCGGGGTCTCCTCGTCATGCGCCCATCCGTGGACTTGGGATGATGGAGAAGACGCAAGCGGCGCGCCGCGCGGGGGGCCCGAACCGCACGTTGTCATCCCGAGGTACTCCGAGGGATCTCGGACACCTGCGGTCACCGAGATCCCTCGGAGTACCTCCGGATGACATCCGGCGATCTCGCCTCACCGGGAAAGGGGTCTACGCCACGCCTTTTCCGCGAAGCGGTTGATGCTGCAGGTGCAGCGATTCCGCGACGGCGGAATTGGTCACGCGCCCGCCGACGAGGTTGATCCCCTCGGCGAAGCCCGGGTCTTCGCCGGCGGCTTTCTCGTAGCCCTTGTTGGCGATCTTCAGCGCGTACGGCAGTGTCGCGTTGCAGAGCGCGATCGTGCTCGTTCGGCCGACGGCGCCGGGCATGTTCGTCACGCAGTAATGCACGACGCCCTCGACGAGATACGTCGGCTGCTGGTGCGTCGTTGGGCGAGCGGTCTCGATGCAGCCGCCCTGGTCGATCGCGACGTCGACGATCACCGAGCCGTTCTTCATGTCCTTCAAGTCCGCGCGCGTCACGAGTCGCGGCGCCTTCGCGCCCGGGATGAGCACCGCCCCGACCACGAGATCCGCGCGGCGGACTTCATCACGGACCGTCTGCGGATCGGAGTAAATCGTGTGCACGTTCGCCGGCATGACGTCGTCGAGATAGCGCAGCCGATCGAGGCTGACATCC
>JAICTV010000227.1 GCA_025936175.1 Phycisphaerae bacterium
CGCGGCGCCGACGCTCGCGGAGTCGCGGCGATCGTCCAGCACATCGCCCACCACCGCGCCGTCCACCTGGCGCGAGAATGAGTGGCTCAGCCACATGGTCGGCGACATCAAGAATCAGTCCAGCGGCGCGATCGTGCTGAAGAAGAACGAGCGCATCCGAACCGATCGCCCTTTCCGCCCGCCGATCACCTTCAAGATCCAGGCGAAAACCGACAGCTCGGACATCCGCTTCGCCTACGCGTGCGACCAGATGATCTTCAACTGGGGCAACGATACGAAGCAGTTCCGCATCGACGGCGGCCCCGCCAACGGCCGGCACAAGCCGGGCGGCGCGGGCGAGGTGCCGACCAATCAGTTCGTCAACTTCGAGCTGACCGTCTGGCCCGACGAGATGGTCGTCAAGGCCAACGGAAAAGAGCGCTATCGGGCGAGCGCGGATTTTTCCAAGGTGGAGCAGCCGCTTTCAATTTTCACGGCCGGTGATGCGGCGGTGAGCGTGCGCTCGGTCGTCCCGAGCGTGCCGACGCTGGCGTCGGGGAACCAGGGCAGCGGCGGGCCGTTCAAGCAGCAGGCGGTGATCGAGATCAGCGCGAGAATCGACGGCGACGACGTCGTCACGCTCGATTCGAGCGGAGCGCACTGGAAGCACACCGCCTTCTCCTGGCCCACGCAGGTGACGATCAACGGCTCCCCGTGGAACGTGAAAAACAAGCCGGAGCGCTCCTCCGACGACAACACGCTGCGGGTGCTGCAGACGATGGATTTTTCCACCGCTCATGTGATCGAAAAAGTCGGCCGCGATCAGGTGACGATGGAGAAGGTCGGCGACGGCGTACAGATCAAGTTCGACGACTCGTCCGGCGGCGCCGGCGAGTATTCAGTGAAGATCGCGGCGACGCAGAAGTAGTTTCCCGTGCCACGGGTTTGTAACCGGTGCTCGTCACGCGCACGGGCTACAAACCCGTGCCACGCTGGAGCTTTTGGCGTTGGATTTGCCGGAGTCGATTTCAGTTGCTACACTTCCCGCCGCAATGACCGCCACCATTCGACTTACGGTCCCGCTTACGGTCGTCGTACGCCAGGCCGGCATCTGATGCCGGCGGGAGTGATTTCCCGCCACGGCACGGCCGGCCCCAAATCGCTGTAATCTCCTGCTCTTGCTGGTTTTAGATTAAATGGTTTGAATGCCCCGCCGCTTTTGCGGTACATTCCGGGGCTAATTTTTAGGAACGCGATCATGAGTGCTTCCCCCACCGCTGCTGATACCGCCGCCACCAAACCCGCCGCCGCTTCCGCTAAGCCCAAGTACAAAGGCAAGAGCGGCGCCCAGATCCTTCACGAGATGCTCGTGACCGATCACAAAGTTGACACGATCTTCGGCTATCCCGGCGGCGCGATCCTGCCGATGTTCGACCAGCTCTACAAGACGCCGGCGAAGTTCATCCTCAACCGGCACGAGCAGGCGAGCGGACATTGTGCCGACGGATACGCGCGCGTCACCGGCAAGCCGGGCGTGGTCATCGTGACGTCGGGTCCCGGCGCGACGAACACCGTCACGCCGATCGCGACGGCGCAGATGGATTCGATCCCGCTCGTGGTCTTCAGCGGCCAGGTGGCGACCAAGGCGATCGGCAACGACGCCTTCCAGGAAGCCGACGTCACCGGCATCACCCGGCCGTGTACCAAGTGGAATTACCTCATCAAGGACGTGCGCGAGTTGCCGCGGATCGTGAACGAAGCGTTCCTGATCGCCACCAGCGGCCGGCCAGGGCCGGTGCTGATCGACCTGCCCAAGGACGTGCAGGTGGCGGTCGCGCAGGAGGAGCTCGACGACGCGCCGCGCGAGCACGTGCTGCGGCGGAAGAAAACAGCGATGTCAGGGGGCTCGCAGAAGCAGGTGATGGACGCCGCGGAGCTGATCAACAAGAGCGAGAAGCCGGTGCTCTACGTCGGCGGCGGCGCGATCATCGCCGGCGCGTCCGATGTGTTGCGCAAGGTCGCGGAGAAGGGAAACATCCCCTGCACGACGACGCTGCTGGGACTGGGCGCGTTCGACGAGCACTCCGATCTGTCGATGTACATGCTCGGCATGCACGGCAGCGCGTTCGCGAATTACGCCGTGCAGGAATGCGATTGTCTCATCGCCGTCGGCGCGCGGTTTGATGACCGCGTGACCGGCAACCTGGCGACGTTCGCGCCGCACGCGAAGATCATCCACATCGACATCGACCCGTCGTCTATCAGCAAGAACGTGGACGTGGACGTGCCGGTGGTCGGCGACGCCCGCCTGTCGCTCGAAGCGATGCTCGAGTACGTCGAGCACCGCGACCGCAAGGACTGGCACGCACAGATCGCCGCGTGGAAGAAACGCTATCCCTTCAAGTACTTCGACGACAGCAAGCATTCCAAGCCGCAGTACGTCATCGAGGAGATCAACAAGCAGACCAACGGCGAAGCGGTCATCACCACCGGCGTCGGCCAGCACCAGATGTGGGCGGCGCAGTTTTACCGCTGGCGTCGGCCGCGGCAGATGATCACCTCCGGCGGGCTCGGGACGATGGGCTTCGGCCTGCCTTCCGTGATGGGCGCGCAGCTCGGCGCGCCGGGCAAGGTCTGCATCGACATCGACGGCGACGCGTCGTTCCTGATGACGTGCTATGAGCTGGCGACGATCGCCGAGTACGACATCCCGGTGAAGATCTGCATCCTCAACAACGACTTCCAGGGCATGGTCAAGCAGTGGCAGGACCTGTTCTACCAGCGGCGCTACAGCAACACGCCGATGAAGAACCCCAACTTCAGCAAGATGGCCGACGCGTACGGCATCCGCGGCATCCGATGCGAGAACAAGTGCGACGTGGAGAAGACGGTCAAAGAAATGCTGGCGCACAAGGGGCCGGTGCTGGTCGACTTCTTCGTCGAGCCCAACGAGCACGTGTATCCGATGGTACCGGCGGGCAAGGGCCTGCACGAGATGGAAATGGGGACGCTGGCGTAAGCCGTGCTATGATCGAGATATGGCGCTGACCCGTGAAGTAATCCTCGCGGCGGTTAAGGCGATGACGCCGGCGGAGCGGTATGACCTCATCGAAGACATTCGGCAGATTCTCGACGATGACGAGTTAACGGCGGAGCAACGCGCAGAAATTCGGCGGCGCGTCGATCAAATCGATCGCGGCGAGGTGAAATCCGTTCCCGTGGACGACGTTGTCGCCGAGTTGCGCGATCAGTTGCGCCGGAAGCGAAGGCGTCGCGCGTCATGACCGTTCGACGGTTCCTCTTCTCGCGTTTTCCGTCCAAGCTTTACTACCGCGCCGGCCGCACCTCGATCGACATCATCGCTGTCGCGCATTCGTCGCGAGAAGAAGGCTACTGGCGCGATCGCCTCGGGTGATCCACCATGCCCCTCTTCTCGATCATCGTCCCCCACTACCAGGGCACCATCAGCCGCGAGACGTTCGCGCGCGGGATCGCTTCGCTCTTGGCGCAGACGTTCAAGGACTTTGAGATTCTCTGCTACCACGACGGCCCGCTGCTCGATCCGCAAGCGCCGCAGCCGGCGCCGATCCGGGCTACGGAAAAGCGGCACAATGACTGGGGACATTCCTTACGCGACCGCGGCATCCGCGACGCCTCCGGCGATTACATCGTCCACTTCAACCCGGATAACCTGTTGTACCCGAACGCGTTGGAGACGATCGCGGCGGAGATCCGCCGGCCGAGCCGCTTGTTCAACCAGAACCAGCACGCGGTCGACAGCGACAACATCATCATCTTCCCCGTGATCATGCACGACACGCAGCGCTTCCTGAACACCAACGTCCGGCTGCCGCCGGGCAGCGGGTGCTACATGATCATGACCGGCAACCCGCCGGCGGTCGGGTTGATCGACTGCATGCAATTAGTGATGAAACGCACGTTGTGGATTTCCGAGGGTGGATGGCACGATAAGCGCGAAGCCGGGGACGCGTGGATGTACCCCGGCTTTTGCGCGAAGTACGGTTACCGCGCGGTCGGTCCGGTCCTCGGCGAGCATTTCTGATGATGACCCCAGGCGAAAAACGGTGGGCCGGCGGCCCGACCGCTGCGCCAAAGCGCGGCGCGGGTCATATCAACCAGCGGCGACAGGTTTGAAATCACTCATTTTGCCGATAACTCTTTCGTGAGCATCGCTTACGTCATCACCGCCCATCAGAACGCGCGGCAATTGCTGCGCATGCTGCACGCCATTTCTGCGCCGGACAACGTCTACATCCTGCACATCGACGCCAAGGCCGATCGATCCGTCCATGACGCCGCACGCGACTTCGCCGCCGATCACCCGCGCGCATCGGTCATCCGATCGGAGCCGCTGATGTGGGGTTCGTGGCGGATCGCCCGTGCGCAAATCCGCGGGATGAAAGAGGCGCTGCGCATCGCCGACGACTGGAACTACTGCATCAACCTCACCGGGCAGGATTATCCGCTGCACACGCAGCACGAGATCGCGCGGCGGCTGGAATCGGGACCGATGGATGCGAACTACGTCCAGGTCCTCGATTTCGCCACCGCCAGCACCGAGCCGCGCAAGCGCCTCGAGTTTTATTGGATGCCCTGGCGCGGAAAGATGACCAAGGTCATGCGCCGCCGCCGGCCGCTCCCCTTCAGAGTCTACTGGGGATCGAACTGGATAACGCTGACCCGCCCGGCGTGCGAGTACCTGACGTGCTCGGATTTGGCGAACAAAATGCTCCGCGCGTTCCGCTTCACGCTGTGCGCCGATGAGTTGATCTTCCAGACCACGCTGATGCACAGCCCCTTTCACGACACGCTGATCAGCAAGAACTTCCGCGCGATCGACTGGACCGGGGGATGGCATCCGCGCACGTACACGCTGGCGGACCTGAGCCGGCTGCTCAACAGCGATGCGCTTTTCGCGCGCAAGTTCGATGACACGATCGACTCGAATATCCTTGACGCGATCGATGATCATCTGAAGCGTCCGGTCCCGGCGCTGGCTGGTTGACGATCCGGGCCTTCCGGCCCGGCTTGCAGGCGGTCGGTGCGGTGCTGACAATCCCCGCCGCACATGCACTACCTCTACATCGCCGGGTACTTCGCCATTCCCGTTGCGTTTGTCGTGCACTTCTTCATCGGGCACGGAAAGCCGTGGGAGCCGACCGCCACGTTCTTTCTCGCGGGGCTCGGGGTGGTGCCGCTGGCGCATTTGATGGGCACGGCGACCGAACACCTCTCGGCGCGCACCGGGCCGACTTGGGGCGGATTGCTCAACGCGACCTTCGGAAACGCCGCGGAACTGATCATCGCCATCATCGCGATGACCAAAGGATTGAACGACATCGTCAAGGCGTCGCTCACCGGATCGATCCTGGGCAACCTGCTTCTGGTCGCCGGTGCGGCGATGGTCGCCGGCGGCTGGAATCGCGAGAGGCAGCGCTTCAGCCGATACAGCGCCGAGGCGAGCGCGGGTTTGCTGCTGCTGGCGGTCAGCGCGATGTGCTTCCCGGCGATATTTCACCACAGCTTCCGCCTGACCGATCCGGACCTCTACGAGCACGAGCACGGCGTGTCGATCGCGACGAGCATTGTGCTGCTGGCGACGTACGGGCTCGGGCTGCTCTTCACGCTGCGGACGCACGCGCACATCCTCTCGCCGGAGCCGGCGCGATCGGAGGAAGAGCCGCCGGGGCCGATCCGCGGGGAGCCCTGGACGGTCAAAAAGAGCGTGCTGATCCTGCTGATCGCGGCGGTGGGCGTCGGGCTCGTCTCAGAGCTGCTGGTCGGCTCGGTCGAGAAGACCGCCGAGCGCTTCGGATGGAACCATTTATTCATCGGCATCATCGTTCTGGCGATCATCGGCAACGCCGCCGAGCACTCGACGGCGGTGCTGATGGCGATGAAGGACGACATGGACACGGCGATGACGATCGCGCATCAGAGCAGCCTGCAGATCGCGCTGTTCGTCACGCCGGTGCTCGTGCTGCTCAGCGCGGTCTTGGTTCAGTTCGGGATGCACGATGCGCATCACCTCGATTTGATCTTCTCGCCGATGGAGGTGGTGGCGGTGCTGCTGGCCGTCTTGACCGTCTCGTTCCTCGGCATGAACGGGGAGACGAACTGGTTCGAGGGCGTGCTGCTGCTGGCGTTGTACGCCGTTCTAGGGATCGTTTTCTTTTATATCCCTGTGAGCGCCGCGGCGCATTAGAATCGCCGGCGACACATGCTGGGCACACGGGAAATCGCGCGCCGACGTCGCACCGACGGGCAACTGGAGCTGCGCCGGCAGGCGCTGCGCTGCCGGCTGTCTCTGCGCGGGCTGGTCGCATCGGATGATCACCTCATCGACGTCACGTTCTCCTGCTCGATGCAGGCGCTCGACGAGCGCGCCGAGCGCGAGATGCTCGCGGAGACCTTTCTGTCGCGCAGCGAGGTGGTGACGATCGACGACGTCATCGAGCATTTTTCCCAGCCGCTCCGCGAAGCGCTTTCGCGACTGATCGCGACGCAGGCTGGCGAATACTGGCTCGCCGAAGCGAGCCGCGCGGCTGTGGTCGAGACGCTGCGGGGCGCGGCGAAACCGGTGGCGTTCAACTGCGGCATCGAATTGCTCGCGCCGTTCGAAGCCTCGATCGAGAGCCCGACGCTCCAGCGCCAGCGGATCGACCAGATGCAGCGCAAGCTCGCCGAGCGGCGGTCGGCGGGACAGGTCGAGCAGGTGCAGCGGGCGGCGGAGCTGCTCAAGCAGTTCCAGTCGCTGCGCGACGCCGCGCCGGCGGGCGTCTCCCCCGGCGCGCTGCTCGATTCGCTTAGCCCCGCCGATCGCGGGTCGATGCTCGAGACGCTGCTGATGGCGGCGGCGAGTGACGCAACGGCGATGCTCTGGGCGGTGGCGGGACCCGACTTGATCAAGATCGATCCGCGACAACCACAGTGGGCTGGCCACTTAAGCGGCAAGCCCGGTGAGTCACCCGCGCAGCTCATCCCGCTTCCGACGGACCTCGGACCGCTGCGCAGCGTGCAGGCGGGCGAAATGGACGGGCGGCGCGGACTGCTCGTCGGCGCGCAGATCGGCGTGATGTTCGTCGAGCCGAGTTCGCCGCAGAACGCGGTCCGCTTCCGCGACGTCAATGAGATCGCCACCTCGCTCGGCTTCAACTCCGTCGCGGCGAACGACGCGATGGTCTGGTCGTCCCACGGCGACGCCGGCGTCGTCGGATGGACGATCGGCGAGAACGACAAGCCCTGCGTCGCGCTGCGCGCCGCGCGCGGCGCGCGCAATCTCGCGACGCTGCCGGACCGGCGGATCGTCTACAGCGTCGAAGGCAACGCCTTCGTCGCGACGGCGGAAGGATCGGCGTCAACGGTCGGCGGCGGCGGCGCGCCGATCGTCTTCGTCGGCGTCGATGGCGAGGTCATCACCCTCGCCCGCGGCGACGGAACCGTCGAGCGCATCGATGCAACGTCACTCCAGCCGATCGACAGAATCGAACGCCGCGCCGGCGAAGTCACCGCGGCAGGAACGCTCCCGTGGCTCGGGACGACGCGGCTGCTGCTGGCGACCGCGGACGGACCGATCGTGTGCGTGGCCGCGCACGACACGCTCGTGACACAGTACGTCAGCTCCCACCGCGGCCTGCGCGCCGTCGCCGCCTGCGCGGACACGGTTGCCGCGCTGTCGGGTGACCGGCAACGCATCATCCTCTGGAAGACCTGGAACGGCCGGCAGATCGCCGGGGAAATTCACATCGCGTCGCTGGCGCGGCATCGGGCGGCGGACGTGTGCTTTGCGTGAGCATTCAGGATTCAGTAGAAGATGGTGACTCCTGAATCCTGACTTGTGAATCCTCGCAATCACTGCGCCGCGACCGTTCCCTCGGGCAGCACGGGCTGGAACTTCTCCAGCCACTTGGGCTTCGGCGCCGGCGCGCCAGCCTGGTCCATCTGCATCTGGATGCGGGCCATGTTCGCGTACGCCGAGTCGAGCTGGTTCTTCGCGCCGATCACGTCGCCGCCGCTGGCCTTGACCTGGTCGTAGGCGCGCTGCATCTGGATCACCTTGGCCTTGGCCTGATCGAACTCCTGCTGGAGTTGTTGCGGCGGGGCCGTCGGCGCCGCGCCGGCGGGACGATTGCGCTGGTCGCGATAGTGCTCGACCAGGTCCTTCGGCAGCCAGTCGACGCCCCACTTCTTCTGATCCGGATGCGCCGTCGATGCGATCGAATCCATGTACGAATCGAGCGACGTCTGATACTGCGCGAGCTTGTCTTTCTGGACCTGGTTCAGATTGGGGACCGCCTGCGCCTTCTCCAGGAGCGTCCCGAAGACGTTGGCGGCGTATTCGTCATCGTGCTGCGTGCCGAGATAATCGTGCACCGCCTCGATGGCCATCCCGAGCTCCGCCGTGCGCGTCACATTCGGCCTGGGATGCGCTCCGCAGGCGACGCAGATCGCGAAATCCAGGACCGCCGAGCGGCTCTTCTCACCGTCGGTCATCACGACATCGATCGCCGCCTTGGCGGCTTCGAGCTTTTCACTTGACGGGCGTGTGGCGTACTGCCCGAGGCATGCCGCCGACAGCCCGACCAGCGACATCTGCTGCTCGGGCGTGAGCTTGTCGCCGGCGTGGCGTCGGATCAGGTACTTGGATCGCGCCTGCTCGAACTGCTGCTGCGC
>JAICTV010000343.1 GCA_025936175.1 Phycisphaerae bacterium
CGGCGTGGGATCATTTGGTCGGGTTGGGCGGGGGGGGTGCCCTTTAAATTCTTTCCCTGGTGGGCCTCTCCGGGGGGGCCCCCCCCCGCCCCCCCCGGCGGCGTTGGGGGGCCCCCCCCGCCCCCGCCCCTACATTAGGCCGTGACGAGTTCCCCGGCGCCCTTTGCGAGCTGCACGCCGCGGCTGTTCTCGACCTGATCCTTGTTCTGAAGCTGCGTGAGCGCCGCCATCGTCGCCTTCACCAGGTTCTTTGGGCTCGTTGAGCCGTAGGCCTTGGTGAGGATGTCGGTGATGCCCGCGAGCTCGACGCACGGGCGGACGCTCTTGCCCGCGGTGACGCCCGTGCCCGGACGCGCCGGGACGAGAATGACGGTGCTCGCGCCCGCGGTGCCTTTGACCGTGTGCGGGATCGTGGTGCCCTTGAGGTTCACCTTGATCATCTGCTTGCGCGCGTCCTTGGTGCCCTTCTCGACCGCCATGGGCACTTCGTTGGCCTTGCCGTAACCGATGCCGACGTTGCCCTTGCGGTCGCCGGCGACGACGAGCGCGCCGAAGCTGAAGGTCCGGCCGCCCTTGACGACCTTGGCGCAGCGATAGATGCGGACGACGGCGGATTCCATGCCGGACTCGTCGCGATCGCGGTCGCGACCGCGTCCGCCTCCGCGCTGTCCGCCCGGCCGGCCACCGCGGCCACCACCGCCACGACCACCACCGCCGCCGCGACGCTGGTGTTCCTGCGGCGCTTGCTGCTGCGGCGGTTGTTGCTGCGGCTGTTCGCCGCCGGCCGCCTGTTGCTCGGGCGCCTGCGCGGCTTGCGCGGGCGCGGCCGCCGCTTCCGCGGGCGCCCCTGCGGGTTGCTGGGTTTCGCTGGGTTGTGCCTGGTCTTCAGCCATAATGATCTCGTCAGTCAGTTCACTATCAGAACTTCAATCCGCCCTTGCGCGCCGCGTCGGCGAGCGCTTTGATGCGGCCGTGGTACGAGCGGCCCCCGCGATCGAACGCCACCTGCTTGATGCCGGCCGCCTTGGCCTTCTCGGCGATCGCAGTGCCGACCTTCTCGGCCGCCTTGACGTTTCCGCCGTTCTTCAGCTCCCCGCCACGCACGTCGCCCAGCGTGCTCGACGCCGACGCCAGCGTCGTGCCGGCATGGTCGTCGATGAGCTGCGCATAAATGTGCTTGTCGGAGCGGAAGACGCTGAGGCGCGGACGCTCCGGGCTGCCGAAGACGTTTTTGCGCACGCGAAACCTGCGACGCTCGAGCCGGGCCGCCTTGTCTTTGTTTTTGTCTGCCATGTCTCGTCATTTGCGAATTGCGATTGCCGATTTGCGATTTGAATTCCAATCGCAAATTGCAAATTGCAAATTGCAAATCTCCTTTACTTCGCTCCCGCGCCGGCAAATGCCTTACCCGGCTTGATCTTGACCTGCTCGCCTTCGTAGCGAATCCCCTTGCCCTTGTACGGCTCGGGCTTGCGGACCTTGCGGACGCGGGCGGCGAACTCGCCGACCGCCTGCTTGTCCGCGCCGCTCACGACCACCTTGTTCGCGCCTTCCAGCGCCACCGTCACGTTGCCGGGAATGTCGAGCGCGACCGGGTTGGCGTAGCCGACGGTCAGCACCAGCTTCTTGCCGCGCTGCTCGGCCTTGTAACCGACGCCTTGGATCTCCAGCGCCTTGCGATACCCTTGCGTGACGCCCTCGACCATGTTGGCGATGAGCGAGCGCGTCAGGCCGTGCAGCGCCTTGCTCGCGATCTCATCGTTGGGCCGGGTGACGACCACTTCCTTCTTCTCGCCGTCATACTTCACGGTGATCGACGGATGAACGTTCAGTTCGAGCTTGCCCTTGGGGCCCTCGACGCGGACGAGACGGTCCTGAACGCTCACCTTCGCGTTACCGGCGGGGACGGGTTTTTTTCCGATTCGACTCATAAATCACCTGTTGTTTGAGGTTTGTCATTTGAGGGTTAGATCAAACTTCAAACCCTCAAACCTCAAATAACTAGCTCACCGTACAAAGAAGCTCCCCACCAACATTCTGCTCGCGCGCCTTGCGATCACTCATCACGCCCTTGCTGGTGGAGACGACGGCGATGCCCATGCCGTTGAGGATGCGCGGCAGGTCGCCGACGCCGCGGTAGATGCGCCGGCCCGGCTTGCTGGCGCGGTCGATCGCATGGATCACCTTGTCGCCGCTCATCGAATACTTGAGCTTCACGCGGATGGTGCCCTGCTTGTCGTCGTCGATGACGTCGAAGTCGTCGACGTAGCCCTCGTCCTTGAGCACCTGCGCGATGCCGTGGCAGATCTTGCTCTTGGGGATGAGGACCATGCGACGACCGACGCGATTCGCGTTGCGAATGCGGGTCAACATGTCCGCGATGGGGTCTTGGTTGTTCATCGCTACTTTCTTCTCCACGTAGCATGGACGTCTGGCCCATGCATTCTGAGAGGCATGGGCGAGACGCCCATGCTACGAAGGCTTACCAGCTTGCTTTCTTGAGTCCCGGGATCTTTCCCGCCAGCGCGAGCTCGCGGAGCATGATGCGGCTGACCTTGAACTTGCGCAGCACCGCTTTGGACCGCCCGGTGAGCTGACAGCGGTTGTGCGAGCGCGTCGGCGACGCATCCCGCGGAAGCTTGGCCAGCGCCGCGTAGTTCTTCTCTTTCTTGAGCTGCCGGCGGATGTCGGCGTACTTCTTCACCAGCTCTTCACGCCGTTTCTGCTTCGCTACCCAGGCTTTGGTTGCCATAAATGTTGATCCAATCGAGCACGCCGCAAGCGGCGTCGTTAAACGTTCGAACGCCTTATCGCCCTTCCAGCTTTTCTTTCTCACGGAACGGGAAGCCGAACTGCTTGAGCAGCTCGCGGCCCTGCTCTTCGTTGGCGGCGGTCGTCACCATCGTGATGTTCATCCCCTGCTGGAACGTCACCGCCGCCGAATCGACTTCCGGAAAGACCGTCTGCTCGTTAAAGCCGAAGTTGTAGGTCCCGGCCTTGTCGAACCCGGCGGGATTGAGCCCGCGGAAGTCCTTCACGCGCGGGATCGCCAGCGTGATCAGACGGTCGAGGAACTCGTACATCCGCGCCCCGCGGAGCGTGACCTTCAGCCCCGTCTCCATCCCTTCGCGGACCTTGAAGTTCGCGACGGACTTCTTGGCCTTGGTGCGGACGGGCTTCTGCCCGGCGATGACGGAGAGCTCCTTCTCCGCCTGGTTGACCTTTTCCTTCTCGCCCGCCGTCGCCAGCTTCCCCACGCCCATCGAGATCACGATCTTCTCGAGCTTGTGGACGGCCATCACGTTCTTGTGGCCGAACTTCTGCTTCAGCTCGGGGATGACCTTGTCCTTGTAGTGCGTGTACAGGCGCGGGGTCGGCGCGGGGCCCGAAGGAGCCTCCTCCGTATCGTCCGCGATCTGGACCTTCGCCTTCTTCGCCGCCTTCTTC
>JAICTV010000079.1 GCA_025936175.1 Phycisphaerae bacterium
AAGCTGATGCGCCGCGTCGCCGATCTGTCGCGCAACGCCTACTTCGCCCCGATCATGCAGGTGACCGAGGCGCGGCTCTTCCCGGTCTGCTACTTCGCCGAGACGATCGTCTACTGCATGGACGTCTGGCCGGCGAAGTACGAGCAGTGGGAATCGTTCTTCCGGCGTCAGAAGATGCGGGTGGCGTTCATCACCGCGCGGCAGTCCGCCGAGCGCATGCGCCAGCGCGTGAGCGGGCTGGACGCGATCTGGCTGCCGGAGGCGATCAATCCCGAAGGCTATATCGGCGACAAGCCGCTTGCCGCGCGATCGATCGACGTGCTGGAGATGGGCCGGCGGCACGCGCCGTTCCACGAGAAAATCGTGCGGCACTGCGAGGCGAAGGGGTACGTCCATCGCTACGAGAAGGTGCGCGGGCAGATCATCTTCCCGACGTATGACCAGTTCGTCCGCAACCTCGGCGACAGCAAGATCTCCGTCTGCTTCCCGTCGTCGCTGACGCACCCCGAGCGCGCGGGCGACGTCGAGACGATGACCCTGCGCTATCTCGAATCGATCGCCGCGCGGTGCGTGCTGCTCGGCCGATGCCCGCCGGAGATGCGCGATCTCTTCGGCTACAACCCGGTGATCGAAGCGGACGAGAATGATCCGGCCGGACAGATCAATGCGATCCTCGCGGAGCCGCACGCGCATGAAGAGCTGATCGAGCGGAACTACCGGCGGATGACGGAGATCGGCACGTGGGATGTGCGCGTCGATCAGATGCTGGCGCTGCTGCGCGAGCGGGGGTACGAGCCGTGAGCGATCGGGTCCTGCAACTTCGCAACACGCGGCTGGTCGACACGCTCTACCGCCGCACGCGCGACCTGCTCTACGGCCGCGGCTGGGGGGCGTTTCATCGCGATCGGATCTATCGCTCGCTCGTGCTCGATCTGCTCGATACGTTTGCGTTCACGTCGTTCGTGGAGACCGGGACCTACCGCGGCTATTCGAGCGAGCTGGTCGCGGTCCGGCATCCGCGCCTGCCGGTCTTTACCGTCGAAGTCGTTGAATCGACCTATCGCCGCTCGGCGCGGGCGCTCAAGCGATATCGCAACGTCACGGCGCTGCTCGGCACATCCAACGAAGCGGTGCGGCGGCTGATCGCCGAAGGAAAGGTCGGCGAGATGCCGCTGTATTACCTCGATGCGCACTGGCAGAGCTACTGGCCGCTGCGCGACGAGCTGCGCGCGATCTCGGCGGCGGGCGGGAAGGCGGTCATCGTCATCGATGATTTCGAAGTGCCGGGCGAGCCACAGTTCGGCTTCGACCTCGACGGCGGCGGCGACCCCACGCACGGCGAGAAGTGCAACCTCGACTACATCCGGCCCGCGCTGTCGTCGCCGAACGTCTATCGCGCTATCTTTCCGCGCTACGCGGCGGCGGACGCGTTCGCCAGCGGCGGCGGTCCGCTGCGCGGGCACGTCGTGCTGTTCCAGAACATGAGCGAGGAGTTCGAACGTTACCTCGATCGCCCGCTGCCGCGGTCTTATTACTTCCGTCACGCGGCTGTGGTAGCGTAGCGCGCACCATGTCATTCGTGCGCGAGATGATCAAGCGGGCGTTGCTGCGGAGGGACATCATCCTCAGCCGACCGCCCGGGCAGTTCAACATCACGGAGCTGAAGCTCGCCAGGATTCGCGACCGCGGCTTGCGCGTGTTAACCGCCGTCGATGGCGGCGCCGCCGAGGGCGAGTGGGCGGCGGAGTTCAAGGTCATCTTCCCGCAGGCGAAGCTGCTGTGCATCGAGCCGCGGGAGGACGCGCAGACGGAACTGAAGCGGCGGGCGTCGGAGTTGAAGGATGTCCACGTGGCGCAGACGCTGGTCGGGGCGGAGGAGGGAACGGTCACGTTTTACCAGTCTTCGCATCAAAGCTCCGTCCTCCCGGACAGCGCCGGCGGCGAATGGGGGAAGAAGGTGACGGCGCCGGTGACGACGCTGGACGCGCTGATGACCAGGATGCAGCTCCCCGACCCTGACCTGATCAAGCTCGATCTCCAGGGCTACGAGCTCGAATGCCTCAAGGGCGCCGCCCGCTGCCTGCAACGCGCGGAGGCGGTCATCCTCGAGGTCAGCTTCATCGAGCTTCAGAAAGGGATGCCGACGGTGCGGGATGTGGTGCCGTTCATGTCGCAGCGCGGGTTTCGGCTGTACGACATCGCCGCGCTGTGGCACCGGCCACTGGACGGGGCGCTGGCGCAAGGGGACTTCATTTTCGTCGCAGACCGAAGCAAGCTGGTGGCGGATTCGCGGTGGTCGGCGACGTGACGACGGTAATTGCGTGACGACCGGGCGAGCGCGCGAGCGCGGGAGGGGTTCGCCGGCTAGTCTGTTTTCAAAATGGCGAGGAAGTGATCGTTGCGAGTGGTGCGCGGCGGCAGCGGGCCGCGCGCGATTTCCCGCCATCTTGCCGGCATCGGCAACCTCGCGCGGTCCAGCCCGCGCAGCACGTCGTGCGCCGAATTGACCATCCCGTATGCGGCGCGAAGCTTCCATCCGAGCGCGTGATGCGCCGACGTCTGGAAATGAGCGAGGGTGAATCCGGCGCGGCGGCCGGCCTCGCTGATCGACGATTCGTTGAAGACCCCCACGTGCTCGACATACACCTGATACGAGTAACGGACCCCCACCTTCCGCCACAGCGGCTCGTCGCTGTTGCCGGTCTCGAGGAGCACGATCCCCCCGTCGCGCAGAAGCCTCCGGCAATCGCGCAGCGCCCCCACGGGGTCGGAGAGGTGCTCGAAGACATCAAAGGAGACGACGGCGTCGACGGGCGCGATACCGCCGGCCGCCGCCTCGGCGATCGTCGCGCCGACGATCTTGACGCCGCGGCGTTCGGCGGCGCGGGCGGCGTCGGTCGCGGGCTCGACGCCCAGCTTTTCGTAGCCGTCGCCCAGGTACGCGAGGAATCCCCCGTCGAAGCAGCCGAAATCGAGCACGCGCTTCCCGGGCGCGAAGCGCTCGAGCAGCGCCTTCTTCTGCGCGTAGAAGCGGACATGCTCGTACGACGCGTCGGCGGTGGGCCAGTGTCCGGTCGTGGCGCGGCTGTAGCAGGCGAGAAGCCGCTCTTCCGGGATGCCCGGATGGATGAACTGATATCCGCACGATCGGCACCGCCGCCACATCAGGTTCAAGTCGTCGAGCCGGATGGGGACGCCCGCGACGGTGGTCGGCCGGCGGTGCATGGGGGCGCCCAGCGCGACGGTGTCGGCGGATTGGCAGACCGGGCAAGCGGGTTCGGCGCCGTGGTTCACGCCAGGGCTCCCGCGACGTTGGCGGCGGCGGCAGGCGCGGCGCCGCGCGCCGGGCGCAGCACGTACCGCCGGAGCATCCACGGATAGCCCCAGGCGCTGGTGACAATGCCGGTGAGGCTGATCGACCACGCGACGCCGTTGGTGCCGTAGCGCGGCGCGACCAGGCACGCGACGATCACGTTGAGCAGCGCGTGGAGCCCGATGAACCACATCTGTGCCCGCAGCACGTTAGCCGAATTAAGCAGCACCGAAATGCTGGTCATCCAGGTCCACAGGACGAAGACGGCGGTCATGGCCAGCACCAGCGAATGCGACACCGCAATCCCGTGTACGCGCCAGACGCGCAGCACCAAATCGCCGAAGAAGAACATGACCGTACCGCAGGCGAGCATCGCCAGCCACCCGAAGGTCATGCTCGTCAGCAACGCGCGGCGGGCCCAATCGACGTCCCCGCGCCGCAGCGCCTCCCCGTGCGCGGGCCACAACGGGCTGAGCACCATCGAGTACACGCCGAACACCAGCATGAACGGCCGTCCGATGATCGAGTATTGCGCCACCGCGTCGGCGCCGACGAAGTGGCTGATAACCAGCTTGTCCGCCTGAAAAATCCCCAGTGCCGACGACGCGATCACGAACAACCCCACGCCCTGCTTCATCGTCCCCAGCAGCAGCGCGCGGTCGAAGTAACGCGGCAGCGGCAGCAGCCAGGGCTTCTCCCAGGTGAAGAGCACGAGGATGTTGATCGTGCGGATGAGGACCGCGGATCCGGCGGCGGCGAGGATGACGCCGACCAGCCCCCACGACGTGCGCACCACCGCGATGCACGCGATCAGCGTCACCGCCTTGGAGATGCCGTCCCAGATGTTGTTGCGGTGGTTCTCCTGATATCCCGCATAGATCGCCTGCGGGACGCTCACCAGCAGCCCCCAGACCGTTGCGAGGCTGGCGGCCCAGACGGCCCAGGGCGTCTCGCGCCGGCCCAGAACCGAGTCGCTGCGGAAGACGGCCGACCAGTTGACCGCCGGCACGATCAGCGTGACCAGCAACGAGACCACGAGCGTCGATCCGAGCAGCACGAAGATCAGCGAGGTCACGTACCGGCGCGCCGTCTCGCGGTCGCCACTCACGTGGCAATCCGTCAACTTGTTGATCAGGCCCAGGGTGAGACCGGCGTTGGTCAGCGTCAACCACACCGTCAAAGCGCCGATGGACTCGAACAGTCCGTAGCGGTCGGCGCCCAGGTATTTGAGGAACAGCGGGACGGTGATGATCGGCGCGACGAATGCCAGCGGCTTGGTGAGCAGCGAAGTGAGAATGGACCACTTAAGGCGGCTGGTGCGCAGCGCGCGATGATCGTCCTGCGGGGGCATGTAACCGAGCGGCTGCGCGCTTGCCGGCGCCTGCGGCGCCGCACAAGCCGCGCCGCCGTGGGCATGAAGGGGCAGCGGCGTTGTACTGACCATGCCCTGCGGCGCGACCTCGACCGCCGGCGTCATGTCAACGACCGGGGCGAGAGCGGCGGGGATTTCATTCGGCGCCTCGCTCACGACGAGCGAACCTCCCAATCGCCGAAGACGTCCACCAGCTTCTTACCCCTGTTCTTTCGAGTCTCCAGCGTGGCGCGGATCTGCCGGCCGGTGAGCAGTTGCGTCAGATGATAATACCGCCGGCCGATGTATCGGCGCGGCGACTTGAGGTACTGCGGATACCGCATGTGCAGGCTGTTCCCTTCCTCGTCGTATTCCTTCAGCCAGCTCGACCCCTTGGCCGTCTCGTGGATGCGAAACCCCGCGAGGTACGCCGGCACGTAGCCCCAGGTTGAGCCTGCATCGAACATGCGGATCCACAGCTCGGTGTCCATCACGCAATGGAGCGACAGGTCCAGGCCGCCCAGCCGGTCATAAAGCGACTTGCGGAAGAAGCAGGTCTGCTGCGAGACGTGAATCACGCCCCACCGCGCCATTCGCGCGCTCTCTGCGGGGAAGCGGTGCTGGGAGAGGATGCGCGACTCGGCGTCGATGCGGACGTAGTGCCCGGTGAGCGCATCCCAGTGCGGATTGCGCTCGATGGCTTCGCGCACGCGGCGCAGCGCGCCCGGCAGGAAGACGTCGTCGGAATTGATCCACGCCAGGTAATCGCCGGTCGCGCGGACGAACCCCTGATGGATCGCGTCCGACTGGCCCTTGTCCTTCTGCGAATGCCAGTAGTCGATGCCGCCCTTTTCGGCGTAGCGGCGGATGATGTCCGCCGAACCGTCCGTGCTCCCGCCGTCCAGCACGAAATACTCGTGGATCTGATCGCGCTGGCTCAGGACGGAGCGAAGGGTCTCGTCGAGGAATTTCGCCTGGTTGTAGCTGGGCGTGACAACGGTGATCTTGGCTGGCAAGGCGACCTCGCTCCTCTTGCTGTCCGCTCGCGCTGCTCAAGCTTTGCGAAGGCGGCGGGTAGCTTAGTTGGGCTGATACCAGTTGCCAAAGACCGGCTCGTCGGCGTGGGCGAGCTGCGGTTCCGCCGCGAGCAAGCCGTCCTCGGTGTAGCCGTACTGCTGGTAGTACGCTTCGAGCTCGTGTTGCTGCCGCATCAGCTCGAGCTGCATCGCGCGGGCGCGCATCAAGACACCGAAAGTGAGGCCGTAGAAGATCGCGGGCCGCGGCGTGTCAAAGCTCGCGGTGGTCAAGCCGTGAAAGATGAAGAACATCCCGCTGAGCGCTCCCAAGCCGCCCATCAGCAGCCAGTTCAAGTCCCCGCCGCCGATGGCATCGCGGATCATCCGCCTTCCGACGATCCAGCACCCGCCGGCGACCAGCGCCTGCGCCAGCAGCCCGAGCGGCCCGGCCTGGAAGATGCTGAAGGTCCACGTGTTGTGTCCCAACGCGCCCAGGTCCTGGCCGGAGTCGTCCTTGAGCGTCTTCATGCCGAAACCCTGCCCGAAGAAGGGCCTTTGCGTCCAGAGCTCCAGTTCGCGGATCTGGCTCGCCAGACGGGTGTCCCACGCCTTGACCGTCTTGCTCGTCTCGCGCTCGCCCGGCATTAACGTCTCGAGCCGGTCGGCCATGCGCTTCGTGAAATCGGTTTTGGTCACGTGGGACGCGGCGAAGACACCGGCGATCAGAAATATCGCCAGCACCGGGGCGGCCATCACCAGCTTCACGGCTTTGCTCAAGCGCCGTTCCTTGGGAATCAGCCAATAGATGGAGGCGCAGCAGGTGGTAATCGCCACCCAATCGCTTCGCGAGAGCGTGGCGCACTGCCCGACGTATGCCAAACCGGCAAGGAGGATCGTCACCGCGAGCGGCCACATGCGCCGGTCGCTGATCCATTGGTAGATCAGAAAACATGCCGCGATGCCCGCGATCGCCGGGCCGTATTCCATCGACCGCAGCCTGTCCACGTTGAAGTCATGCTTGGTGACTTCTTCGCCCTTGTCCTTGAAGAACAGCAGGATCGCCAGCGCCGAACCTATCCCCGCGACGGTGTACCAGAAACAGTACCTGCGGACCTGCTTGGGCTGATGGATCAGCCCGTATCCGATCCACGCCGCCATCGGGACAGCGAGGAAATTACGAAGAGTGGTGATGTAGTAGTAGTTGTCGGTCTCGTTGTTGAGGACGGTGCCGAGACTTCCGGCGATCGTTGCGAACGCGAAGACAATGATCGTCTTCAACATCAGCGGATGGATGCGCTCGGTGCGCATGCGATTCTTGGGCAGCGGGAGGACGGAGACGAGCAGCCCTAAGCCGAGCAAAGCGTCCAGAATGTTGATGGGGGCGCCGACTTCGACGCGGTACTTCAAAATGAATTCGGAGTTGCTGGCGAGCGCGTCGATCAGCAGTATGGGAATGATGATCAAGTACATGCGATGACTTCCGCAAAAAGACGCTGCCGGCAGCGCGACTGCGCCCCCGCCCGCGACGCGCCGGGTCCACGCGGTAGATTACGCAGAACAGGGGAAAGCTGTTCTGGATTTCCTGTGCTTAGATCGACCGGAGTGAGCTCAAAGCCGCAGAAGTAACACGAATCACCCGAGCGAAAGTTGCGACGGTGCCCGCGGGCTCGGCGTGCTCGTCATAACTAGCTTAAGGACATAATGTTATGGAGCTCATGCGGCAGGCATTCTTTGCGACCGGATCTGCCGCGGTATCGCCACGGTTATGCGCTGAGCTCGGTGAGAATTACCTTCCACCGATCGGCCCAGACGGGCGCGGAATAAGCGGCGGCGAAGGACTGCGCGCGGCGGCCGATTTCCGGTAAATCCTGATGTTTTCGATCGGCGGACGCCATCGCGCGGGCGAGCGAAGCCGCATCCTCCGTCGGCACAGTCCACCCGCTGTAAAGATTGCGCACCAGCTCGACCGCCGAGCCGCAGGCCTCGGTGCAGATGACCGGCAAGCCCGCCGCGCAGGCTTCTGCGATCACGAGCGGCCATGGGTCGTAGCGGCTGGGCAATACAAACGCTCCAGCGCGCGCCATCACCGCCGCGAGGTCCTGCGGCTGGACGAAGCCCAGGTTCTCGACCCCTTCCGCCGTTAGTTGTGCGTTCATCGGCCCCGATCCGCAACACGTCAGCGGCCACGGATCGTTTGTCGTCCGCCGATAGCGCGCATAGCCGTCGATGAGCACGTCCAAGCCCTTTTCTTCAACGTATCGACCGGCGAAGAGAAAGCGCCTCGGCCAGCCGCCCGGCTGGTGTAATCGCTGCGCGTGAAGCGGTTCCAGCAGCGTGCAATCGATGCCGTACATCCCGCGACGCAATTTCCACTCAGGAATCCCCAACGCCAGCCCAAGTTGCCACGCCCGCTCACCGGGAACCATCACACGATGCAGCCGTCGAAAGTACCCGCCCATCCGATAACGCCCGAGGCGCTGACGCAGAGTGTTCCGCCACGGCGTGTCCATCCCCATGACGAATTTGGCGGCGGAAAACCTCGGGTTAGTCGTCAGAAGCCGGTACGTCGCGGATTGCCACCCCCCGATCACGATCACGTCGGGCTTTTGCTCCGCGACCAGCGCGTGAATGAGTTGCACGTTCTCCCGCTCGCCTTCGGCAAGCAATCGGACGCGCAGGCCGCGCACGATCTCGTCGGCGAAGGGGTTCGCCCCGCCGGCGGACCAAGCGATAATCGACAAGTCGACGTCGGGCCGAGCGGAAAGCGCGCGCCAGCACGCGGCCATGTACCCCGAGATTTCCGACCAACAGAAGGTGATGCGCATTTAAGTGATTCGCGATTATAACCGTCGCGCTCAAGACCCTGCCAGCGACGCCACTCACCCTGCTCGATTCGCTTGACCCCGCCGCGCCCCATCGGAATGATTCAATTAGATCCATGTGCGGCATCGCCGGAATCATCGCGCGCGACGAGCAGACCGCCCGCCGCGCCGTCGCCGCCATGTCCGATGCCCAGCGACACCGCGGGCCCGACGACTGCGGCGAGGCGTTTGTGCCGTTCGGCGACGAGCGCATTGTCGGCTTGGGCCATCGGCGGCTGTCGATCATCGACCTCTCCTGCGCCGGTCACCAGCCGATGGTCCACCCGGTCACCGGCGATCAGATCATCTTCAATGGCGAGATCTACAACTTCGAGCGGATGCGGCGCGGATTGCTCGACGCGGGCGAGCAGTTTCAGGGACATAGCGACACCGAAGTGCTGCTGCACCTGCTCAGCCGCGATGGAGCCAAGGCGGTTTCGCGCCTCGAAGGAATGTTCGCCTTCGCGTTCTACAACGCGCGCGAGCAATCGCTGCTGCTGGCGCGCGACTCGGTCGGGATCAAGCCGCTCTACGTCGCGCAAGTGGACGGGACGCTGCTCTTCGCGAGCGAAGTGCGCGCCATCCTCGCAAGCGGCATGGTGCCCAGGACGCTCGATCGCCGCGGCATTGCCGGCTTGCTCGGCTACGGCGCGGTGCAGCATCCGCTGACGCTGTTCCAGGCGGTGAGATCGTTCCCGCCGGGCGCGCATCAGGTTTTCCATCCGCGATCTCCGGTCGAATCCGCGCCGCCGCCCATGCAGTTCTGGAATTATCCCGTTCAACCGAACTCGATCCGCAGCGAGGACGCCGTCGCTGCCGTGCGGCAGACGCTGGACGACTCGGTGAAGGAACATCTCGTCGCGGACGTTCCCGTCGGCGTGTTTCTCTCGTCTGGACTGGACAGCACGATCGTCGCGGCGCTGGCGGCGAAGCATTCGCCGCACATCCGCAGCTTCACCGTCGGGTTCGCGGATCAGCCGGACATGTCCGAAGCGGCGCTGGCCACCGAGACGGCGCAGCTTTTCGGCCTCGAGCACACGAACGTCACGATAAACGGGGCGGACGCGGCGGCACAGGCGATCGAATGGCTCTCGTCGCTCGATCAACCGTCGATGGACGGACTGAACGTCTACGTCATCTCCAAGGCGATCCGCGCGCAAGGCATCACCGTCGCCCTCTCCGGCCAAGGCGGGGACGAGTTGTTCGGCGGATATCCGAGCTTCACCGATGTGCCTCGGCTGATGCGGCTGATGCGCCACATCCGTCCGCTGCCGATCGTGGCGCGATCGCTCGCCGGCGCGGTGGCGACCGTCGGTAAGCCGCGCGCCGTGCGGCTGAAATTTCAGGACATGCTCCGCACCGATGCGAGCGTCCTCGAACTCTACCTCCAACGCCGCCGCGCGATGTCGAACGGGCAGCTTCGCGAGTTGGGCATCGAGCCGTCGGAGCTGGGGCTTGATGCGACGCTGCTCCTGCCCGAGACCCGCGCCGCCACGCACAGCGATGGAGAAGACCCCGTCTTCACCATCTCGCAGCTGGAATCGCGCTTCTATCAGGGCAATATGCTTCTGCGCGATGGCGACACCAACGGCATGGCGCACTCGCTCGAGATCCGCGTCCCCATCCTTGACCAGCGGATGTTGAATCTCGCCTATTGCATTCCCGGCGCCATCAAACTCCCGCCGGGACAACCCGGGAAGTACCTGCTGCGACAGGCGTTTGCGCCGGAGCTTCGCCCTGCGCTGCTAGAACAGAAAAAGCGCGGTTTCACGCTGCCGATCCGGCGGTGGATGCTCGGCCCGCTGCGCGAGATGTGCGAGCAGGCGAACGCGACGCTGAAAGAGCGCGGCCTATTCCGTCCCGAGGGAATCGATCAGATCTGGCAGACGTTTTTACGGGAGCCGGAAAGCCCGGCGTGGTCGCGCGCGTTCACGCTGCTGGTGCTGGGGCATTACATCGCGCGGCACGCTTAAGACCGGGGCGCGGCGGCGGTGGCCACGATCGTTTGATAATGCTCCACCCATCGCCGCGCGATCCGGTTCCAATCGTAATGTTCCCACACGAACGGCCTCGCGCGCTCGGCGGCGGTGCGGCGCAGCGGTTCGTCGCCGAGCCACCGATCGATCTCCGCCGCGAGCGGCTCGACCTTCGTCGGCACGACGCCCCCCACCTGCGCCGCCGCGATCTCGCGGTAGATGTTGACCTGATCGGAGATCACCACCGGTGTCCCCGCCGCCAGCGCTTCGACCACCGCGATGCCGAAATTTTCCTGATAACTCGGCAGCACGAAGAGGTCGGCATCGACGAGTGCTGAAATGCGATCCGCGCCGCGCAACATGCCGGCAAACACCACCCGATCGCGCACGCCCGCCGCTTCGATCATCTCCCGCACGGTCTGGCCGTAGCCGTCTGAATCCGGCCCGACGATCGCCAGCATCGCGTCCCGGTGTCGAAGCTTTGCCAAGGCGGGGACCAGCAGGTCCAGCCCTTTCTTGTGATGAATGCGGCTGAGGAATATGAGCAGCGGCTTGTCCGCCAGCTCGGGGTATTTCTGACGGAACATTCCGCGCGGCGGGAGATGCTCGAACTCCTCGACCGGCACCCCATTGGGCTCGACGATCGCGCGCGGCTTGAGCTTCAGCGGCGAGGTCAAGTCACGCTCCAGATCGCTCGTAAAATGCAGCGCCGCTGCCTCGTCCAGATCGCGCCGCCCGCGGAGCGCCAGGTACAGGTTCTTCTTCAGGCGACGCTGGGCGAGACTCCAGGGGTCGAGCATGCCGCACGGGCGGAAGATGTACGGCTTGACGCGTCGCCGCGCCGTTACCGGCCCCACGTGCTGGATCGATTCCCACAGCGCGTGGATGTGGACGACGTCGGCACGAGCGACGGCACCATCGACCGCCGCGGCGAGATCGCGGTTCGTGTGCAGCATCGAGCCGATCGAAATCGGCACCGGCCCCACTTCCGCGACGTCGATTCCCTGCTCGCGCAATTTCTCGACCGTCGCCGCCGCGGGCTTCTCGTGATACGAGCTGACGATCGCGACCTCGAGGCCCGCGCGCTTCTGTGCAGGCGCCAGCGCGGCGAGCGCCGTCGCGGGACCGCCCAGCGACGCGTCCAGTCCCGAGATGACATGCACGATTCGCATCAGCGCGTCACGCCGCGGTAATGATCGCCCCATCGGCGGGCGATCTGGTTCCAATCGTATCGCTCGCGGACGAACGCGGGAGCTTTTGCCGACGCCGCGCGACGCATCGGTTCATCGTCCAGCCATCGGTCCAGCTCCCGCGCAAGGGCCCCCACGTCCAGCGACACCACGCCCCCCACGCCCGCCGCCACAATCTCCGGGTGAACGTTCACTTGGTCGGAGATGACGACCGGCGTGCCGCAGGCGAGCGATTCGATCACCGCCAGCCCGAAATTTTCGTGGTAGCTCGGGGCCGAGAGCAGATCCGCATCGACCAGTGCCGCCAGCTTCTCCTGCCCGGCGATCATCCCGGTGAAAAAGACGCGGTTCGAGACACGATGTTTCGCCATGAGTTTCTCGATCGTCGCGCCATACCCTTCGGCGTTGGGGCCAGCGATGACGAGCATCGCGTCCGATCGTTTCATCATTGCCAGCGCCGGGACGAGCAGTTCCAGTCCCTTGCCGTAATGCACCCGGCCGAGAAACAGGATGATCGGGCGGTCGCTCAGTTGCGGATGCTTCGCGCGGAACGTTCCACGCCGCGGAAGCGAATCGAATTCTTCGACATCGAGGCCCAGAGGTTCCACGATGGTCGGCGGCGTCAGGTTCATCCGCGCCACCCACTGCCGCTCGATCTCGGTCGTGTAGTGCAACAAAGCCGCGCGCTGGAGGTTCTTCTTCATGCGCAGCGCGAGGAAGACCTGCTTGGCCAGGCGGCTTTTCTGCATGTTCCACGGATCGAGCATGCCGTGCGGCGTGAAAACGTAGGGCTTTTGTAGCGTCTGCGCCGCGCGACACGCCTCATGCTGCATCTGCTCCCACATCGCGTGGACGTGGACGACGTCGGCGGCGGCGACGACATCGAGGAGGTTGGTGCGAAGCTGCGGATGGCGCGAGAGCTTGCCGTGTGCCTGGCCGACCATCCGCACCTTCACGCCCAGTTCCTCCAGTCGCGCGGCGGAGCGAAACGCATCCCGCTCCCGCCACGTCGAGATCACGCGCACGTCGAGTCCCGCGCGCACCTGGGCGGCGGCGAGTCCGATAAGCGCGTTGGTCGGGCCGCCGTTGCGGGGGTCAATGCCGGAGATGGCGTGAACGACGCGCACCGTAACTTAAGTATCGGACGGACAAGAAGGTTGCGATTGGACTCTCTTTGGATCACGGCTATGTTACTTCCACGGACGTGGCACGATCCGCCTCGCCCGTTGAATTCGCGGCTATAGCCGCACGTGCATGGGCGAGGCGCCCATGCCACGACACGTACGCATCACGTCGTTCACGTCATCCATGCGCGTTTTGATCTGTGGCCATCGCAGTTTTGCCGCCAAGGGCTTGCCGCAGGTGCTGCGCGCCGCGGGGCACCAGGTGATGTGCTTCAGCCGCGGACCGGTCGCGGTCGAAGGCGACGTGGTTACCGGACCTGTCGATCAGCTTCACGCCAACCCGCACCTGGAGCGCGCGTTCGACGCGATCGTGAACTACATCATGCTCAAGGACGAGCCGATCGCGCCGAACCTTGTGTTTATGGATTCGCTGCTGCGCCTCTGCCGCGAGCAGAACGTGCCGCATCTGGTTCACATCTCGTCGATCAGCTCCTACCGCTCAAGCGTGCGCGTGATCCATGAGGATGCGGCGCTGGAGACGGATTTTCTCAAGAAGGGCTCCTACGGATCGATCAAGGCGGCGACGGAAGATCACGTGACCAAGAACGTGCCGGCGGGCACGAAGCTTTCGCTCTTTCGGCCGGGATTCATCCTCGGCGAAGGATTGCTCAGCCCGATCGTCGGCACCGCCGTGCGCTTTCCGGCGAACAATCTGCTCGTGATCGGCAACGCGCAGAGCCGGATTCCGGTCATCGCGCGGACGCAGGTTCACGAGGCGGTGGCGCGCGTGCTCGAGCGTCCGCCGCAGGATCATGTCGAAGGTTTTCTGATCGCATCCGGCAAATCGCCGACGCGGCTGGCGTTTCTAGAGGCGTGTTGTCGCCGGCTGGGATGCGGGCTGCGCGTCAAGCACTTCCCGGTGCCGCTGTGGTACACCGTCGCGATCGGCGCCGAGGTCGCGGCGCGCATGCTCGGGCAGGGGAAGCTCATGCCCTGGGCGAAGATCACCGCGCGGCTGCCGAAACAGGACTTCGACCCATCCCGCACCGAGCAGCGCCTGGGTCTGAAATTCGACACGGACTGGGAATCGCTTCTCACCGAATCGTTCGACGGACAGGAGCGCAATTTCGAGCCGCCTTACGTGCCGATGAAGATGCCGTGGGTCGCGGCGAGGAAACTGAACGTCATCGGCTACGGCCGGATCGTGAAGCAGCGCCACGTGCCGGCGCTGAAGCGCATCGGATTCACGGGCGAAACCATCGCCTACGATCTCGCCGCGCGCACGGACGATAACGGCCAGGCCGTCCGCTCGATCGCGGATGCGAAGATTGAGGACGCCGACCTGACGATCGTCGCCACGCCGGGCCCCGCGCACGCGTCGGCGATCGATCTGCTGCAAAACACGAAGGGCCCGATCCTTTTAGAAAAGCCCTTGTGCTATTCGCCCGCGGAGCTGGAGCGATTCAAATCCTTCGCCGCCGGCCGCGCCGATCCGGTTTACGTCTGCCACAACTATCGCTTCAAGCAGAACGTCGAGCGGATGCTGCAGACGATGCGGAAGTACAACCCCGGCCGCCTGCGGCACGTGAGCCTGCACTTCCACAGCCCGCCGGTCGGCAACGATTCGGTCGCGTGGCTGCGCAACGAGCGCAAGGCGCGCACGCTGCTGATGGACTACGCGCTGCACTTTCTCGATCTCGCCTGCATGTTCGGCGAGGGGCAGTGGTGGATCGATTCGCTGCGGCACGAGCTGAACTCCTCGCAGCAGACGGAGCTGATCGAAGGCCATCTCACGCGCGGGAAGATCTCCGTGGCGTTCCTCCTGCGCCAGGGTTTCGGCCCGCGCCGCGCGCGCGTGAATTACGCATTCCAGAACTACAGCGTGGGCCTTGGCTTCTTCCCGGACACCTTCGGTCTGTACATGGCGGACGAAAACGCCTGGCAGCACAAGCGCGAATACGCCGCCGCGCTGAAGGCGACGGCACGCAAAGTCTTCGATCGCGTGACCAACCGTGAATCGGACCAATCGCACGCGCTGGCGATTGCTGGATCGTTCGACGCGCGCAGCGGCTTGATGCAGGCGCTCACGGTCGATCGTATCGCGCCGTTCTACGACGTCCTGTTCCGCATCGCTGATCGCGTTTACGAGGGCCGGCCATGAGCGAGCCGAACGCCGACACAACCTCGCCGCAGCGTTCGCCCGGCGTGCGCGATTACTTCGCTCTTTGGCTGCTGAAGCTCGCCAAGCTGCGCCGCCGCAGTCTCTCCGAGCCCACCGGCGACGATTACGCCAAGTTCTACGAGCAGTTCTTCGAAGAGAAGGACGTCGAGGCGTACGACAAGGACCGGCGGATGAACGTCCGTCGCGAGACGCTCAATCGCTTCCTCGCCGAACGCGCTCCCGCGCGTGCGAAGCTCCTGGACATCGGTTGCGGGCTGGGTGACGTGCTCGCGGGACTGACCGGCGATTTCGAGATGTTCGGCTTCGACTACGCCGCCTCCAACGTCCGCATCGCCTCGCGCCGGCTCAAGGGCAAGGCGGAGATTTGCCAGGCGAGCATTTACGAGCTGCCGTACGAATCGAACAGCATCGACGTCGGCATCTGCCTGGAGGTGCTCGAGCACATCGAGGACGACGCCCGCGCCGTGCGCGAGATCGCGCGCGTGCTCAAGCCCGGCGGCTTCCTCGTCGCGGCCGTTCCCTACACCTACTATTGGCCGCAGTACAAGGCCATGATGGGCCACTTCCGACACTACACCCGCGAGTCGTTCACGCGATTGATGGACCAGAACGGCCTGCGCACCGAAGCGTATCTGCCGAACTATCCCAACTGGCATCAGACGTATACGCGTCGTTACGCGATGATCCGTGCGCAGGCGTCGACGGTCGGCCGGCTCATGGGCCGCAGCACGCTCTACACGTTCCACTGGCCCTGGCGATCCGAGCCCGCGCTGACGCGGCTGGCGGAGAAACTCGAGCTGCTGCGGACGCGCGACAAGGATCTCGATTACGCGCGCCAGGAGACCAGCACCTTCCTCATGGCGCGCAAGCCCGCTTAGCGGGCGCGAAAACGATGCGAACCAATCCCTCCGGCTTTCGCAATCCCCACACTCGCGCCAACCGCATGGCGCGGCTGCTCTGGCACTTCGTCTGGCTCATCGCCTTCCGCCCGACGCCCTGGTTCATGGGCGCCTGGCGCTCGTGGCTGCTCAAACTCTTCGGCGCGAAGATCGGTTTCGCGCGGTTCGACGCATCGTGCAGCATCTGGGCGCCGTGGCTGCTCGTGGTCGGTCATGAGGTTTACGTCGACACGAATGTGAACCTCTACAACGCCTACGGCATCACCCTCGGCGACCGCGTCATCATCAGCCAGAACGCCTTCCTCTGTTCCGCCGGCCACGATTACACCGATCCAACGTACGGACTGATCGGCGGAAAGATCACGGTGAACGACGACGCGTGGATCGCGGCGGATGTGTTCGTGGGCCCCGGCGTGACGATCGGGGCGGGGACGGTCGTCGGCGCTCGCGCGGTCGTCGTCAAGGACACGCCGCCGTGGACCGTCGTCGCCGGTCATCCGGCGCGCGTGCTCAAGGAACGGAAGCTCAACGACGCGAAGTGAGCGCGACTCGCATGCCCATCGCCGTCATGATTCCGACGAAGAACGAGGAGAAGAACCTCCCGTACGCGCTGGAGAGCGTCAAGTTCGCGGACCAGGTCTTCGTCCTGGATTCCGGCTCGACCGATTCGACGCGACAGATCGCCGAATCGATGGGCGCGACCTTCGTCCACCACGACTGGGAAGGCTACGCCGCTCAGAAGAACTGGGGCCTGGACAATCTTCCCATCACCCAGCCGTGGGTTTTCATCCTCGACGCTGACGAAGTCATCACACCGGAGCTGCGCGATGAGCTGATCAAGGTGGCGTCCGAAGATAAATGCGAGGAGAACGGCTTTTACATCAACCGCTTCTTCATCTTCCTAGACAAACGTATTCGTCACTGCGGCTACTACCCGAGCTGGAACCTGCGTTTCTTCCGCCGCGGCAAGGCGCGCTATGAAGTGCGCGAAGTGCACGAGCACATGATCGTCGACGGGAAGGTCGGCTACCTCAAGCACGACATGGAGCACAACGACCGCCGCGGGATGGAATATTACATCGCCAAGCACAATCACTATTCCACGCTCGAGGCGCGCGAGCTCTTTCGCATCGAGCAGGCGCAGACGCACGGGACAATGCACTATTCCCCCTTCGGCGGGCCGCTCGAACGCCGGCGGTGGGTGAAGCACGCCATCTGGCCCAGGCTGCCGGCGAAATGGTTCTTCCGCTGGCTGTACATGTACGTGCTGAAGCTGGGAATTCTCGACGGCGTCGTCGGGTTCCACTTCTGCCTGTTCCTCGCCAGCTATGAGCACCAGATCACGCTGAAGCTCGCTGAGCTCCGCCGTGAAGCGCGACGTCCGAAAGCGGGTGCGGGGGCGAAATGAGCCAGCCGATCGAAACATCCGATCGCGTCTCCGTCCTCCACCTGCTCGCCGGCAGCGATGCGGGCGGCCTCTCCAAGTACGTCTACGACATCTGCTGCGCGCTGCACGAGCGCGGTCACCGCGTCGCCGTCGCGGGCGAGCGCGGGGCGTGGCACTGGCTCTTCGAGAAAGCGCCCTTCCCGTGGATCGACGTCCCGCTCAAGGGCAGCCCGCTCAAATTGTGGAAAAGCGCGCGCATCCTGCGCGATTACATCAACCGCCAACCCGTCAATGTCCTTCACACGCACTACCGCCGCGCCACGCTCGTCGCCCGCGCGCTGCAATATCACCGCAAGCTGCCGATCCTCTATTCCGTCCACCTCAGCCACATCACCATCGCCGGCCCGCGGCGCTGGTTCAGCGACTTCGGCGATCACACGCACTGCGCCGCCACCGAAGCGAAGTTCTGGCTCATGCAGGATGCACGCGTCCCCGCCAAGCGCATCAGCTACATCCCCCACGGCATTGATCCGCAGAAATTTCAGCCGGCGACGAACGCGCAGCGCTTGGTCGCGCGCGCTTCGCTCAACCTCAAGCCAGACGACCGCGTCGCCATCTACGTCGGGCGGCTCGACACGCCGAAGAACGAGCGCTGGGTGGTTGATGTCGCCGAAGCCGCGCGGCATCGCGTGCCGAACCTCAAGATCCTCATCGTCGGCGAAGGACCGCACGAATCGCAGGTGCGAAAGCGCATCGCGGACGACAACCTCGCCGACCGCGTCTTCCTGCTCGGCCACCGTGATCCCATTCCGATCTATCAGGCCGCCGACGCGCTGCTCCTGCCGTCGGCACGCGAAGGGTTTTCGCTCGTCTGTGCCGAGGCGATGGCCGTCGGCGTGCCCGTGCTGCGAACCAGGACATCGGGAACGGCCGAGCTGATTCACGAGGACGTCACCGGCCGCGCGGTGCCGATCGATCACGACGCCTTCGTCCACGCCGGCGTCGAGATGCTCGCGCTGCCCGATCATCGCCTGCGCCAGATGGGTGCGGCGGCGTCGCAGCATGTCCGAACGCACTTCACCTTCGAGCGCCAGCTCGATCAAACACTCGCCCTTTACCGCCGGCTTGCTACCATTCGGGGCAATGGCCGTTAAGACGGACTGGCACAAGTTGCACGGCGACGCGTTCCGCGCGGCGCGCTGCGTGGTCACCGGCGGCGCGGGTTTCATCGGCTCGCACATCGCCGAAGCGCTTGCGGAGCTGGGCGCATCCGTCGCCGTCCTCGATAACCTCTCCTCCGGCCGACGCGAGAATCTCCCCGCGAGCGCGGAATTCATCCACGGCTCGATCCTCAATTCCGACTGCATCGCCCGCGCGTGCGCCGGCGCGCAGTTCGTCTTTCACCAGGCGGCGTTGGCGTCGGTCCCCATGAGCGTCGAGCGCCCGCGTGAGTTTTACGACGTGAACGTTACCGGCACGCTCAACGTGCTCGAATGTGCCGCCGCCGCGAAGGTCAAGCGCGTCATGTTCGCCGCCAGCAGCAGCGCGTACGGCGACAGCGAGGTCCTGCCCAAGATGGAATCGATGCCCCCGCAGCCGATGAGCCCCTACGCCTCGAGCAAGGTCGCCGGCGAAGGGCTGATGCGCGCCTGGGCGAATTGTTACGGCGTCGACACCGCGTGCCTGCGCTACTTCAACATCTTCGGCCCGCGCCAGACCGCCGACAGCGCTTACGCCGCGGTCATCGCCGCGTTCGCAAAGGCGATGCTGAGCGGGAAGAAGCCCACGATCTTCGGCGACGGGGAGCAGTCGCGCGATTTCACCTTCGTCCACAACGCCGTTCATGCCAACCTGCTCGCCGCGCGATCAGAAAGATCATTGGCCGGCGACGTCTTCAACGTCGCCTGCGGCACGCGCGTCTCCCTGAACGAGCTGGCTCGCGTGATGCGCGACGCGCTCGATCGAGCGGACCTCACGCCTGTTTATCAATCCCCGCGCGCCGGTGACGTCCGCCATTCTCTCGCCGACCTCACCCACACCCGCGCGGACCTGAAGTACGAGCCGGTCGTCGATTTCGAATCCGGCCTGCGCGCGACGATCGAGTGGTACAAGACCCTTATCCCGTCGGTCTAACGGGCGATGTCATGCTGAGAGACTGGGTACTCGCGCAGCGGGTGATCCAGGCATCTGCCTGCCTTGACCCGGATACTTCGCAGTACCTGATCATGACAAACGCGGGCGTTCGCATGATTCAATCGCCAACATGGTTTTGACCTGATCGCATCGATCAGCACCTCGACCATCAACGACTTCGCTACCAGCGACGGCGTAAGCCCCAGCTCTATTAGCTTCGCGGTCGAAATCTGCCCGATTCTAGCCAGCATCA
>JAICTV010000188.1 GCA_025936175.1 Phycisphaerae bacterium
GTTTCCGATCTTTCAGCCCAAGCTCGGGCGCGTGAAGCGGCTGGTCGGAACGGGCGCGCCGTCAAGCGAGACGGGGCAGCTCCTCAAGATGAGCAAGTCGCTGAACAACGCGATCTTCCTCTCGGACGACGCGGACACGGTGCAGAAGAAGGTGATGGGGATGTATACCGATCCGAAGCGCATCACCGGCAAGGAGCCGGGCGAAACCGATCCGGCGAAAAATCCGCTGTGGGCGTTTCACGAGACGTTCAACACCGACGCGGCTTGGGTGGACGAGCACCGCGCGCGCTACGCGGCCGGCACGATCGGCGACGTGCCGATCAAGCGCAAGCTGATCGAAGTACTCAACGCACTGATCGAGCCGATCCGCACGCGGCGCAAGCAGTACGAGCAGCGTCCCGATGACGTGATCGACGTGCTGCGCGCGGGAACCGCGCGCGCCAACGCGGTCGCGGAAGAGACGCTGGCGCTGGCGAAGAAGGCGATGAAGCAGGACTACTTCCCGCGGTCGCTGTCGATCAAATGACGTTCGGAGCCTTGGTTCGGCCCGGCGTGACCAGCTTCGCTGGCCACGTCGTCGTCTTCGAGCGGCACGACCCGCTGCGTTACCGCAACATCAAACCCGTGTCTTCTTTCCGCATCGATCGACAACAGCGGCACGCTGCGCTTGAGGTGCAGGATCAACTGCAACATCGCGATCAACCACAAGAACGACAGCACCAGCGGGATGGGACTGATCGGCGTCAGCACGAATTGAAGCGCGAACAGTCCCAGCGCGCACAGTCCCTGAAACACCGCGAACACGATTGACCACGCCGCCGCAGCACGCGAACGCTGCTCCAGTCGATACGAATTGACGAGGAAGAAAACGCCGGGCACGACCCACAGCGCCATCCCCATCAGCATGAAGTGCGGACGGTAGCGCTCGTAGCGGTTGAAGTAGCCGTACGCGAAGACAAAGAAGATGCCGTAGCCTACCGACGCGAGGCCGAGCAGCCGCGTCGAGCGGATCGCCAGCGTCAGCGGCCGATCGCGATCATCGCCTTGAGGACTCGCATCCGCCGCGCACATCGAAAGGAGATTGCCGGCGGCGGACGATCGTGACATCAAGCCCGCGGAGCAGGCGGCGGCGGTGGCGGTTGATCGCTTCGGGGTGGCGGCGGCGGTGGTGGCTGATACTGCTGCGGATACGCGTATCCGCCTTGCTGCTGCTGGTACGCCTGCTGCTGGGCGTACTGCCAGTACTGCATCGCGTACTGCTGGGCGCGGACCTGATCGCTCGCGCGCATCGCCTGGATCAGCCAGACAATCAGCAGCGCCAGTAGCGCGACGGCGAGCACGAAGGGGCAAAGACCGATGGCGGCGTCCGGCGAGTGCATCTGCGTCGCCTGAAAAGCCGCGCCGGCGGTTTGGATCAGGAGCAATAACCCGGCCAGGATCGCGAGCACGAGCGAGATGATGATCGCCCCCTTGCTCCCGCCGCGCACGAAGACGGCGAGGACGAACGCGAGGAGCGCCGCGAAGAGGACGATGCCGGTGAGTACGTACATCCCCGTCTGCAGGATCTGTTCGTTCGCCTGCGGGAAGCGCTGCTGCATCTGCTGGAGGACTTCGGGCCGATCCTGAAATACGCGCGGGAGCATCAGCGCGGTGGCGCCGCAGCAGAAGGTCGACAGCAGCAACAGCGTGCCGATGACGTACATGAGATTCCCGGCGCGCCTGGCCGGCGTGAGCGCGTCGGGCTGTTGGTAGTAGTCGAACATCCCGCCGGGTGCTCCACCGGGCGGAGCGTACGGAGACGGTGGCGACGGTGGATAACTCATGTGCTGCGCGATTGTACAGACCGGGCGAGCGAATGCATGATGCGGCGCGAGATGACCCATTCCTCGTGCACGTTGGTCACCGGCGGCGCGGAGTTGCTCGATCGGATCGGGCCGCTGTGGCTGGAGTTGCGCCGGCATCACGCGGAAATGTCGCCGGAATGGGCCGCGGCCTTGCTCGCCGCTCAATTCGATCGGCGCCGCACCGGACTGATCGAAAAATCCGCCGGCGGGATGTTTGTCGTCCTCGCGAGCACCGCGAATGACATCGTCGGCTACTGCGTGAGCACGATCGATGCCGACCGTCGTGGCGAGGTCGATTCGCTCTACGTCACGACCGCACATCGTCGTGCCGGGATCGCTGTCGCGATGATGGACATGACGATGAAGTGGTTCGACCGCGCCGCGGTGCGCTCGATCGCGGTCGAAGTGATGAGCGGCAACGATGCGGCGACGCGGCTGTACGAGCGATTCGGTTTTCGGCAGCGGACTGTCAGGCTGCTGCTCGAGCGCGATCGAGACGGGTGATCATGCGAGCGGCCCGTGTCAGGTTCCGCGCGTGTTGCCGTAGAGCTCCACGTGCAGGCGGGGACAGAAGCGGTATCCGGTGCGCTTGCAGATCTCGCTGATCCAACCGGCGCGGGAGGCGAGCGTGGCGGCGTCGGTGCCTTCGGGCATGAGCAGCACCTCGGCGGGCGCGACGTTGCGGAGTTGGCAGAGCAGATCGTCGATCTCGCGCAGGTCCTGTTCGGACGACACGACGAACTTGAGCTGGAAGTCGGGCGATGCGTCGATGAACTGCTGGATCACCGCCAGGTTGAGTCGCTGTCGCTCGTGCGCCTGCGCAAAGCGTCCGCCTTCGCGCTGCCACGGCGTGGAGTTCGACAGCTTGGGGGACAAACTCGCCAGATCGAGCCTCACCGGCTTGAACACGGTCGCGGCGGTCTCGATCGTGACGTGATGCCCCGCCTCCTTCAGTGCGGTGCAGAGCGCCTCGACGTCCGGCATGATCATCGGCTCGCCGCCGGTGAGGACGACGTGTCTGCCGCCGGCGCCGAATTCCGCCACCCGTCGTACGATCTCCGCCACTTCGACGTCGTCGCCCTCCGGATCCCAGCTCGCGTACGGCGTATCGCACCAGACGCAGCGCAGATTGCACCCGCTGGCGCGGACGAACACCGACGGCACGCCCGCGAGCTTGCCCTCGCCCTGGATCGAATAAAAAAGCTCGGCGATCTTCATCGACGTGACTCACCGCCAGGTGATCGGAAACTCCAGCACATCCGCAAGCCGCCGGCCTCCCGGATCGCGCTTGGGCTCGAACCACCATTGGTAGACCGCAACTTTCACCGCCTGATCCGCGCCCTCGCTTCCGCTGGATTTGGCGATCTCGACCTTCCGCACCGCGCCTTCCGCATCGACGCTGACGCGCACGACGATGCGCGGGAATTGCATTGCGATCAGGTCGTACTGGGCGGCCAGCGACAGGCGCGGGCGAACCGTTTTCACCTTCCGCCCGAGCTTCACGTCGACGCGGCCGTCGCGGATGGTGACGCTGTGCTCCGTGGTCGAGAAGGGGTCGGATTCCGAATCGCTCATGATCGCCGGGTCGGCGGCGGGGGCGTCGGAGGCGGCGACGGAGGTCGCCTCCGGCGTGTCGGCCGACGGCGCGGGCAACGGCGCGTCTTTGGTGCGCACCAGCGTTGTCGCGTCATGTCCCGCCGGTGATTGAAGATCGGCGGCGAGCGGCGGGACGCCGAGCGGTGGGGCTGACGGAGCCGGCCGCGGCGGAGCGAGCGCGGCAAAGGCCGCCGCCGCTTGCGGCAACACGCTCATCGACGGATCGTCGCCCACCGCGCCGGCGCCGACGGGATCGCGGCTGAGAAACGCCTGAACTTCCGGCGCTTCCCGCCCGATCATGGGCAGCTCGCCCGGCGAAGCGTTTGCGGCGTCGCCACGTCCGGTCGGGTCGCCGAAAAGAGGGTCGGCGTCCGAATCAACGGCGCGGGCGACCTCGCGTGACGCCGACGCCGGCGGCAGGTCGGGATTCGCCGCATCGCGAACGTATTCGTGGATCATCGCCCCGACGCCCAGCGCGTGCAGCACGAGCGACGCGCACAATGCGAATGCGAAGGTGGGATCGACGTGCCGGCGCATGGTCAGGGACGCCGCTATTGTACGCCCGCCCGCACGCTATTCAGCGCCCGAAGGGATGACCGGCCCGCCGCCGGTGGTCACTTTCGCGGCTTCGAAGGACAAATCGCTGGTCGGCGGCAGATCTAACGGCGCGTGTGCGCGCAGGTACTCGATGGCCGCATTGACGTCCGTTGCGATGTGCCAGAGATCCATCGCCCGCGGGCGGATGAAGTTCATCTCCAACCCGTGCTCGATCATCGTCAGCATCGGTTGGTAGAAGCCGGCGATGTTGAGGAGGACGATCGGCTTGTTGTGATAGGCGAGCTGGCGGCCGCAGACGATCTCGAAGAACTCCTCGAAGGTGCCGAGTCCGCCGGGCAGCGCGATGAAGGCGTCGCCGCGATCTTCCATGATCGCCTTGCGGTCGCGCATGGTGTTCGTGACGATCAGCTCATCGCATTTCGTATCATGGACGTTTTTGTCGATGAAAAGCTGCGGCGTAACGCCGACCACTTTTCCGCCCGCGGCGCGGCAGGCGTCGGCGAGGACGCCCATGTTGCCGACGGCGTTCCCGCCGTAGACCAGCTTCCACTTGTGATGCGCGATCGCGCGGCCCAGCTCCGCCGTCGCCTCGGTGAAGACGGGCGCCAGCTTGTTGCTCGAGGAACAGTAGACGGTGACGGCTTTGATCATCGCGCGGCCTCGCCGACGATCTTGGCGACCTCGCGCTGCGGATAACCGGCGGCGTAATTGAGCCTGGCGGCGAGCGGATACGCCTTGTCGCGCATCTGCGGGTAACGCAGGCCGAGGCAGGCGAGCATGACGCATCGCTCCGACGGCCGCGATGACCAGGCGCGGAGCTCTTCGTCGCTCGGCGCTTTGCCGGATTCGAGGATCGTCGCCAGCCGGCGGTCGTCCTTGCTGCCGTGCTGCTTCATCAGGCCGAGCGCGGTGTGCCAGGATCGTTCGGCGACTGCCGGTTCGCTGCGGCTCCCGCCGCCGGACGCGGCGCAGGCGCTGAGCAGCGCGTAGTTGGAAGGATCGCCTTCGCCTTCGATCTGCTTCAGCGCCGTCTCCGCCTCCGCAAACTTGCCCGACGTCAGCGACGATTCGAACATCGCCAGCGGCTCCTTGAGCGCTGCGAGCGACTGATGGAAGTTCGCCAGATCGCCGACCCCATAGTAGTACGCCGACATCAACCAGCTCCGCGCGACGTCCACCGATTCCTTGTCGCTGTGCGTGAGGTTCGAGACCTCCTGGCAGAAGACGTCGATGCGCGATCTGGCGTCGTTGATCGCGCCCTTCTTGATCAGCAGGCGGACCTCATCGAGCACGTGCGCGTAATCGTGCCCGTCGTGCTTCTCCTGCGAGCGCGGGATCGCCAGCGCCTCGTCGATCTGCCCCAGCGCCTCGTGCGATTCGCGCAGCGCCCAGGTGAACTGCGGGTTCTTCGGATCCATCTTCGCGGCGTGGGTGGCGTGATCGAGTGCGGCGGAAAAATCGGCGTTGCTCAGGTCGTCCAGCGCCAGCGCGTAGAGCGCGAAGGGCGACGGGTCGGGGGGCTCTGCCGCCTTGCGGAAGAGCTCCACCGATTTATTGCGATCTTCGGTGATGCGCGCGACGAGATAGATCAGGCCCTTGTTCTGCGGGTCATTCGTCAGCAGCTTCTGGTATTCGCCGGGCAGGTCGTAATCCGGATGCTCGCGCTCCATCGTGTTCTGATAGAAGCGGTGCCACTCGAGCCGCAGCGGCCGCTCATTGAGCCGGGGGCGGATCTCCGCCGTCCACTCCTCGGGCTTGAGGAACTCGGCCAGCAGCGACATCGCCAGCAGGTCGTTGTTCGACACGGCGGCGTAGCGCCGGGCCCATTGCGCCGCGGCGCTTTCGCCGAGCTTCTTCTTGATGAAGTTCGCCGTCTGGCTGGGCGTCAGCTCGGTCACCAGCGCAAGGTGCGTGCGCGTGACGACCGATGACTCGCTGGGCAGGCTCACCTCCGGCGGGGGCTCGGTGAACGGGTCGTCCGGCTTCTTCAGGTCATACAGCACCCGGCCCTGCAGGTAATCGATCCGCGGCGCGCCGCCGCCGTGACTCGTCCCGCCGGACGTGTACTGGATCTCCTCTTGATACAGCAGCGCGCACCGATCGGGGTTGAGGACGAAGGTGTGGCGGTCGAAAGGCCTGGACCAGAAGCTGGTCTTCAATTCGATCGCCGCGGGGTCGAGCTTCCCCGCGCGGTCGAGGACGGTGACGGTGTACTTGCCTTCATCGATCGACGCGACCGTCCGGCTCATCGGGCCGATCGTGAAGCGCTTGCCGCCGATCTCGACCGTATACGCGGCGTCAGTGCCGTTGATCAGGTTCACTTCGTGCTTGCCGAGCGACATCGCGAGCACAGTGAACCACGTCACCGCCGCCGCGACGATGCCGCCGACGATGATCTTCGCGCCGTTGCGATTGAACCAGCTTCCCTGCCGCACGGCGGGTTTTTGATCGAGCGCGGCAACCTTGATGCGCTTGTTGGTGCCGCGGTATTTGGCCGAGGTGCGTCGGATGCGATCGAACTCCGCGTCGCTCAGGAGGTTCGGAAACGCGGTGCCGGTCTCGTCGATCAACTGCGCGGCGGCTTCATGATTGCCGACGCCCTGATACGCCTGCGCCAGGCCGAGGAGCAGGCGCGCGTCCTGCTGATCGCGCGTGGTAAGGATGTCGGCGAGGTAAGGCCGCGCGTCGTCGGGACGGAGGCGGCGCAGCAGGAATGCCGCATATCGCCGCCGGGTCTGCGGGTCGTTACGCAGCGCCAGCGCCGAGCGATAGCGGTCGTCCGCCGCCTCGGCGTCGCCGAAATGATCGAACGCGTCGCCGAGGTAAAGCTGCATCTCCGAATCGCGCGCGAACGTCTGCGCGATCGGCACCGACATGTCCTCGAACGCCTGCTTGTCGTGAAACGCCACGGAGGTGTTGATCGCGTTCTTCGCCGACTCCGGATTTCCCGGCGCCGCCTGCCATGCTTCGACCGCCTTCATCAGCGACTCGTGCTTCTGCTGCTCCCATTTTTTGAGCGGCATGGCGCGGTGTCGTTTGCAGGACGGACATTGATCGAAGACGCGTTTCTTTTTGAGCGGGATGACCGGAAGGAAGAAGACGACGAAGTAGAGCGTGGTGTCGAAGCTAGTCAGCTCCTGATGAACGCCGCAGAACTCGCACCGCGCCGTGCGCGAGACGATGTTGTTCTTGCCCCAGTACCAGGTCCCGATCCCGTTGACGACGTGCGGCATATGAGCGCGGAAAGATACCCGATCGGCGGATGACGATCTAATTCAACCGACGCGTTCGACGGTCTTTTCGATCGCCAGTTCCGGCAGCGAGAGGACGACGTAGGAGGGGAGGCCGAGCTTGCGCCACCAGTGGAAGCCGTCGCTTTCGCGATCCCGCTGCGCGAGGAAGAGGGCGAGGACGGTGCCGTGAGCAACAATCGCGATGGTCTGGCACGGATATTTCGCCAGCGCGTCCTTCACCGCGCGGTCGAATCGGTCGGCACATTTGTCCGCCGTCTCACGGCCGAGCACCAGCTCGTGCGGCTTGCGGAAGAACAGCTCGACGTAGGAGATAAACTCGCCACTGCGCATGTGCGGCACGTTCGAGCGGTCGTGCTCGTGAAGCCCCTCCGCCGTCTCGTGCGAGATCCCGAGATGCTCCGCGACGATTTCCGACGTCTCCATCGCCTTGGGCTCATCGCTGGAAACGATGACCGTCGGCGCGAGCGGCTCGATCGCCTCCGCGAGCGGCACGCACGCCTCCTTGCCCTTGTCCGACAGTCGCCATTTCTCAGGCGGCGCGCCGGGGATGACGAAAGGGGAGGCGTGTTTGATCAGGATCAGTTTCGGCATGTCACCCAACGTCACGGAAGGCGCAGCGCCTTTTGAACGTGCTCGAAGATCTCGGTGAGCGGCACCATCTCTGCCTCCGGCGCTTTGCGCCGCTTCACTTCGACCTTGCCTTCCTTCAAGCCGCGGTCGCCGATGTTGACGCGGATCGGGAAGCCGATCAAATCCGCGTCGGCGAACTTGAAGCCGGGGCGGGCGTCACGATCGTCCAGCAGGGTGTCAATCCCGCTGGTTGTGAGCTGGTGATAGAGCGCGTCGGCGGCGGCTTTGACTTCGCCGTCGTATTTGATCGGCGTGATGACGACCGAATACGGCGCGATCGCCGCCGGCCAGATGATCCCCTTGTCATCGTGCAGGCTTTCGATGGCGGCGATCAGGATGCGTCCGATGCCGATGCCGTAGCAGCCCATGATGATCGAGTGGCTCTGGCCTTTGTCGTCGAGGGTCTTTGCATCCAGCGCGTCCGAGTATCGCGTGCCGAGCTTGAACACGTGGCCGATCTCGATCCCGCGCGAGGTCTTGAGCACGCCGCCGTCGTTCTTGGGAGACGGATCGCCGGCACTGGCGTTGCGGATATCGGCGACGAGCACCTTCTTCGGATCGGCGAGCTTGTCGCCGCCGGCGTCGCGCGACCAGTTGAAGTGCTTGACGTGATGATCGACCTCATTGGCGCCCGTCGCCCAGAACCCGCCCTGCGCGGCGTCGGGATCGACGACGACGACGGTGTCCGGCCGCTTCACCGCGGCGTCGGGACCGACGAAGCCGATCGCCCAGGTCTGGCGCACCTCGGGCGAGTCGATCATCGTGATCTCGTTGACTCCGAAGGTCTCCTTCACCGATTTCTTGAGCTTCGCTTCGTTCACATCGTGGTCGCCCCGAACCACTGCGACGACCCACTGCAAGCCCGGGGATTGCAATCCCCGGGCTTGGAAGACGAGGGTCTTGAGCATGTTCTTGGGTTTGACCTTCATGAACTTCCCGACCTCATCGATTCCGGGAAGATTGGGAGTGTGAACGTTCTCAAGCGCGCCCGTCGGTTCTCCCGCGAACGTGTGCGGGCGATTTCCGATCTCCGCCTTCTCGACGTTTGCGGCGTAGTTGCCCTTGTCGCTGGTGACGATGATGTCCTCGCCGGCCTCGCAGGCGGCCATGAACTCGTGGCTTGCTGATCCACCGATCGGTCCCGATTCGGCTTCGACGATCACGAACGGGATGCCGCAGCGCGTGAAGACGCGCGCGTAGGCATCGTACATGTCCTGGTACGTCTTGTTCAGCGATTCGACGTCGGCGTGGAAGCTGTACGCGTCCTTCATGAGGAACTCGCGCACGCGCAGGAGCCCGAAACGCGGGCGTTCCTCGTCGCGGAACTTGGTCTGGATCTGGTAGAGCGTCAGCGGCAATTGCTTGTAGGAATTGACGTAGGCGGCGACGAGCTCCGTGATGACTTCCTCGTGCGTGGGAGCGAGCACGTTGCCGCGGCCGTGCTGGTCCTTCAGGCGGAACATCAGATCGCCGTACTGCTGCTCGCGGCCGCTGCGCTGCCACAACTCGATCGGGTTCATCGCCGGCAGTAGAACCTCGGCGCCGCCGATCTTGTTCATTTCCTCGCGCACGATCGCGGCGGCCTTCTGCAACGCGCGCAGGCCGAGCGGAAGAAAGTCGTAGACGCCGGCGGTGAGCTGGCGGATCAGCCCGGCGCGGAGCATGAGCTGATGGCTGATGATCTGCGCGTCGGAGGGCGTTTCCTTCTGCGTCGGGATGAGCGTCTGGCTCCAGCGCATGGCGATAAACTCCGTTGTGGCCGAGAGAAACGGGAATAAGTAAGCGGCAGGGTGGGGTTCGTCAAACGAGGAATTGGCGAAATGAGATTATGTCGGCGATCGTCCTTTTCGTGCATTGGTCGCGCGCGGAAGCGCGCGTTACCATAATGGTTCCGCTCGGTTGACGACGGGGATGGCGATCGACCGATAACAGTGGGTGTAGTTCTTGCGCGTTGATCTGCCGCGCACAAAGCAAAGACCCGGAGAGTTCTTCGCATGCATTTGTTTTCTCCCCGCGCGCTTCTTGAAGCCCTGGAATCCCGAACGCTGCTGGCCGGCGATCCGAACGCCGGTTATGCGCTGCCGCTCTCGCTCGACTTCAACCGGTCCAAGCCCGGCCTGCTCGATCGCGACGGCTCCGGCACCGGCTTCACCTGGGCGCAGCCCAATCGCAACGGCGATGAATACCAGCCGCGCCTCATCGACCTCAAGATCGGAGCCGGCATCCTCCGTCTTTACACGACCGGCAATGCGGACGAAGGATCGAACCTCGACGCCGACAACACGCTGGTCAACGCGCTGACGACGACCTTTGCCGCCTCCAGCCGCCCGTGGGTGATCAGCGCGCGCCTGACCGGTCCGCCGACGCAAATCAATCAGCCGCACGAAGAGGGCGGCATCATCTTCGGGCCCGATCAGGACGACTACGTGAAGCTCGTGCTCTCGGCCGAGGGCGGCAAGATCGGACTTCAATTCTTCGACGAGCAGAAGTTCAAGACCGGGATCAAGCACTCGCTCCCGCAGACCGTCTACAGCATCGGCTCGTTCTCCGCGATCAGCACGATCGATCTGTATCTCGGCGGCGATCCGACGACCGGTTACGTCAACGCGTTCTACCGCATCAACGGCGGCAACGTGGTGCAGCTTCCGCCAACGCTCATCCTCAAGGGCGACAAGCGCACCGTCTTCTTCAGCGGCGCCGCGTACGGCGGGGTGATGGCGCAGAGCAAGAACAACGCCGGCGGGATCGACGTGACGTTCGATCAGTTCGGCATCAAGCGCGGCGTGCTCACCGCGACCGGCGGCGGGGGCGGCGGGTCAGGACAGATCTCCACGGCCGGCCAACGCGTCTTCAACGACGTTCGTGGCGGAACCGGTGGCCAGACGATCGGTGTCGCCGTCCGCAACACCGGAACCGGCGCTCTGACCATCTCGTCCGGCGGCCTGTCGATCTCCGGCGCCGATGCGAGCATGTTCAGCGCCAGCACGACCGATCCGCTGCCGCAGACGATCCAGCCGGGGCAGTCGCTGTCGCTGAAGCTGACCTTCACCGCGCCGTCGAGCGCATCGCTCGGCATTCACAGCGCGAA
>JAICTV010000246.1 GCA_025936175.1 Phycisphaerae bacterium
AGGCGCGACCGGGAATCAGCAGCATGCGGTCGAGCAGTTGCAGAGCGCGATGGACAAGATGGGCGGCGTCGGCAGCCTGCAGCAGACGATCGATAAGATCCGCGACCTGCTCGCCGAGCAGCAGCGCGTCAGCAAAGAGACCGCCGACGTCGGCGCCAAAAACCTGGGCAAGAAGCCCGAGCAGATGAACGACGAGGACCGCAAGAAGCTCGACAAGGCCGCCGAAGACCAGAAGCGCCTCGCCGAGCGCACGGACAAGGCGATCGGGGAAATGCAGAAGCTCTCGCAGCAGATGCAGAAGACTGATCCCGCCTCGTCCGATGCGATGAAGCAGGCCGCGCAGACGGGGCAGAACCAGCAGGTCAGCCCGAACCAGGCGAAAGCCGCGCAGGCGGCGAAACAGAACCAGCAGGCATCGGCGCAGGCGTCGCAGAAGCAGGCGGAAATCGGCCTGCAGATGATGCTGACGAACCTTCGCGAAGCGGAACGACGCAAGCTCGAAGAGCTGTCGAAGAAGCTCGCCGATCTGCAGCAGCAGCTCGCGAACCTCATCCGCCGACAGGCGGGTCACAACCTCGACAATCTCGGCCTGCAGGGCAAGCCCGCGGACAAGCTCGATCCGAAGCTGTCCGAGCTGCTTCTGGCGATGGCCGAGCGCGACAAGGCGCATCTGCCCGCGCAGGCGGAGCTGCCGACGGTCACCAACGGCCAGGAGCAGACCGAGCGCAACACCCGCGACATCGCGCACGTCGCCGAGGACATCCCCAATGGCGCCGAGCCGGCATCGAACCTGACGCGGGCGGCATCGAAGATGGAGCGCGCGATCGTCGAGTTGCGGGCGAAGGATCTGGCAAGCGCGTACGAGCCGCCGCAGGTCGATGCGCTCGAGGCCTTGGTCGAGGCCAAGCAGATCGTGGACAAGCAGAAGCAGGAGGTCGATCAAAAGCGTGACGAGCAGCAGAAGGAAGCCGTCCGTGCCGCGTACATGAAGATCAAGGCGGAGCAGGAGAAGCTCAACACCGAGACCGCGCGGATCGACAAGGCTCCCAAGGCGGACGACGGAAACCTCAAGCGTGAAGACGCGATCCGGCTCGGCCAATTGCCAGGCGAGGAAGGCAAGCTCTCCGATCGCACGCAGGAGCTGGAAGAAGCGCTCGCCGCCGTCAACAGCGTCGTCTACATCTGGGCGAACAAGGACATCGTCAACTCGATGAACGAAGTGAAGGACGACCTCGGCAAGCCCGCGACCGGCACGCCGACGCAGGCGGAGCAGGCCCGCATCGTCGAGCAGCTCGACTCGATGATTAGAAACCTGGAAGTGAAGCTGGCGGAGAAGAAGTTCGAGCAGCGCCAAAGCGGTGGGGGTGGCGGCGGTGGGCAGTGCGGACCGAAGCTTCCGACCGAAGCCGAGCTGCGATTACTCAAGGACCTTCAGAAGGCGATCAACACCAATACCAAGAAGCTCGACGCCGAGCCGAAGAAGGATGCGCCCCGCCTGCTGGCGCTGGGCGGTCGTCAGGGCGAACTTCGTACGCTCCTCGATCAGATGATCCAGAAGACGTCGAACGGTCAAGCCAAGCTCCGCCCGGAGCCGGACAACAAGGATCAGCTCCCCGAAGAGGCGAGCAAGGAGCAAGTCGAGCAGCAGGAGCTCGAAGGCGTGCTCAAGGGCGAGCAGCCCGACGCCGCGCAGATCGAGAAGGACATCCTCGTCGTCGGCGATCGGATGGCCCGCTCGCGTCAGCGCCTGGCGCTGAACAACGATCCGGGCAAGACGACTCAGATCATCCAGGACCGCATCCTGCTCGATCTCGATTCGCTGATCGACCAGTCGCGCAAACAGGCGAGCGCGTCCGCCGCCGCCCAACCTGGATCGCAGCCCGGGCAGAAGATGCAGCAGCCCAAGTCCGGCCGGCAGGTCGCCGACGTGCAGGCCAAGGGCTCGATCAAGGGCGAAGCCCACAACCGCACGAGCGGCACGAATCCCAAGCCTAATTCCGTCTCGCCGGGTCAAGCCGGCATCAACGAGGACCTGTCGAAAGAAATCAAGGAATCGGCCGCCGAGTGGGGCCGGATCAGCCCGCGCACGCGCAACGCGGTCATCGAAGGCGCTGACGAGCAGATCATCGAGAAGTACCGCAAGTACGTCGAGGACTACTACAAGGGCGTCGCGGTGAAAGGGACGGAGCGACAGTAAGTTTGACGTTGCGATGAATGGACGCTCGCTCATCTCGTTCGCGTGTGCCGTGGCGATTGCCGGATCGACCGCGAGGGTCGTGCGCGCCGCAGATGAAGACGCCGCCCCGGCGAAGACCGAACTCGCGAAGACGCCCGCGCAAGTCCGCGGCGACGAGATCACGGCGGCGCAGCAGGAGTCCGTTCGACGTGGACTTCGCTGGCTCGCGGATCATCAGGCGCGCGACGGCTCGTTCGGCGCCGGCGGCGGTTCAGCCAAGCACGCGGGAATCACCGCGCTCGCCGGCCTCGCGTTCATGCAGGCGGGCAATCTTCCGGGTCGCGGGCAGTACGCCGAGAATGTGCAGAAGTGCCTCGACTTCGTCCTGGCCAGTTGCCAGGAATCCGGCCTGATCGCCTCGGATCAATCGCACGGCCCGATGTACGGCCACGGCTTCGCCACGCTTTTCCTCGGCGAGGTCTACGGCATGACGGGCGATGAGCAGGTGAAGGAAAAGCTCCAGCGCGCCGTCCGACTGATCGAACAGACGCAAAATCGTGAGGGCGGCTGGCGTTATCAGCCGGTGCCCTACGACGCCGACATTTCCGTCACCATCTGCCAGGTGATGGCACTGCGAGCAGCGCGCGACGCGGGCATCAAGGTCGAGAAGGACGTAATCGACAAGGCCGTCCAGTACGTCCGCAACTGCCAGAATCCCGACGGCGGTTTCAGCTACATGGCGCACCAGGGCGGCGGCGGGGGATCCGGCTTCGCGCGATCGGCCGCCGGTGTCTCCGCGCTCTATTACGCCGGCATCTTCGAAGGCAACGACATCACGCGCGGCTTGAACTACATCAAGCAGTACGTCCCCGGCCGCGGCCAGGCCGCCGACGGGGAAGGTCATTACTACTACGGCCACTACTACGCCGTGCAGGCGATGTTCCTCGCCGGCGGCGATTACTGGGCGGCGTGGTACCCGGCGATTCGCGACCAGCTCATCGCCCGTCAGAACCGCACGACCGGCGCGTGGTCCGGCGATTTCAGCGAGGACTACGCGACGAGCATGGCGCTGATCGTCCTGCAAATGCCGAATCGATATCTCCCCGTCTACACGGGCAAAGGACCGGGGAGCTAGCTGCGCGCGTCATGAAGCCTCTCCCTGCGATTCTCGCGATCCTTGCGATCTTCGTGTCCTCCATTTTCGTGGATGCGCAACAGCAGCCACCGAAGTGGACGCTCACGACGGCGGACTTCCAGACGAAGCAGGTCGATCTCGCCTCGATCGACGACGCGGGCGTTCACGTCGTCGATCAATCCGGCACGCCGCCGCGGCTGGTGAAGTGGGATGAACTCGTACTTCTCGACCGCGCACTCGAAACAAAATCCGCGAGCGGCAAGTTCGTGATCTCCCTGCTCGGCGGCGAGCAGCTTCACGGCGAGCCGGTGAAGCTGACGGGAGAAGCGCTGACGTGGAAATCGTCTTCGGTTGGCGATATCGATCTGCCGCTGAAGCAGATCTCGAAGATCACTCGTGCCGGCGCGGCGACATCATTAAACGATGAGCCGAAGCGCACCGAGGACGTCGTGCAGCTCGCCAACGGTGACAGCGTCCGCGGCATCGTCTCGGACATCGCGGGCGATCAGATCACCGTGCAGGTGAGCGGCACGCCGACGCCGGTGCCGCTTGGCTCGGTCGCGGCAGTGCTCTTCGCTTCCACCGGCGCCGCGCGGCCCGTCGCGGGCGAGCGGGCGCTGCGCGTGAAGATCAGCGACGATTCGGTCATCACCGCGCCGGCCGTCGCCACTGAAGCCGATCAGCTCGTGCTGAAACTGAAATCCGGCGGAACGCGGAAAGTCCCACTCTCCGCCGTCGCCGGCATCGAACAGCTCAACGGCCCCGTCTCATGGCTTTCTTCCCGCCAGCCCAGCGAGAACGTGCAGACGCCATTCCTCGAGACGACGCGCCCCGCAAAAATGGACCGCACGATCGCCGGCAAACCGATTCGCTTCGGCGACCGCACGGTCGCGCGCGGCATCGGCGTGGTGCCGTACTCGAAGATCACCTGGCCCGTCAGTGGCGACTACCAGACCTTCCGCACGCAGTACGCGATCGACGGCACGGCGCCGTACGCGGACGTGACGGTGCGGATCCGCCTCGACGGAAACGTCGTCCATGAGAAGCAGCACGTGACGGCGGGGGAGCTGTCGCCGGTCATTCTCGTCCCGCTCAAGAGCGCCAAGACGATCACGCTGGAAGTCGATTTCGGGGACAACTATGGGGTGCAGGACAAGCTGGACTGGATTGAGCCGGCGCTGGTGAAGGGGAGCGGAGTCGCTGCGGCGCCAATTGCCCCCGCGACGGCACCGACCACGGCGCCTTAATCATCGCGGGCGCAAAAAAAGAGCCCGGTGCTCGCCGTTACACCGGGCCCCAAATCAGGCTGCCCAACCGTTAAAGGTCGGAGACCCACAGCCTATCATCCGCTATCGGCGGATTTCGCCGCACACTTGAAACAATCGCTATCGGACTATAATCCCGCCGCCAATGACTTCTTCCGCATCGCCGCGCCGCGTCGCCAAGCTCGCCCTCGAGGACGGAACCCTCTTCACCGGCGAGCATTTCGGCTTCGCCGGAACCAGCGAAGGCGAGGTCGTCTTCAACACCTCGATGACCGGCTATCAGGAGATCCTCACCGATCCCTCCTACGCCGGGCAGATCGTGACGATGACCTACCCGCTGATCGGGAATTACGGCATCAACCGCGAGGACGTCGAAAGCAAAAAGCCGCAGGTCGCCGGTTTCATCGTGAAGGAGCTGGCGCCGGCGTACTCGAACTGGCGCGCCGACATCAGCCTCGAAGAGTACCTGACACAGAACCGCATCGTCGGCATCACCGGGATCGACACGCGCGCGCTCGTGCGCAAGCTTCGGATCAAGGGCGCGATGAATGGCGTCCTCTCGAGCGAGATCCTTGACGACGGGCAGCTCATCCGCCACGCGAAAGAAGTCCGCGACATGAGCGGCGCCGACCTGGTCAAGGACGTAAAGCCGTCCAAGCAGTACGAGTGGGACGAGGACCAGGGTGTTTGGAGAATCGCCGGCTCCGTCGAACGCGGCGACGGTCTTCACGTCGTCGCACTCGATTGCGGCGCCAAGCAGAACATCCTCCGCCACTTCGCCGAGCGCGGCATCCGCGTCACGGTCCTCCCGCCCGACACGCCCGCGGCCGAGATCATGAAGCACAATCCCGACGGCCTGTTCATCAGCAACGGCCCCGGCGATCCCGCGGCGGTCGAGTACACGATCAACTCGCTCAAGCAGACCGCCGGCAAAGTGCCGACCTTCGGCATCTGCCTCGGCCACCAGCTCCTGGGACTGGCGCTGGGCGCAACCACGTACAAACTGAAGTTCGGTCACCGCGGCGGAAATCAGCCGGTGAAGAACCTCGACACCGGCCGGGTCGAGATCACCAGCCAGAACCACGGCTTCGCCGTCGAGAAATCCTCGCTCGAGCGCGCCGGCGGCGTCGTCACGCACCTGAACTTGAACGACAACACCGTCGAAGGCTTCCGTCATCGCGAGCTGCCGGTCTTCAGCGTGCAGTACCATCCCGAAGCCAGTCCCGGCCCGCACGACGCCGCGTATCTCTTTGACGCATTCGTCGAAATGATGAAGACAAAGAAGCCGCCGACGGGCAAGCGCCTCGCCGAGCTTCAGTCGCTGCGCGGCTGACACGTCGGTGCGGTGGCGCCGCTCGGCCCCATTCCGCCCGCGAACAAAAATTTTCAAAATATGAAACGACGGTCCGATCTGAGTTGACAATATAGTTAGGACTAACTATCTTTCGTCCCACGCCGGGTTTTGCTGGGTTGTGAACGCTCGGCGGTCCGTCTCTCGGTCCTGTCGCACGTCGTAAAAACCTTCATTTGTTCCAGTGCAAACGTGCGCGATGACGCGGTCATCACGCGATCGGAGAGTCCCCGTCTCTGCAAGGAGATATCGTGCAAGCTTCTGCTTCCCGTGCGTCATGGGCCCGCTCCAGTCGTCAATCCAATATCGCGATGATCGAGTCGCTCGAGCTACGCCGGCTGATGTCGGCGGCGCTGAAGGTCGGAGCGCTGGGCGACAGCTATACCGATGAGTATCAGTTCTACGCGCCGAACCGCAGCACGGCGCGCAACTACATCGAGCAACTCGCCGGCGATCGGCAGATCGATTTCGGCGCTTTCACTGCCACGCCGCGCGCTCTTCCGCGCAACGGCGGCTTTGCCAACAACTGGGCGCTGAGCGGCGACACCAGCGCCGACATGATCGCCGACGGCCAGGTGAGCGGCCTCGCCGCGCAAATCTCCGCGGGCAAGGTGCGGACCGCGCTGGTCTTCATCGCGGCAACGACTTCCGCGACGTCTTCAGCGCGACTGATCCCATCGCCGCGCTTGGAAGCGTCGTCCCCAATGCCGTCGCGAACGTTTCCAGCGCCGTCAATTCGCTGCTGGCGGCGTCGCCGCACGCGAGGGTGGTGGTCGCCACGCTCCCGAAAGTGAGCGTCTTCCCACAGGTGAAGGGCGCGATCGCCGCCGGCTTCCTGCCGCAGGCGCTGGCGGATGCGGTCGATCAGGGCGTCGCCGCCTTCGATGCGCAGATCCGCGACCTCGCGGCATCGAGTGACCGCATCGCGCTGGCGGACGTGGATGTGCTGGTCAACAGCATCTTCGCGCCCGCGCAGTTCCAGGTCGGCGGCGTGACGATCGACCGCGATCTTCCCAGCGACAATCCCTCCAGCCTCTGGCTCGCCGACGGCCTGCATGCCGGCACCGTTGCGCAGGGGCTGCTCGCGAACGTGTTCATCGACGCGATGGATGACGAGTTCACGGGTGTGTCGCTGGACTCGAAGTGGACCATCGTCGATCCCAGCGCCATCACGGCCTCTGTCACCAAGAGCTACGGGAACAGTAGCTGGATGTCGTTCTCGTGCCCATCGTCGGTACAGAATCGTATTTTCGCCATCACGCAACCAGCACCGGCTGGAACGTGGAAGGTCCGGGCGAAGATTTCTCTCGACTCGGCGACATGGAACTTCTTCGGTATCTACATGATCGCCCGTCGTTCAAGTGTGAGTAAGTCTTCGGTCGCTGGACCGCTGTACCACTCCAGCTACGGCGCGATCACGATGTACGCGACCCGCATCACCGAACCGAGTACGCTGGCGATCGACCAGGATCTGTACGACGTGCGTCAGGACACAATGTACTTGGAGCTTGAGTACGACGGGACGAACATGATCTGGCGTATCTCAAAATCGGGATCGTACTACACACGATTCTGGCAGGAGGCGGCAGCAACATTCCTCGGGGCCGCGCCGACGTCCGTTGGTATCAACTTCCATTTCTACGGCGGCAGCAGCGACGCCAACCACATCATGACCGGTTCCGTCGATTGGTTCCGGCGCGTGGCGTAAGGAGTATGAGCGTGTCTAAGTACAAGCGCGATGAGCCAACCGACGAGAAGGTCCACCAGATCCACGACACCGAGACCGATGCTGTTCTCGATGTCCCTCACTCGGAATGGCTGAATCTGTCCAAGTATCCGCGTGATCGTTTCATCCGCTTGAGCCCTCACTACGATTAACGGTTTCACTTCTGGAGCAATACGAGCGACGCGAACCACATTATGACGGTGTCCATGGACTGGCTCCGGCGCGTGGC
>JAICTV010000085.1 GCA_025936175.1 Phycisphaerae bacterium
CGGCGGCGCCGTGGTCGGTTCCGCCGCTGGCGTTCTGCTCGACGCGCCGGCCGAACTCGCTGAAGGTCATCATCACCACGCGCTCGTCGTTCTCCTGCTTCTTCAGGTCCTTCCAGAACGCGCTGACGCCCTGGGCGAACTGCTGCATGAGCTGATCGTGCCGGCCCTTCTCGTTGGCGTGCGTGTCGAACCCGCCGAGGCTGACGTAGTAGACGCGCGTCGGCAATCCGCCGGCGATCATCGCGGCGATCGTGCGCAACCCCGCGCCGAACTGCCCGGCCGGATACTGCACCGGCGGGCTGTGGCGCTGCGTCATGCGCAGGATGTCGTCGCTGCTGAGCTGCGCGTCCATCGCGGTGCGATGGAGGAAATCGAGCTGGCTCGACGCCGTCGCGATTTCGATCTTCTTCGCCGCCGGCTTGGCGATCGCGGGCTGCGGCGCCGCCTGCTGCGCGGAGGCAGACGCCTCCGGATCGATCTTGTTCAGCCGGAGATAATCTTCCTTGTCCTTCCCGTTGTAGCGATACGTTTCGGGCCGATCGAAGCTGAGCGGCATGATGCGCTCGCCCTTCATCGCCAGCGGCATGGTTTCGCCGATGCTCACGCCGACGTGCGGATCCATGCCCGCGCAGGTGTTGTCGAAGAAGCGGCCGAGCCAGCCGGTCGTGACGATCTCCTTCTCCGGAATCCCCGTCTGCCAGATGTCCATCGAGCGAAAGTGCGAGCGATTGGGGTTGGGATACCCGACGCCCTGCACGATGCCCATCCGACCGTCGTCGTACAGCTCCTTGAGCGGCGCGAGGTTGGGGTGCAGGCCGAGGTAGTTGTCGATCTTCAGCACGCTGTTGACGTCATGCCCCAGCGACGGCCGGGCGCGGTGATACGCGTCGTCGCCGTAGGGAATGACCGTATTGAGCCCGTCGTTGCCGCCGGAGAGCTGGCAGACGACCAGGATCTTCCCGTCCTTGCCGCTGGGCCGCTGCGTGCGCGGGATGTCGTGCGGGTTGGCCAGCGCCATCACGGTCTGATCCAGAAACGTCGGCACCGTCGCGCCGACGGCCAACATCGTCAGACCCTTCTGGAGGAAGATTCGGCGTGTGGTGGGATTTTCGAACATGGTTACCTCGTCTTGCCGTTGTTGTTAGTTGTTAGTTGATAGTTGTTAGTTGTGGAACGGCGGCGACGTTTACCATCGCGCTCGACCTGTTCGTTCAGGTACGCCAGGTATGCGTTCAACTTCGGTCCCAACTCGTCTATCAAGGGTTTGATGGCGGCGATCGCTTTCTTATCCACGAGCTCGCGCTTGAACGCGCGTCGGAGAAAATGCTTCGTCTCGTACAACGATCCGCGCGCCATCCGCGCGAAACTCCGATTGTCCTTGAACGTGCCACGACCGATGCCTTCGGCGATGTTGGCGCCGATATCGGCGGCGCGCACCAACTGCTTTCCAACGGTGTCACGCGCGAAGTTGTCCCACCGCCGCACGATCACCCATGCCTCGTCCGCAAGCATCTCGGCCAAGTTGTAGATGCGAAGATTCTCAAAATTCGTCCGCGCCACGTGCTCTCCCGCGGTGACCTCTTCACAACTAACAACTAACGACTAACAACTAACAAAGTTGATACTCCGGCATCGACACGATCAACTGCACGACCTTCTTGACGTTGTCCTCATCATCCGGCCGGCCGCCAAGGGCTTCAAGGAGCGTGCGCTTCTTCTCGTCGTCGATCGGGCGCTGGATCAGGCGATCGACCCAGGCATCGACGATCCGCTCGGCGTCGCTCTTTTCCGCTTTGGGGGCGAAGCTGCTGTCGGCGTTGACCATCGCCATCTTGAACTTGCCGGGCTTGGGATTGCCCATCGCCATCGGCACCTGTCCGCCGCCGCCCGCGAGCCAGACGGCCGTGTTGTAGCGGACGAACAGCGTGGACGTGTTGATCCACGACCGCCCGCCCGGCCATCCCTTGACGTTCGGCGGCTCGAGCGGGACCTGGCCCATCTGGTTGAGCGCGGCGGCGATGATCCGCCGAGGCGGCATGTCCAGGCCGAGCAGTCTTACGGTTCCGACGACGAGCTGGATCGGGCTCTTGATCTGCACGCCTAGCGCGCGATCGCTGTAGAACGCCTGGCTGGTGAAGATCGTCCGCAGCAGCGGGCGCAGGTCCCAGTTGTTCTCGTGGAGCATCTGCCCCAGGCTCTGCGCCAGCGGCTCTTCGACGTCCTCATAAGCGAAGTACTTGAACAGCTTGCCGCCGATGTACTTCGCGCACGCCGGATGCGCGAGGATGATCTCGATGACGTCGTCACCGTTAAAATTCCCGCGCTTGCCGAAAAACGTCTTCTCCCCCTCGTCGTGATCGAACTTGCGGAAGATGAAGTCGTCGCCGTCATGCGCCCATCCGGTGAAGGCGCGGGCGGATTCGCGGATGTCGTACTCCGTGTAGTTGCCGATGCCGAGCGTGAACAGCTCCATCAGCTCGCGCGCGTAGTTCTCGTTGGGATGGGCTTTGCGGTTCTGCGTGTTGTTGAGGTAATCGAGCATCGCCGGGTCGCGCGAGATCTGCTTGACGTACTGGCGGAAGTTCCCGGCGGCGTTGCGGCGGAGCAGCTCGTTCTGGTTCCACATCAAGCTCGCCTGACGCTCGTCCTTGGCGCTGGAAGTGAAGTGGCCGTGCCAGAAGAGCGTGAGCTTTTCCTGCAACGGGTGCGGCCCGTACGCCATCCGCTTCATCCACCACTCCGCGGTCGCGACGATCGCCTCGCGGTTGGCCTGCATGAGCTGCTGGCGATAGCGCATGCGCTCTTCGGGCGTCATGCCGCGCTGCTTCTCGGCGATCTCGCGATAGTTGGCCGGATAGCCGTCGATGCTGGAGAGGTCCGGCACGTCGGTTTTGCTCTGCTCCTCCGCCGGCGCATCGGGGAAATCCATCAGCCAGTCCGCCGCATCCAGCGGCCCCAGCTTCAGCACCTTCTCGATTTCCTGCTCGGTGCCCCCGAACCCCGCGCGGCTGAGCAAATGCGCGGCGCGAACGCGATCGAAAGGCTGTTCATCGCTCGGCTTATAAGGACGCAGCATCGGATGGAGTGTGGCGGCCATGATGGATGGGCTCCCTCGTACTTTAATACTAACGCCCGATGCCGGGGTTTATTATCGACTTCTTCGCATCAACGTGCCAGACCAAAAGAAAGATCCCGCAAGCCAGAGAATCCGGGACCTTCTTTGCCTTTACGCGGTTTTGCCCGGTTTTAGGGGCGACAGAGCCGCGGCGGATTCGACCACGGCAACGATGGCCGGCCCGCCGCGTTGAGGATTTCGCTCTGCCCGTTTCGGCGGCGGAGGGCCACCCCTATACTCCGCCGCGATGACCTCGATCCGCACGCTGAAGCTCGGCCATTCCCCCGATCCCGACGACGCGTTCATGTTCTACGCGCTCGCCCAGGACCCGCCGCTGATCGACACCAAAAACTGGCGCTTCGAGCACGTTTTGCAGGACATCCAGACGCTCAACCAGCGCGCGATGAAAGGCGAGTTGGAGATCACCGCCATCTCCATCCACGCCTATCCGTATGTCGCCGATAAATACGCGCTGACGAGCTGCGGCAGTTCCATGGGCGACAAGTACGGCCCGATGATCGTCGCCCGCGAGCCGACGACGCTCGAGCAGCTCCGCGGGAAGAAGATCGCGATCCCGGGCAAACTCACGACCGCGTTCCTGACGCTTCAACTCGCGCTCGGCAAGGGCGGCGGAGCGTTCAGCTTTGACGTCGTGCCGTTTGATCAGATCCTCAAGCACGTCGCCGATCGCAAATGCGACGCCGGCCTGATCATCCACGAGGGCCAGCTCACCTATCAGACGCTCGGCCTCCACCTCATCGTCGACCTGGGCGCCTGGTGGCATGAGAAGACCAGCCTCCCCCTCCCGCTGGGCGGCAACTGCATCCGAAAGGATTTGGGGCAGGCGGCGATGCAGGAAGTCACCGACATCCTCAAGTCGTCCATCCAGTACAGCCTCGACCACCGCGCCCCGGCAGTCGAATACGCGCTCCAATTCGGCCGCGACCTCGATCGCGACCTCGCCGATCGTTTCGTCGGCATGTATGTGAACGATTGGACGCTCGACTACGGCCCCAGAGGCCGAGAAGCGATCACGCGATTGCTGAGCGAAGGCGCCGAGGCCGGCATCGTCCCGGCGATCGCGAACATCGAGTACGTCAACGCGCGCTAGCGGTCGGTTTATCGATGTCGTGAAGCAGCGAATCGGGCGGCGTGACGGTTTTGATCGCCAGATCGTTCGCCGCCGCCTCCACATAGCCGAAGAGATCGCGCTGCATCGATCGCGCCGTCAGCGCGGATCGTGGATCATCGAGCGGCGTGAGGCCCGGATCGGGATTAAGCCGATAGCTCCACAGCCGCGTGGACATGTCCGAGCCGACCACCAGGAGCTTGTCGCCGCGCACCATCGCGATGGCCTGATCGCTTCCCGACCCGCCCGAACCTTTGAACACCACCGCGCGCTCGTCGGCCGGCCCGGCGTCGGCGGAGAAGAGGTTGCGGCCCCACGATGAATGGCTCGCGCTCGACCCCAGCAGCGCGAGCACCGTCGGCACGATGTCGAGCTGACTGGCCGGATCCGTCACCACCGTCCCCGCCTTCGACATCAGCGGGGAGTAAAACAGCAGCGGCACGTGGTGGAAGAGCAGGTTCGCTTCCGAGAGCTTGGGCTCGACGCCGAACCCGTGATCGCCGACGAAGACGAACAGCGTGTTGGCGCAATAGTCGAGTTGTTTGGCGCGCTCCATGAATCGCCCGACCGCCCAGTCCGCGTAGCGCACGCCGTCGATCCGCTTGTTCAGCTCCCCCATGCCGGTGGTGTGCGCGAACGGCAGCGGCTCGGGGAGATCGAACGGCGCGTGGTTCGATAGCGTCAGCACGACCCCGAAGAACGGCCCCCTGCCGCCGGCCGCTTCGAACTCCTCGTTGGCGCGATCGAAGACGTCCTGATCGGTGACGCCCCACACGCGGTCGCGGTGCACGGGATTGACGTAGTCGCTCGTGCCGACGAAGCGATCGATCCCCTGCTTGCGGAAAAAGCCGTACATGTTGTCCCACGACAAGTTCCCGTTGTAGAGAAACATCGTCTGGTAGCCCTGCGCTTTGAGGATCGCCGGCAGCGTGAGGAACGGCTGGTTCGCGACCATGTTCTCCATCAGGTACTCGTAACCCGGGAGATTCGGGAAGCTCAGCATCGAGCAGAACACGCCCTGGTGCGTGTGCGTCCCGCCGGAGAAGGCGTGGTCGAAGAGGATTCCCTCGGATGCAATTTTATCAAACCCGGGCGTGTAATCGGGCTTCGATCCGCACGCGCCGACGAAGCGCGCGGAGAAGCTTTCCATGATGACGAGGACGACGTTGGGCGGCCGCTTGCTGTGACCGGTCGATAAGAGCGTGACGCTGTTGCGGAAGTCGGTGTCGCGCCGCAGGACGGCGCGGCGGCGCGGGTCGAGCAGCTCCTCGTCCTTGTCCACCACGAGCTTCCGCGCCAGCGCCCGCGCCTCGTCGATCGGCATCCGCCGCAGCCACGGCGACGCGTGCTGCCGGCCGTAGCGATCGAGGCCCGACCGGCCCAGCGCGAAGAGCCCGTTGAGGCTCATCTGGTTGATGAACTCACTGCCGCTGTGATAAGCGTCGCCCCACTGCAGCGCCTCGCTCTGAAACCCGCCGCGCATCGCGATAATCATCGCGGCGATCAGCAGGGCCATCGCGACGCCCTCGTACCCGGGCTCGTCGCGCTCGTTCTCACCGGCAACGGGCAGCGTCCGCCTCATCAGCCAGCGCACGCCCAACGCGAAACACGCCGTCAGCAGCGCGGTGATCAGCAGGTAGCGAACGACCGGATAGTTGTACCAGATCATCCCCAGCACGATCTTGGGTTGATCGAGGTACTCGAACGCGAGCTGGTTGTAACGCGTCTGAAACTCGTGAAAGAACTCGTACTCGCCAAGCAGCAGGAACGTGATCACCGCCGCGGCGGTCGCGATGAGCCAGGTGAAGACCTTGCGCAGCCGCGGCGAGTGGCGCAGCCCATAGTGCGGGAGATGCCCGACGATCACCAGCGGCAGAATGAGATAGCACGCGACGGAAAGATCAAAACGCAGCCCGTAAAGGAACGTCGAGAGGATCTGTCCGACGCCCGCCGAGCCGATGCCCGCGCGGTTGCGCCAGATCATCCCCGCGCGGGTGAGGTCGAACAGCAGCACGGTTGTCGCGATGAGCGCGATGAAAAAGATCGTCTGGCGGGGAACCCACCGCGCGCCGGCGCGTCGGGTGGGCATGGCGGGAGACGACATTAACCGCATCCTAACCGGCAATGCGATCGGGTCACAGTCCCGACGTCGGCGGCGCGGGCGGCGCCGGCGGCGCGGGCGGCACGCAGATGTGCCAGAGCCCCTGGTTTTTCGGCATCGTCCCGATGACCCGCCAGTTCGTCAGCGCCGCCGGCAGCGTCTGTCCCGCCCGGCAGTGCACCATCACCGCGACGGGACGATCGGATGCGAGCGTGGACAAATCGGTCACCGGTACGACGATGCGATCGAGATAGATCACGGTGTCTACCGGCGAGCGGCTGAACCGGCCGGGCTCGGCGTAGATCCACACCGGGGTGTCGGCGGGCATCGCCGCGACGATCGCATCGGAGATCGGCTTCCCGTCGCTGCGGCCGCGCTCGCTCCGCGCATAACCGTGGATCATCATCGCGTTGGTGAGCAGCATCACGATCGCGCCCGCCGGCAGGAGCGTGCGCCGGCCGGACGAATCGAGCCGCCACGCGATCGCGACGATCGCCAGCAGTACAGCCGCCGCCGACGCGCCGTGGGCGATCGGCCACCACGTCGTGCCCGCCGTATTGCGCAGGAAAAGCCCGCCCGCCAGCGGCAGCCCCAAGGCGAGGATCACGAGGAAGCCCCACGTGAACACCATCACGACGCCACGCAACGGATTAAGTTCCCGATGATTCCCGACCGTGATGAATCCCGCCGCCGCGATCACCGCGCCGGGTGCGACCATCGGCAGTAAGTAGCGGTCATTCTTCTCCGTGAAGCAGCACATCACGACGATCGGCACCAGCGTCAGCGCGATCGCCAGCACCGCCCGATCGCTCTTCTCCCTCCACAGCCCGACCAGTCCGAGCACGAACAACCCCGCCCACGGAAGCAGCAGCGGGAGAAACGCCAGATACATCCAAGGCGGATCGTACGCATCGTTCTTGGCGCCCCCGAGCGCCACTTCACGGAACCACATCCGCGCCTGCCCCGGCAAATGAGTCGCGGCGACGATCGGCCACGGCAGCGCGATCCCCAGCGCGACGACGGCGGCGACGATCACCGCCGGCCAGTGAACAGCGATCGGTTTCTTCATCCCCCAGCGCCGCCAAGCGACGAATGCCAGCAGTGGCAGCGTCGTCTGCGCCAGCGCGACCGGCCCTTTGCTCATCAGCGCCAGGCCGAGCGCCGCCCCGCCGCACGTCGCCGCAAGCCACGGGCGCTTCTTCAGGATGCCGACGACGAAGAAGGCGTTGGCGATCGTCACCCACAGCGCCAGTTGCACGTCGGTCGTCATCGATCGCCCGAAGCGCAGCCAGATGACGCTCGACGCCATCATGATCGCCGTCGCGATGCCGCCGGCGTTGTCCGCCAGCAGCGCGCGGCCGAGCCACGCGCCGGCGATGAGCGTGAGACACGCGAAGACCAGCGCTGGCCAGCGCACTTCCCACGCGAGGCGACGGTATGCCGCCTCGCGCGCCGCTCCGCGATCCGCCAGCGCCGCGACCGATTGCGGTCGGACGAACGTCGCGCAGATCCACGCGGGCAGCGGCGGCTTGCTCGTGCGAGGTGCGCCGGCGAGCGTCGGGATCAGCCACGGCCCGCCGCGCCGCATCTCCAGCACCGCCTCGGTCACCAGGTTTTCGCTGCCGGAGGAAAACTCCAGCCACGTCAACGTCGGCGCCACCGCCGCGAAGCAGATCGCCGCGATCAAGACACTCACCAGCGCGAAGCGCGTGTTCGACATGGAAGGCCAAATCAACGATCGAGTCCGCCGCGCAGCGGTGTCTTTCGCTTCTTCGGCTGCGAAGGCGTGAGCGACGGCGCCGCCGTTCCCACTTGCGCGCCGACCGCGCGCTTGATGGACAGCGACATCCGCCGCGCCTCCTTGTCGATCTCGATCACCCGCACCTGCACCTGCTGCCCCGGCTTGACGATGTCGGTCGTCTGCCGCACCGGGCGATCGGCAAGCTCGCTGATGTGAACCAGTCCTTCGAGCCCCGGCTCGAGCTCGACGAACGCGCCGAAGTCCACCGTGCGCGTGACCGTGCCGGTGGTGATCATGTCGGTCGCGTACTTCTCCTCGACCTGCTTCCACGGATCGGGCCCCGCCTGCTTCAGGCTGAAGCTCATCTTCCGCGCCGCCTGATCAACGCTGAGCACGACCAGCCGGACGGTGTCACCCTCGCGGACGACGTCGCTCGGGTGCTTGACGCGCTGCCAGGAGATCTCGCTGACGGGCAGCAGACCTTCGACGCCCTCTTCAACCTCAATGAACGCGCCGAAGCTCTCGACCTTGGTCACGCGGCCGGTGATCTGCGTGCCGATCGTGTACTTGCTCGCCGCGTCCAGCCACGGATCGATGCCGCGCGCCTGCTTCAGCGAGAGCGACAGTTTCCCGGTCTCGCGATCGAGCTTGAGGATCTTCACGTCGATCACGTCGCCGATCTTCACGAACTCGCTCGGCTTATGCCCGCGACGGAAGCTGATCTCGCTGACGTGCAGCAGCCCGTCCATCCCGCCGATATCCACGAACGCGCCGTAATCCATCACGCTGCGCACGGTGCCGCGGCGGACCTGTCCCTCGGCCAATTCCTCCATCAGCTTCGTCTTGGCCTCTTCCTTCTCGCGCTCGAGGATGTTCCGCCGGCTGAGAATCAGGTTCTTGGCGCGCGGGTCGAACTGCGTGACCTCCGCCTTGAACTTCTGGCCGACGAAGACGGACATGTCCGGATTGAAGTAAAGATCGACCTGCCCTGCCGGCATGAAGGCGCGCATGCTCTTCACTTCCAGCTCGAGCCCGCCCTTGTTGGTGCCGGTGACGACGCCCTCTACGATCTGCCCGATCTCGAGGTTTTCCCACGAGACGTTCTGCGCCGCCGCCCCTTTTTTATTGAGGATCAACAGCCCTTCGCGGGCATCGTAGCGCTCGACCTCGAACTCCATCTCATCGCCGACCTTCGGCTCGGTCTCGAACTGCTCCATCGGCGCGATGCCCTGCGACTTGCCGCCGAAATCGACCATCACGTCGTCCTTGTCCACCGAGACGACGCGTCCCTTGCGCGGCCCCTTGGCGCGCGATTCGCCCGCCTGCTCGTTCGACTGCGCGTACAGGTCCTCGATCGACATTCCACTGAGAACGCTGTCGATCTCCTGATCTAACGCGGACATGTCCGGACGGAATTTCTCTTTGTAGTCGTCGTTCTGCTTGGCCATGAGTCGCTTCCGTAGCATGGCCGTCTCGGCCATGCCTGTTCGAATCCTAAACGGCATGGGCGAGGACGCCCATGCTACTGAAGAAGGCAGGCCCGCGATCGTAATCGCAGGTTGCGATTCCGCAAAGGTGCGCCGATCATCGCGGCCATGAGTGACCCCCGTAACACCTACACCAGCCTCATCGCCGCGATCAAGGAGATCAGCCTTCTCGCCTCCGCCGGCTCCGTCCTGCACTGGGACGAGGAGACGCACATGCCGCCGAAGGGGGCCGAGCATCGCGGCGATCAGGTCTCGCTCATCGCCCGCCTGACCCACGAGCAGTTCACGTCGCCGAAAATCGGCCAGATGCTCGCCGAGATCGAGCAATCGGATCTGGTGAAGGACCGCGAAGGTGACGTCGCGACTAACGTTCGAGAGCTCCGCCGCACCTACGACCGCGCCACCAAGCTTCCCGCGAGCCTGGTCGAGGAGATGAGCAAGACCGCGGTCATGGCCCATCACGCCTGGATCGATGCGCGAAAGAAAAGCGACTACGCGACCTTCAAGCCGCACCTGGCCAAGACGCTCTACCTCAAGCACCAGGAAGCCAACTGCATCGATCCCCATAAACCGATTTACGACGTGATGCTCGATGAGTACGAGCCCGCGGAGACGACCGCGAACCTCAACCGCGTCTTCCAATCGCTGCGCGAGCCGCTGGTTGATCTTGTCGGCAAGATCGCCTCTTCATCGAAGAAAGCGCCAGTTCAAATCCTGGAACAAAAATATCCCGCCGCCGCGCAGGAAGCGCTGGCGATCGAAGCGTCCAAGCAAATCGGCTTCGACTACGACGCCGGCCGGCTCGACATCTCCGTCCACCCCTTCTGCACGGACCTGGGCCCGCACGACATCCGCATGACGACGCGCTACGACGAAAGTTATTTCGGCGACGCGTTCTTCGGCGTGCTGCACGAATCCGGCCACGCCCTCTACGAGCAGGGCCTGCCGCACGAGCATTGGGGCACGCCGCTCGGCAGCGCGATCAGCCTCGGCATCCACGAATCGCAATCGCGCATGTGGGAAAATTTAGTCGGCCGCAGCCGCGCGTTCTGGGAGTTCTTCTATCCCAAGACGCAGGAGGTCTTCGCCCACCAGCTCGCGGATGTGACGCTCGAGCAATGGCATTTCGCCATCAACGACGTCCGCCCGAGTTTCATCCGCACGGAGTCCGACGAGGCGACCTACAACCTTCACATCCTGCTGCGCTTCGAGATGGAGCAGGCGATGCTCAGCGGCGAAGTGAGCGTGGACGATGTGCCCGCCGCATGGAACGAGAAGATGAAGAATTACTTCGGCCTTACCCCGCCGGATGACGCCAAGGGGTGTCTGCAGGACGTCCATTGGTCGCACGGATCGATCGGATATTTCCCGACCTACACGCTCGGCAACCTCTACGCCGCGCAGTTCTTCGACCAGGCGCGAAAGGACGTTCCGGATCTCGAGCGATCATTCACTCGCGGGAACTTCAAGCCCCTGCTCGACTGGTTGCGCGACCGAATTCATCGACACGGAAAGCGCTACACCGCGACGGAGCTGGTCAAGCGCGTGACGGGGAGGAAATTGTCCGCAGAACCTCTACTCGATCATCTGCGGCGCAACGCGCGCGATCTCTACGACGTTTCGTGACGATACCGCTAATCGCGCCGGCATGGCCGGGACGGCCATGCTACGAAAGGACCCGCGCGATCGCTTCCGTAGCATGGGCGTCTCGCCCATGCCTTTTCCCCAACGGAAAACGCTCACGCTGCCTTCTTGAGCAATTCCCGATCCGGCCGCGTGGTCGCGCCGGCGCGTTTGGCCGGCATCGGCATCACCTCGACCTTGCCGAATTTCTCCAGCTGCTTCTGCACGTCCGCCGCCGGCGCCACGACGATGATCGTCATCGCGTCTTCGTTGACGTACTTGTTCATCACCGCGCGCACCTCCTCCGCCTTCACCCGCGCGATGCGCTGCGGGTACTTGTCGTAGTAATCGATCGGGTACTGATTCAAAATCCCGTCGCGGCGGTAGCCCGCCTGCTGTTGAATCGTCTGCACGCCCATCACCATCCGCCCGGCGACGCGGGTCTTGGCCTCGGCCAATTCCGCAGGCGTGACGTCGGCGTCGCGCATGTCCTTGAAGACCTTCCACATCGCCTCGATCGCCGCGCCGGTCGATTCGACGGCGGTCTCCGTGCTGCCCTCGAACTCGCCCGCCTGACGGTTCGGCTGGAACGTGCCGCGCACGTCGTACGCCAGGCCCTTCTGCGCCCGCACGTATTTGCCCAGGCGCGAATCGATGCCGGCGGTGAGGATCTGGCTGGCGACCGAACCCGGATACTTCTCATCGGAGTGCAGATCGTACGATCGAATCGCCATCCGCACGCTCGCCTGCTTCCCTTCCGGCCGATCGATCAGGATGATGCGTCGTCCTTTGGGCAGATCCGGGAGGTCGATTTTCACTTCTTCCGGGGCTGCCGCCGCCGGCTGCCATTTGTCCAGCAGCTTGCGCGCGAGTTCTTGTCCGCGCTCCACGTCCACGTCGCCGCTGACGATCAGGATCGCGTCGCTCGGGACGAAGTATTTCTTGTAGAACTGCTTGACGTCATCGAGCGTGATCGACTTGACGCTTTCCGGCGTCGAATAGCGACCGATCGGCGTGTCGCCGAACAGCGCCGTCGTCAGCTCGTTCTCCGCCACCGACGTCGGGCTCTCCTGCTGCGTAATCAGGCTGTTGATCGACTGCTCCTTGAGCTTGGCGAACTCCTCTTGCGGAAAAGTCGGCGTCATCAGGATCTGCCGCGCGCGCGCGATCGCGACATCCAGTTGATCGGTGGCGCAATCGCCGTCCAGCGTGCTGTGGTCCCCGCCGTTGCCCACGGTGATCGTGATCGCGCGGTTGTCGAGATCGCGGCTGAGCTGCTCGAAGTTCATCCCCTCCACGCCACGCCGCATCATTTCCGCCGTCAGCCACGCGACCCCTCCCTTCCCCTTCGGATCGCTCTGCGACCCCCGCCGCATCGTCAAACTGAAATTCACCAGCGGCAGACGATGATCGGTCATGACGATCGTCTTCACCCCGTTCACGTTCGACTCGACGCCTTTGGCGAATTCCGGATTGGGCCGCGGCGTGGCGGTCGGCGCGGTGGTCGGATAATCCTTTGGAAAAGCGTCCGCGGTGAGGCGCGGCGTGATCGGTTTGGTGCTCGGCTGCACGCCCGCGTTCTTCACCGCCGCCGCCTGCGTCGCCGCCGACGATTTCTTCATCGCCGCCAGCACGCTGGGCCGCATCGTCAGGGTCGTCGCGCGCTCGGGGAGCAGATACTTGGCCGCGACTTTCTGAACATCCGCGGGCGTGAGCGCTTCGATTTTCGCCAGCGCTTCGTTCACACGATTGGCATCGGCGCCGAAGAGATATTCTTCGCCGAGCTGCGACGCCAGCGACTCCGCCGTCTCGCGCCCGTTGATCAAGCCGACCTTCACGATCGCCTTGGCCTTATTCAATTCCTCGGGCGTAACGCCGTTCTTCACGACGTCGGCGATCGCATCCTGCAAAACTTTCCGGACCTTCTCCGGATCCTTCCCCACCATCACCGCCCCGCCCACGCCGAACATCCCCTGGTCTTCCGCCTGCCAGTGCTCCGTCTGGATGTTCACGCACATCGGGTTGGCCCCGTTGACCAGCAGACGATTGAGCCGCCCCGAATCCCCGTTGCTCAAAATCGTCTCCAGCGCCGACAGCGCATAATGATCGTCCGACTTGTACGGCGGAATGTGATACCCGATGAGCAAAACGGTCAGCGGCACCGGCTCATCGCTGCTCACCTCGCGCGGCTCGGTCTGCTCCGGCTCCTGCGGAATATTCCGCGGCGGCGCGGGCGCCTCGGGAATCCAGCCAAAGTACCGCTTCACCGCCGCTTGCGTCTTGGCGAGGTCAAAATCCCCCGCCACCACCAGCGTCGCATTGTTCGGCACATAATATGTGTTGAAGAAATCCTGCAATTCGCTCGAGCGCGCGTTCTTCAACTGCTCCATGTTCCCGATCGGCGTCCACTGATACGGGTGCTTCACAAACGCCGCCTTGAGGAACAGCTCGAACAAATTCCCGTACGGCTGATTCATCCGCATCCGCCACTCTTCGGCGACGACTTTTCTCTCCGTCTGAAAAATCTCGTCCGACACCTTGAAGCTCGACATCCGATCCGCCTCGAGCCAGAGCACCATGTCGAGCCATTCGGCGGGCACGGTGTTGACGTACACCGTCTCGTCGAAGCTGGTGAACGCGTTCGAAATGCCGCCGACCTGTCCGACCCGCTTCATGTGCTCCTCCGGCGCGACGTGCGCCGAGCCGCGGAACATCATGTGCTCGAACATGTGTGCAAACCCCTGCCGGTCCGGCCGCTCATCGCGCGAGCCGACGTGATACAGCACCCGCACGTGAACCACCGGCGCCTGGTGCAGCGGCGCGTAGATCACGTGCAGGCCGTTGTCCAGCGTTTCTTCGGTGAACTCAATAGGCTCGGCGGTGACAGAAGGTTTGCTCGTCTGCGCGGATGCAACCGTCGCAAGAAGCAGTGACAAGGCTGCGAGCAGGATTCCGTTCCGGCGGGATCGGTTGTGCATGAATTTGAATTGAACCACAGAGATCACAGAGATCACAGAGATCACAGAGAAGAATTGAAAGACGAGCTTTCGTTTTCTTCTCTTTTTCCTTCTCCGTCTCTGTGATCTCTGTGGTTCATCCTCTTTTTAAGTAAACAGACGGCCCCTCACCTCACCACGCGCACGACGCCCAGCGGTTGCAGCGACGCTTCGAGCGCGTCGGCCGGGCCGACGATGACGATCGTCATCTTCTCCGGCCGTGCGTAGTCTCGCATGACGGCCTGCACGTCCGCCGCCGAGACGGCTCGGACGCGCTCATCGTAGTCCGCGGCGTGCTCGTCGTCATCGGCGCCCAGCGCGCGATCGCTGTCGCCGGCCTTGGTCGGCACGCCGAGCGTCGTCTCCCGCGCCAGCTCGCGCGCGGCGCGCTGGTGCGCCCCCTCGTCGCCGACGATCCGCCGCGCCGCCAGCGCCGACTTCGCCTCGGCAAGTTCCTGATCGTTCACTGACCCGTCGCGCATCGCCGCGATCTGCCCGAGCACCGCCGACAGCGTCGCCGGTATCTCCGCCGCATCGGTGTCGCAGCTTCCGAGGAAGTAGCCGTCATCGTGCAGCGGGACAAAGCGTGCGCTGGCGACATAGACGTAGCCGCGCTCGGTGCGCACGAACCGACCGAGGCGCGACCACAACCCTTCGCCCAGGATCTGCCCCGCCACCGCCCCCGCCCAGCGCTGCGGCGAGCTCCCGTCGAACGCCGGCGCGATCATCCGCACGGTGCACTGCACCGCGCCCGGACGATCCACCAGCACGATCCGCATCTTCCCGTCGGCAGGCACGGGTCGCGAAGACGCGGCTCGACCGAGCTCGCCGAAGTCAAGCGGCGGTGCGGCGCCGGCGCCGAAGCTGCCCGCCTGCGGCGTCCATCCGTCCACGATCGCGTGCGCGATCCGCATTCCCTCCACGCCCGAGACTTTCCCCGCGACGATGATCGTCGCGCCGGTCGGGCCGTACACCTGGCGATGAAACGCGCGCACGTCGTCGAGGCTCAACCCCATCACGCTCGCCGGCGTCGCCACGCGCGGCGGCGATCCCTTCACCGCCGCGAACAGCTCCTTCGCCGCCATGAACTGCGGCTCGCGGGCGGCGAGCATCGCCTCCGCCGCCACCTTCTGCTTCGCCCCGGCGAGCGGCTCCTCGCGAAAATCGCGCTGATGAAAATCCGGCTCGCGCAGCAGCCGCCGCGTGAACTCCAATCCCTCCTCCAGCTTCTCCGGCTCCGCCGCCGCGCGCAGCACCGTCGACGACGCCGTCGCATCCACCTGCAGCGCCGTCCCCCCGAGCACCAGCTCGCGCTTGCGCGGCCGCGGATCGAAAACCTGCCGATGAACCGTCTCAGCCAGCAGCGTCGCCGTCACCTCCGCGACGCCCTCCTTCCCGGCGGGCTCGCCGTGCGCATGACGCAGCAGGACAGACCAGTGAACCAGCGACGCCGACGCGTCAGGCAAAACGATCACCTTCGCGCCGGAGATTTCATCGACGATGCGGTCAGGCGGGCGCGGCGCCGGCGCTTCGGCAAGCGGCGGCTCGTGCGGATAATCGGCGGGAAATCGAACGGACGGCTGCGTCGTCGCCGCGGGCGCCGCGGGCGCCGACCGCACCGCCGGCGCGTCTTGCGTCCGCCGCGCCGTCAGCTCGATCGCCGCGCGCTGACGGTGCTCGGTCTCCGGCACGATCTTCAGCGTCGCCGCCCGCGCGGGATCGAAGTATTTGACGCCCATCCGCCCGAAGCGATCGATATCCAGCCGGGACATCGACGCCAGCTCATCGTCGTCACCGGCCAGCGTCCCCTGCTTCCCCGCCGGCATCAGCAGCGACTCGGCGATCTCGCGCGTCAGTCCCTCATCCGTCTCCCGCCGCACGAGATCTTCGATCTTGTTCAGCCCCGCCTCCACGTCGATCTCGTGCTGCCGCACCTCGTAATAAATGACCTTGAGCTGCGCGAAGATCGCCTCGGACGTGCGCTCGAACGTCGCGCCGGGTGCGAGCACCGCGACGACGACGAGCGATCCCGCGTCCTCCATCCGCAGCAGTTGCACGTCCACCGCCAGCGCCAGCGGCTTGGCCGTCCCGACCAAAAAATGCCGCAGCCGATCGCGCAGGCTCGTCCGCAGCACGCGCAGCAGCGCATAATCGCGATCCCCGAATGCGGGCGTCGGCACGCCGATCACGATCGCGGGCGCCGCAACCTCCCGCCGAACTTCCCAAACGCGCGGCCGCGTCGTCGGCGCGCTCGACATCGTCGCATGAGCCGGCGCGACTCCACCCGCGATCCACGCGAAAAACCGCTTCACCGCCGCCTGAGTCCTGGCGAGATCAAAATCCCCCGCGATGATCAGCGTGGCGTTCGCCGGGACATACCACCTGGCGAAAAACGCGCGCAGCTCATCCACCCGCGCCGCGCGCAACTGCTCCATGTCCCCGATCGGCGGCCGGCGATAGCTCGTCCCCTCGAACCCCGCGGCGAGATAATCATCCAGCACCCACCCCCACGGCGAAGCGCGCTTCGCCGCCCACTCCTGCGCGACGACTTTCCGCTCCGCCACCAGCGCGTCTTCGGTGACATCGAAACTCGCCATCCGATCCGCCTCGAGCCACAGCGCCAGCTCGAGCTGCTCCGCCGGCACCGTCTCGAAGTACTGCGTTTGATCGAACGAGGTCTCCGCGTTGCACGCCCCGCCCACCTCGGTGATCAGCCGCGCGTGCTCCTCCGGCGCGACGTGCGCCGACCCGCGGAACATCATGTGCTCGAAGAGATGCGCAAACCCCTGCCGCCCGGGCGACTCATCTTTGCTCCCGACGTGATAGACCACGCGCACGCTGACCGTCGGCCAATCGTGCCGCGGCAGATAAATCACGCGCAGACCGTTGCCGAGCCTCTCCTGCGTCACCGCCGCCGCCGGTTCCGTCGTCGCGGCGGCGCGACCCATCGTGGCAACGAAACCGAGAGCGATCAGCGCAGCGACGATCCGGCGCATCAAGTCCCCATCGACTGGATCAGCCGTTGCAGCGGTTCCTGGCTCACCTGGATCATGCCCTTATTCGCCTGGTTCAGCTCGATCGTGACGTAGACGCAGGCGACGATCAGGAAGATGAAAAGCGCGTCCGACCTGCGGTGCCCCGTCGGCTCCGACCCCGACTGCATCCCCAGCAACCCGATCGCCGCGATCGACGCGACGAACAGCAGCACCACCACGCTCCACGGCAGCACGTCTCGATAGGCGGACAAGCGCGTCGCGTGGGCGCTCGTCACCTCATTGAGCGTGTTGACGACCGGCGTCGCGACCGCGGTGTCGCCCGAGTCGAGCGCCTTCCTCACCAGGTCGCTCATCCGGTTCTGCATCGCCGCCGCCTCGGTCAGGCCGGCTTCCAGCCGCTCGGTGTTGTTGTTGGATTCGACCAGCGCCAGCCGGTGCTCCGCGTACTGCTTGATCAGCGCGAGCAGCGGCGTCCGCACCGGCTCCTTGAGCATGTATGCGGCGCTGTAGAAATCCCCGATCGCGTTGGAATCCCCGACGATCGACAGCCGCCGCGCATCGTGCTTCTGCAACGACACGGCGAACGAGAAGCCCAGCAGCAGCGCCATCAGCGTGAGCGTCGCTTCGCCGACCTTTCCCATGCCGGATGGGTCCCCCCGATCGCGCCGCTTCCGCCCGATGCGAAAACCGACGAGCCACGCGGACGCCAGCAACGCCGCCAGCGCCAGCGCCTGAATCCACGCGTCGATGTAAAGGACGAGTCCCATGATCACGCCGATGCGCATCATACGGGATCTGATGATCTGACGATCTGACCATCTGATCATTGAACAAGCGCGCTCTACCGATGATCAGATGTTCAGATCTTCAGATGATCAGATTCGTTCAGATTGAACTTCACCCCTCCCCGGCGATAATCGTCCCTCCCATGAAACAACCCATCCGTGTCGCCGTCACAGGTCCCGCCGGTCAGATCGGTTACGCCTTGCTGTTCCGCATCGCCTCCGGGCACATCTTCGGGCCCGATCAGCCGGTCATCCTGCAACTGCTGGAAGTCCCCGTCGAGAAGGTCATGAACGCCCTCAAAGGCGTCGCCATGGAGCTGGAAGACTGCGCGTTTCCGCTGCTGCAGGACATGGTGCTCACCAGCGATCCGAACGTCGGCTTCAAGGACGCCAACTGGTGCCTGCTCGTGGGCGCCAAGCCGCGCGGGCCCGGCATGGAGCGCGCGGATCTGCTCAAGGACAACGGCAAGATCTTCATCGAGCAGGGGCAAACAATCGAC
>JAICTV010000278.1 GCA_025936175.1 Phycisphaerae bacterium
ACTACGGCGACAGCATGATCACGCGTCCGCTCAAGAGCCTCGACTCCTGGCTCGTGCCGCTCATGTGCGTGAAGACGACCGCGCCCGCGGCGGGCATCAAGACGACCGCGATCCTTCCCGTTCCGACGAGTACCAGGACCTGGGGCGAGACGGACCTCGACGCGCTGCAGAACCTCACCGACTTCAAGTTCGACCAGGGCAAGGACATCGCGCCGCCGCTGTACGGCGGAGCCGTCGCCGAGAAAGACAAGGGCGGCCGCGTGGTCGTCATCGGCTCGCCGATGTTCGCCTTCGACCGCTACGTCAACGAGCCCGACCCGACGATGCTCCGCCGCGGGATGGTCGTCACGCGCTTCCCCGCCAACGCGGAGCTGTTCGCCAACAGCGTCTTCTGGCTGGCGAAGATGGAGCCGATGATCGCGATCTCGCCGGCGGCGATGGAAGTGGCGCGCATCGCGCCGATGAGCAACGGCGCCGTCAACGCGTGGCACGTCGGGGCACTACTAATCGGGCTCCCCGGATTGGTCGCACTGGCGGGGGCCATGATGTGGATCGGGCGGCGCGACTAGTTTTCGTAGCATGGGCGTCTCGCCCATGCCTTCGCGAGCTTTCTGAAACTCGAACCGGCATGGCCGAGACGGCCATGCTACGAAGAAGAAATGAACTTCAAGACGACGATCGTTCTGATTGCTTTGCTCGCCGTCGCCGGATTGGTCGTGCTGCTTACGAACAAGAAGGCGGACGAGTCGGCGCAGCAAACAGCGCAAACGCAGCAGAAGCTGCTGGCGGGCGTCTCGTCGACGGACGTGGACAAGATCGTCGTCACGCCGGCGGACGGGAAGAAGATCGCGCTGGCCAAAGACGGCGCGAACTGGAAGCTGACCGAGCCGGTGGCTGCGCCGGCGCAGGCGTTCGAAGTCGATTCGCTCGTCCGCGCGATCACGGAGCTGGAGACGACCAACTCCGCGCCCGCCGACGCCGCGACGGGGCTCGACAAGCCGCGCTACACGATTGATCTGGCGACCACTTCCGGAAAATCCGACACGATCACCGTCGGCGACAAGACCGCCGTCGGCGACAGCCTGTACGTGAAGCTCAACAACGACAGCCAGGCGAAGGTCGTCTCCGCCGATCTGCTGGAGAAGATCTCCAAGCCCGCGAGCACCTATCGCGATCCCAGGATGGTGGACCTCAGCAGCGGCGCGGTGACGAAGGTGACGATCAAGAAGCCGACCGGCGAGTTGGTGCTCGCCAAGACCGGCGAGAACTGGAACGTGGTCGCGCCCACGCCGATGCCGGCGGAGAAGAGCGACGTGGACGACATCCTCTTCGCGCTCACCGGCGTGCGCGCGGCGGAGTTCGTCGCGGAAGACACCAAGGACGCCAAGCTCTATCAGCTCGATCAGCCGCGCTTCACCGCGATTCTTTCGAGCGCGCCCGCGCCGACGACATTGCCCGTTGGCGTTGCCGCCGCGTCGAAGCCGACGACAACGCCGACATCGCAGCCCGCCGACGTCGTCATCAAGTTCGGCCGCTACGACGACGTGATGAAGAAGAACGTGCTGGTGACGACGTCGCAGACGCCGATCGTCGCCAAGGTGGCGGCGACGGTGATCGACACGATCAACAAGAAGCCGCTCGACATCCGCGATCGCAAGGTGCTCGACATCGACGCAAACCTCGTCAGCGCGATCGAGATCCACAGCGACATCGCCGCCACCACGCGACCGACCACGAAGCCCGCGGTGAAGAAGGACGTGACGATCAAGCGTCGTCATGAAGCGGCTGCGCCCGCGACCGCACCATCGACCAAACCCGCGATGGTCGCGTCCACCGCGCCCGCGACGAAGCCGGCGGCGACGACGCAAGCGACTACAAAGGCGACCACGACGATGGCGGCGGCGACGACCGCGCCCGCGACGCAACCCGCGACCAAGTGGGAAGTCGCTTCGGGTTCAGAGACGAAAGCGGCCGACGATTCGAAGGTCGATTCGCTCCTCTCCCAGCTCCATCCGCTCCGCGCGCAGAAGTACCTGGAGGCCAGCACCGCGACCACGCAGCCGACGGCGACCTACACTCTCCGCATCACCACGCAGGCCGCCGCCGGCGCGGCGCCGAAGACCGACGAAATCCGCCTCGTTGATCCCGGCAATAGTCAGCCGCTCGTCGGCACCTATAATGGGCTGACGTTCGAGGTGGACCGTTTCCTGATGGACCGGCTCTCGGGCGATTTCCTCAAAGGGTCTTCGTCATCCAATGAAGCCTCGCCCGCGCCCGCCGCACCTGAAGCACCTGGGGCACCGTTCGGCGCTCCGTGACCCCGAGGTCGCGCGCCCGCGCGCGATCCTCGACAGCTTCGACAACCCCAAGCCCGAGCGCGATTACGAGATCAAGTTCGTCTTCCCCGAGTTCACGAGCATGTGCCCGGTCACGGGGCAGCCGGACTTCGCGACGATCACGATTTCCTACGTGCCGGACTGCAAATGCGTCGAGATGAAGAGCCTCAAGCTCTACTTCCTCGCGTATCGCAACAAGGGGATTTTTTACGAGTCGGTCGTCAACACGATCCTCGACGACCTGGTCGATCTGCTTCGGCCGCGGCGGATGACGGTGATCGGCGACTTCGCGGTGCGCGGCGGAACGGCGGGGACGGTGACCGCGGCGCACGACGCGTCGGCGGCGCGGAAATCTCAAATCACAAGTTCCAAGCTCCAGACAAACGGCAAAGGAGCAAAGAAGAAAACTTCAAACCGAGGTGTTTGAGATTTCATTTGCGTTTTGAGATTTGTTTGGAGCTTGGAACTCGAGTTTTGGGATTTCGTTTCGGGGAGCTATTCTCCTCCCGGGAGACAGTGAGCTATGACTCCACAACCGCCACCGGGACAGGGACCGATCGATCCGCGCGGCGCGTTCTCGCCGCCGCCCGCGCCGGGGGGGATGACGTCGTCATGGCAGACCAACGCCGCGGCCGGCGGCACGCCGCCTCCGCCGCCGCCGCCGGGGATGATGCCGCCGATGCCACCGCAGTTTCCTCAAATGTATCCGCCGCCGATGTTCATGCCGCCTCCGCCGCGGCCGCACCGATCGTTCACGCGCGCGATCTTTGTCACGCTGGCGACCACGATCTTCGGCATCTCGCTGACGCTGAACATTTACCTGCTGTTGGCGAGCGGTTTCCTTTCTGGCGGATCGTCGAAGCAGACATCGCTGCTCGAAGGCGATCCGCATCAGAAGGTCGCGGTCGTGCCGGTCAGCGGCACGATCTTCGACGACATGTCCAGGAAGTTTGACCGCTGGATGAGCGCCGTCGACAAGGACGGCGACGTGAAGGCGCTCGTGATCGAAGTCGATTCGCCGGGCGGATCGGTCACGGCATCGGACGAGATGCTCCACCGCATCCAGCGCTACAAGAACGATCACTCCGGTGTTCCGGTGATCATCTCGATGGGCGGCCTGGCCGCGTCGGGTGGTTACTACGTCTCGTGCGGCGGCGATTACCTCTTCGCGCAGCCGACGACGCTGACCGGAAACATCGGCGTGCTGCTCCCGCAGTACAACGTCAGCAAGCTGTTCGACAAATGGGGCATCTCGGAGAACACGATCGTCTCGTCCGGCGCGACGTTCAAGAACGCCGGATCGATGTTCCAGCCGGAGACGCCGGAGGCCCGCGCGTACCTTCAGGACATCGCCGACAAGGCGTTCGCGCAGTTCAAGTCGGTCGTCCGCACCGGCCGGACGGGGCACACGAACTTCAAGACGCCGGAGCTGGACAATATCGCCAACGGCAAGATCTACACCGCCGAGGATGCGAAGAAGATCGGCCTGATCGATGACATCGGCTATCAGCAGGACGCGTATGAGTACGCGGCGAAGAAGGCGGGGCTGAACAAGATGACGGTCGTGCGCTATCACGACCCGCCGAGCTTCTTCGACGCGTTCAGCGGCGAGTCCAACGTGTCGAACCCGCACGCGTCGGCGAGCGGCACGGGCGCGAACGGCATCACGATCAATGGCGTCAACGTCAATGCGAACGAGGTGAGGGAACTGCTCACGCCGAGATTGCTGTATCTGTGGCGCGGGCAGTGATGGTCACCGACTCCGAAGATAGTTCAAAACTGTCATCCTGAGGTACTCCGAAGGATCTGGTCTCACTGACCCAGATGCTTCGGAGTACCTCAGCATGACAATGTGCGGGAGAAGCACGCCGATGGGGAGAGGCATCATCATCGCGATTGTCACTCTCGCGCTCGCGCTGCCATGCGTCGCCGCTACTCCCGCGCAGGTGCGCGACGCGATCGAGAAGTCCAAGACCTGGCTCTACGCCCAGCAGCATGACGACGGCACGTGGGAGAACGACATCGACGGCCACGGCGACCAGCGCACCGGACAAACCGCGCTGGCGGTCTACGCGCTGCTCGCGGGCGGCGAGAGTCATCAGGATGCCCGCCTCGCCAGGGCGATCGCGTATCTGAAGAAGACCGAAACGAGCGGCGTGTACGCGCTCGGCCTGCGCTGTCAGGTTTGGCTGGCGCTCCCGCCATCACAGGAAGTCCGCGCGGCGATGGCGAAGGACGCGCGGATTCTCCTTGCCTCGGTCAAACGCAACGGCGACGGGAAGGGTTTCTATGACTACAACCCCGGCGGGTCGCGCTTCTACAGCCACAGCCGCGCGCAGTACGCCGTGCTCGGGCTGTGGGCGGCGGCGCAGAGCGGGTTCGACGTGCCGATCGAGTATTGGCAGCTCGTCGAGCGCGCCTGGATCGCCGATCAGGACGGCGCGACCGGCGGGTGGGCGTACTGGCATGAGCCGGAGAGCCGGTTCCCGCTCACCAACGGCATGACCGCCGTCGGCGTGGCGACACTCTTCATCACGCAGGACTACGTCCACGCCGCCGAGGCGCTCAACTGCAACGGCAACGTCCGCAATCCCGCGATCGAGCGCGGCATCGAGTACCTCGCCGCCAACTTCGACAAAATCGGCGACGAGAACACGCCGCGCGATTACCCCTACGCCACGCTCTACGCGATCGAGCGCGTCGGGGTCGCGGGCGGACGGCGCTACCTCGGCGGCGGCAGCGCGGGCACGGGCGCGGGCGCGGGCGGCGAGATCGACTGGTACCAGCGCGGCGCCGACTGGCTGCTCAAGCAGCAGCGGCAGGGCGGCTCGTTCCCGACCGAGTACGACGTCAAGATCGCCAGCACCTGCTTCGCCACGCTCTTCCTCTCGCGCGGCTCGGCGCCGCTGGCGATGAACAAGCTCGATTACTCCGGCGGCAAAAACGACGAGAAAGCGCCGCACTGGAACCAGCGCCCGCGCGACGTCGCCAACGTCACGCGCTGGACGGGTAAGCAGATTGAGCGCGATCTCAACTGGCAGATCGTCGATCTCGCCTCGAGCGTCGATGACTGGCACGATGCGCCGATCCTCTACCTGGCGGGCAATCAGCCGCTCAATTTCACGCCCGAGCAGCAGTCGAAGCTGAGGCAGTTTGTCGAGGAGGGCGGCATCATTCTCGGCAACGCCGATTGCGCCTCGGCGAACTTCATCAAGTCGTTTCAGTCGCTCGGCAAGCAGCTTTTCCCCGCGTACGACTTTGCGACGCTGCGGGAGGATCACGTCATCTATACCGGCGAGCAATTCCCGCGGTCGAAGTGGAAGCGCAAGCCGACGGTGACGGCGATGAGCAACGGCGCGCGCGAGCTGATGATCCTGCTCGGCGAGGGCGATCCCGCCCGCGCCTGGCAGGCGCAGGCGGCGGCGGCGCGGGCGGAGACGTTTGAACTGGCGGACGACATCTACCTCTACGCAGTCGACAAGCAGAACGATCGCCGCCGCGGCGAGAGCTACATCGTGCGCCAGGACGAGAAGCGCAAGCCCGTAACAACGGGAACGACGAAACCGACCACGACGCCGGCGACGACCGCGAGGGCGACGGTAAAGATCGCGCGGCTGCAGTACGCCGGCAACTGGGATCCCGAGCCCGGCGGGTGGCGGCGGGTGGCGGCGGTCATGCACAACGAGGACAAGATCGATCTCGCGGTCGAGCCGGTGAAGATCGAGCCCGGGACGCTGGAGGGTCACGCCGTCGCTCATATGACAGGCAACGCCGCGTTCGCGCTCGACCCCGCGGCGCGCGCGGAGCTCAAGCGCT
>JAICTV010000043.1 GCA_025936175.1 Phycisphaerae bacterium
ATGCAGATCATCGACGAGGTCGAGCCGACGCGGCGCGGCCCCTACGGCGGCGCCGTCGGCTACGTCGATTTCGCCGGCAACATGGACACCTGCATCGCGCTGCGGACGATCGTCTGGAAGAACGGCGTCTTCGACGTCCAGGCCGGCGCCGGCGTCGTCGCCGATTCGATCCCGGCCAGTGAGTACGAGGAGACGATGAACAAGGCCAAGGCGATGCTCAAGGCAGTGGAAATTGCCGAAAGAGGGTTTTAGTCAAACGTCGCGGCGGGGGATGTGATCGACGAAGAAGGTTCATTATATGAAGACCTTCGCGCGGTGTTACGACCGCGTGCTTCCGCTCGCAAAAAGACGCTCGCACGCACGCGGGGGCGGTCGAGGCTATCCCGAGCCACTGGCGAACCAATACCAATCCACCGCGACATGCCCGATGAGCAGCGGCCAGAGGTTGCCGGTCGAGCGAAAGACGATCGCGCCGAAGATGCCCATGCTCAGCGCCACAACGACGGCCGGCAGCCCGCCTTCCCAGTGTGCGCCCGCAAAGACCAAGGACGACGCGATCACATACGCCGCCGCGCCGGGACGGTTACGCGGGAAGAGGCGGTCGAATGCCGCCCGGTAGTAAATCTCCTCGACCACCCCGGCCGTCACGGAAAGATGCAGGAGCGCGAGCAACCGCAGCCAGCCCGTTTCCGGCCCGGCCGGCGGAACGACTTGCGCATAAGCGAAACTCGGGTGCGGCCAGCCCTGTGGCAGCGAAGCGAACGCCCAGCGGTCGATTGAAATCTCCATCCATATGAACACGGGCACGATGACCGCGAGCAGCGCGAGGAACTCGAGCGGCCGCCGCCGTCCGCGTACGTCCGCGGTCAAGCCCAGGTCGCGACAGCTGACCAGCCGCCGTCCGCCCGCGATCGACAGGATGACCGCCGGCAACGCGATCCATGCGGCCACTTCGAAACGCCAAAACCATTCCCGATGGTGCGCCGCAAGCCACGCGTTGTAGACGCCGTTGAAGTAGAACGGCGCGATGCCGGCGCCGAGAAGACAAGCGAGTTGGAGCCTCTGCCGCGCCGTGAGTTCCACGATCACGGTAATTTAACGGGGCCGGTCGCCATACCAATGGCCGCAAGCGGCGCGACAAAGGTTGTGCGACGGCCGAGAAGCACGACCGACGACCAACGGGAGGAGCCAGGGACCGTTCGGAGTACAACTGAAGGGGGGTTCCTTCAGAGGGGCTGTACCCCGCGATCAGCCTTTGGCGATCTGCTCGCCGCATTCCGGACACCGGTCGGGCGTCGACTGCACGTCGTAACCGCATCCCGGGCAGCGGGCTTGTTCCCTCCATCGCCACGCGCGTTGCTCGCGCCGACGGCGCGACGCGAACCTGATCGCCCACGCTGCCGGAAAGAAGCCGCTGGCAACGAAGAGGACCCAGCTCGGGATGACGATGTATTTCCTCCCGCGATGCCATCCCGACCAGTCGATGCGGTAGATGCCGAGAAACAATTTGCGTGAGTTGTACTCGCCCAGATCCGAGACGGGTGGGTTATAGAGGGCGATGCTGCGAACCATCGATTGCTCATTCGGCGCGCACACCCCCGCATCCGAGAGGACCACGTATCCCCCGGAGGAAAGGAAGACGCTTGGAACGAGAAAGAGCGTCGATACCGCCGCTAGCACGTTCAGCGGCATCGTGTAGCGTTGGGTGATGGAAAGGTGCCGCGTCCTCGGTTTCTCGCGACGCGCAAGTCTACCGAGAAAGACAAAGGGGACATTCCTGATTACCAGCGCCGGCAAATCAGGAATGTCCCCTTTTTCGTTCCCACATTCTAGCCGAGGTAAACCGGCGTGCCGCAGGTCTGTGCGGCGGCAGAGCGGCATGACCGACGACCAACGGGAGGAGCCAGGGACCCAGGGGGGGGCGTTGTAGTAAAACTGAAGGGGCTTTTGATAAAACCTTCTCTCGGCAGGGTACCCCGCGATCGGTTTATCCCGCCGCCTTGGCAGCCGGCTGCACTTCCAACCCCCGACGATATTGCTCGCGGTAACGCGCGACGCGCACCGTCACGAGTCCGCCCCAGCAAAGCCACCCGCCGAGCAATGCGATGAACGGGATGCGCGGCGAGTACGCGCGAATCGTGTGACGCTCGATCAACGGCGGAAGCGCTCTCGCCGGATGGGCGTGTTCTTCGTCCGGCCAGTGCGCGACATCGTATACGCACACGCCCACGCCGTTCCTGACGCCGAAATCGTTTCGAAGCGTATCGGCCGGCGAGGTGTATCCGAGCTGCCGGGGATCGAGCAGCTCGGATGAGAAGACGAAAAGGGGACATCCAGAATAAAGTCCGGCAACACGGGACGCTCGCGCATCCGTCAGATTATTCTGGATGTCCCCTTTTCTTTCCCCAACACACAGAGAAGCACCAGCAGCGCGTTGCCGATGCCCGAGATTTCGTCCTTCGGATGAATGACGCGCAGCAGCGCGCTTCCGCCGATGACGATCGGGATCAGAATAGTCAGGGCCAGAGCGAACCAGTGCACCAGATTTGTCCCGGTCGGTCGCATCCGTGCTTCATTCTAATCGACCGCGCCGCAACACCGGGGGCATGAATGGGGGAAGTGGAAGCGGAGAGTGGAGAGAAGGAGTCCGAGGAGGAGAGGCGAGAGGAGAAACCGCTTGGCGCCGGATGCGGTGTCTCCTCTCGCCTCTTCTCCTCGGATTCGCATTCAATCTTCGGCGATCGCCGGCAAATCGACGCTCGCCCTCGACGGCGAGTACATCGTCGATGCCCTCTCCCAGGGGAGAAGGAAAAGCGGCGCGTGCCGATCGGCTGGTTCCTATTTGTATTGCTGCGAAAACGCCGTCGAGAAATCCGCGCCCCACCAGCGCTGGCGGATCGGCGCGTGCATCTGGCCGATGTACTCGGGGAAATCGTGATACGTCTTGCCGTCCGCGTGGCCGTCGAGGTAGGCGTAGTTGGAGAAGTAATCGTCCTTCTGCCCGGCCTCCAGGTCGTAGATGTCGCTGCGGGCGCGGGTGTGGTAGGTGACGTAGTAGTCGCGCAGCAGCACGATCCGGCTGGCGTCCTGGCGGGTCAGCGTGTGGACCTGGCCCAGCGGCAGGCCCGCGACGCTGCGGACCGCCCAGTCGCGCAGGTGATACTCGCCGGCGAGCGACGGTGCGGAGTTGATGTAGACGAAATAGTCCTTGCCGCCCATGTAGAAGTAGGTGGGGCGGAATTCATCGCTCATCGTAATGCCGCAGAAGGCGTCGCCGCGGAGGGTCGTCGCGCGGTTCTCCGCTTGGGCGCTGCGGCAGTCCCAGATGTTGGGGGAAGTTGAAGTCCACCGTTGCAGCGCATCCCCGATGCTCGGCATGACGTACGCGCCTTGTCCGTAGGTGGCCGCGGGCAGGGCCGTCCACGGGCGCAGGCCGGTCGCGCGGGGCGAATAGGCGCTGTCGGTGCTGTTGGTGGGGCAGGCATCCGGCAGGTGGCTCTTGTTCTCTCCCGCGTAGGCGATGACCGCCGCCGCGAGCTCGCGGAGATTGCTCAGGCACGCGACGCGGTTGGCCGATTCGCGCGCCCGCGCCAGCGTCGGCAGCAGGATCGCGATCATGATCGCGATGATGCCGATCACCACGAGCAGCTCGACCAGCGTGAACGCCCGGCGTTCACGCCTGCTTACCGCGGGCAGCTCGACGAGCGTGAAAGCTTCGCCTTCACGCCGGCTCACTGCGGGCAGCTCGACCAATGGGAACCCTTGAATTTGTCCGCGTCGTCTTGAGCGCATACCCACAGCCACGGTGTTCTCCCTTACGCATCAACAACACCGGCGGACGTGCAGAAATTTCACCTTCGTGCTTTACTTTTTTCTCATTGAAGGTATCTATACGGGCCAAACTGGGGCAGTCGTGGTACACACGCGGGGCCGCGCGTTCAATTCCCGGGCACGGATGTCGGCCTCCGCACAAGCTTGAAGTTCGCTGGACGGCTGGAGCCGTCCGCGCAGACGTCTTGATCGCCGCCCGGACGCCGCACACGGAGGTGCAACCATGTCCCGCCGCTTCCTCATTCGCACGACCGTTCACGCCACTCTCGGCCTTTCGCTGGCCGCTCCCGCGCTGTCCGCGCTGTCCGCGCTATCCGCGCTGCTCGCGCCGCGCGCCGCGTTCGCTCAGGATGTTCCGCCCGAAATCGCCACCGCGCGCAACAGCGCGGTCGCGCAGGTCAACGCCGACGGCGTCTACATCCGCAGCGGCGCGGGCGACAACTACTACCCGACGACGAAGCTGAACAAGGGGACCGACGTCACCGTCGTCGGCGCCAAGTTCGACTGGCTCAAGATCGTCCCGCCGCAGGGGAGCTTCTCCTACGTCGCCAAGGCGTTCGTCGACAAGCAGGCGGACGGGAAGACGGGCGTCGTCAACCGCGACGACGTGAACGTCCGCGCGGGCTCGGAGCTGAACGCGATGAAGACGACCGTGCAGGGCAAGCTGTCCAACGGTCAGCAGGTGAAGATCCTGGAAGAGGTGGATGAGTACTACAAGATCGCTCCGCCGGCGGATGCGTTCGTGTATGTGAACAAGCAGTTCGTTTCGGCGCCGGCGAAGATCGTCGCGGCAGCGCCGGGCGCGGGGGGCGCGGGTCAGCAGGGGGCTGATGCCGCGACCGCTGAGGGCGCCAAGACGCAAGCGAGCGATCAAGTCGCCGGCGGCGGCGGGGATTTCGGCGCCGCGGGCGGCGCGACGACGCAGCCTTCGGGTGAAGTCGCGTCCGGTCCGGCGACCACGCAGCCGACCAATACCGCCGAAGTCGATTTCGACAAGCTCGAGAACGACTTCAATGCCGCCAGCGCCAAGCCCATCGAGCAGCAGCCGCTCGATCAGCTCACGGCGGATTACCAGAAGCTGATCGCCAACCCGCAGCTCCCTGAATCGATGCGCCGCGTGGCCGACTTCCGCGTGCAGACCCTCAAGATCCGCCAGGACACCAAGGCCCAGTTCGTCACCGTCCAGAAGCAGCAGCAGGAAGCCAAGGCCAAGCAGCAGGCGCTCAAGGCCGAGCAGGAAGAGATCGCGCAGCAGATCAAGCAGACGGAGGTCAAGGTCTTCGCCGCCGTCGGCACGCTGCGCACCAGCAGCCTGCAGCAGGGGGACAAGATGCTGTACCGGCTGACCGATCCGGACACCGGCCGCACCGTCTGTTACGTGCGCACGGACGACCCGAAGGTGGGCGCTTCGATCGGGCAGTTCGTCGGCGTCAAGGGTGACATCGCCACCGAAGCCTCGCTCAACATGAAGGTGATCAGCCCCAGCGAGTGGCAGCAGGTCGATCCCAATCAGCTTTATCGCGGCGTCGCGGCGCAGATCGTCCCGCCCAGCATGCTCCCGCGCACCGCCAGCGCGACCGAGAAATAGCCCGCGCGGGCGAGCTTCCATGTGCCGCGGGACGTTACAATCCCGCGGCACATGGAAAGCTCCAGGACCTCACGTCGCGACGTTCTCCGCTGGGCCGCCGTCAGCGCCGGCTCGCTCGCGTTGTCACAACTCGCCGGCGCTGTTCGCGCGGCCGACGATCCGGCGGCGACGACGACGACGAATAAACCCTTCACCTTCGCGCTGATCAGCGACACGCACCTCGGCCGCAACGGCAATGCGCCGGCAAAGCAGATGAGGCAGGCGGTCGAGGAGATCAACGCCTCGCCCGCGGAGCTGGTCGTCTTCACCGGCGATCTGGTCAACGCCGGCGAGGTCGATGCGAACGAAAAGCACTATCCCGAATGGCTCGACATCGCCGGCGGATGGAAGAAGCCGTGGCACGCCGTGCCGGGTAATCACGATCCCGTGGCGAAGTTCACGAAGCACATCCGCGCGGAGACCGATTACGTCATCGACGCCCCGTCATCGCCGCATCGCTTCGTCTTCTTCCGCGACGCGCTGCCGAATCCCGAGCACCAGGGCGCGGTGCTCGATGAGCAGCTCAAGTGGCTGCAATCGCAGATCGACGCGGCGGCGAAAGACAAACGCCGCGCCTTCCTCGTCAGCCATGTGATCTACCACAAGAACGCGCATCCGGATGTCGGCTGGATGATCCGCGATAATCGCGAGGCCTTCGCGGATTTCCTCAAGCAGAACGCCAGGCAGATCGACGCCTTCTTCGCCGGCCACTTCCACAGCGGCCTGCGCGGGTGGGATGACACGTTCGGCATCCACGAGATCGTGCTGCCCAGCGCCTGCTGGAATTTCGACGGCAAGCGACTCCGCGGCGCGCCCGGCTACACGTTCGAGGAAGACCGCCCGGGCTGGGTCCTCGCCGAAGTGCGCGGCCCCGGTCAGATCAAGTTGAGCTACAAGCCCATCGGCGCGGACGTGAGCGTGGTGAAGGAGCTGGAGCGCAGCTGATGCAATGCAATGCGACCCTGACGCATTGCGATGCGACGCGCCGACTTACGACTGCCGCTCCCCCGTGTACGTGTACTTCAACACGGTTCCATCCGCCTTCGTCCATTCCAACTCGCCTTTGATCTGTCCGGCCGTGGAGGTGCCCGTCCACTTGACCGAGCCTTCTTTCTCGCTCTTGACCTCGCACTTGAACGTCGCGGCGATCCCCGAGCGCGTGTCCTCGTCGTATTCTTGCGCCTTGAATCCTTTGGCCTTCAAGGTGGCGGATTCGAACTGATTGGCCTTGAAGGTGAGCGTGTCCTTGAACTCCTTGGCGCCGGCTTTCGACGCATCATCATCCGCGGGGGCGACGGTGACTTTCCACGTCCCGTTGAACGCATCGCGTCCGACGGCGCGTGCGGTGGGAACCGCGACGAACATCCCCAGCGACACAACCGCGACGATCAGAATCTGAAGTCTCATGGGCGTCTCCCGTTCGTGGCGCGGGCGCCTCGCCCGTGCGAGTGCGGCGATAGCCGCGAATTCACGGGCGAGGCCGCTCGTGCCGCAATTCTATTCCAGCACCTCGATGCTCCGCCGGGTGTCGATGTCGTCGTTATCCGCGGTATCCCGGCCGGCGCCGCCGTCGAGCGTGTCGCGCCCGTACATGCCGAGCAATGTGTCGTCGCCACTGGTCCCGGTGAGCGAGTCGTTCCCGTGGGTGCCGACGGCGATCTCGATCTCGTGCAAACTCGCGGCGTAGGTGAAGCTGCTCAGGACGTCGTCGAAGCGCAGGATCGCGTCGCCGGTGAGATTGGCGACGACGTGCGCATCGCGGCCGGCGGTGTCGAAGGCCACGCTATCGATGCCCGGACCGCCATACAGGTGCTCCGACGCCTCGCCTGTGACCACGAGCTGATCGTTCCCGCCGCCGGCGTAGAGGAAGTCTTCTCCCGCGCCAGCGAGCAGCGAATCGGCGTTGGCCTCGCCCCAAAGCTCCGTCAGACCGCTTCCCGCGAGGAGCCGGTCACGTCCGCCGCCGCCGTGCAGCGCGGTCAGCACGTTGTCGCCGTTCCCGCCGCCGACCAGCGTGTCGTTCCCCGCGTCACCATGCACGGTGACGGGAAGCGCGATCGCCGGCGAGATCGTCACCACGTCGTTCCCCGAATCGGCGTCAACGCGGACGCGATGCACGGCGCTGAGCGTAAACCGGCCATCCCGCACGCCGTTGACGTTCACGACGAGCTTCCCCGCCGACATCGTCACGTCGATCGCGTTGCTGCCCTTGGTGCCGGTGACGGTGAGCAACCCGCTCACCAGAACGCTGGAAAAAAGCTGCCGCGGCTCGAGTGGTTCAATCATCGAGTGACAGTGTACCCGCAATCGATGTCATCCCGAGGTACTCCGAGGGATCTAGGCGTATGAAAATCGTTCGACTCCGTGATCCCTAGCGGAATACGGCTCGACTGAGCTCGCCGAAATCCGCTCGGGATGACGCGTCTGGCGCGCCTTGCTGGACCAACGCGTTATTTCCTCTTCGGCTGCTGCTGCGTCTGCTGAATGACCTCGGCCGCGCCGGCATCCTGGAAGCTCTTGAGGTCCGTCCAGAACGTGCCGGGTCCCGCGAAGATCAGCCTGAGGTCCGTCGGCGCGAAGTTCTTGGCGAAGGTGTAGAGGTTGTACGCCTGCGGGGAGCCGAAGGCGTCGACCATCATCTTGGCGCCCTTGGCCTCGGCGTCGTTCTTGAGCTTGGCGACGTCCGCCGTCGCCTTGCCGAGGATCTGCGTGCGCTGGGCTTCGAGGTTGGCCATCTGGAGATTGACCTGCGCGACTTCGAGATCGCGCTGCGCGTCGATCTCCGCCGCCTTCTTGGCGCCTTCGGCCATGATGTTGGCGACCTTCACGCCGGTCTCGCTCGAGACCGTCTCCCGCGCCACGTCCACCTGCTTGAGCGCCTCCTGGAGCTTGGCCGCGCTGACGGCGGTCTGCGTCTTCTGCTTGTTGGTTAAATCGTTCTCGACCTCGATGTTCGCGCGTTGGATCGTCGCCAGCAAACCGCTGGTCGCGTCCTTGCCGCTGTTGTCCTTGATCGTGATGTTGCGGATGAGCGCCAGCAGGACGTGGACGCTGCGGCTGGCGACGGTCTTCTCCAGGGAATCGGACAGCTCGTCCTGGAACTTCGATCGCGTCGCGCCCTGGATCAATTCCTTGGAGGTGTACTTCGCGCCGACGTTCTGGCAGGCGGCCTTCATTGCCGGCTCGATCACGTTCTGGCGGACCTTGTCCCACCCGCCGATGTTCGCGACGATCTGCGGCGCGTCCGCCGGCGAAACGCCCCAGACGAGCGTGAGGTCCGCTTCGACGAGGTATCCGTCGCCGCTGTAAAAGCGCACCGACGTGCCCGCGCCGTTCGTCAGGTCGTTCTTGACGTTGGGGCGATTTCGCCCGCCGCCGCGCGGCTCGACGGGCTTGCCAGCTTCATGTTCCAGCGTGATGGCGTCGTATCCGACCGGCACGACGTCCACCTTCAGCAGCCGCGGGTTGACGTAGTAGATGCCCGGCTGGAGGACGTCTTTGAGCACGCCGCGCTGCGTCGCGCCGGTGATCAAGCGACTTGGCGCGACGTGGGTCGTCGGCTGATCCGAGAACTGCGTCGTCGGCCCCTGCGTCTGCGCGCGGATTTGCGTCAGCGTGACCGACGTCGTCGGCCCGCGATCGCCTGTCAGACGCGTCGTCACGCCGACGTACCCCGGCGGCACCACCACCGCGGGCACCATCGTCACCGAGTACAGGTGCGGGTTGATCTTGTACACGCCGGGGGAAAGCACTTCCTTCTGGATGCCCTTGAAGCCGGGATCGACGACCTCGACGCCCTCCGGCGGCGTCTTGCCCTGCTTGCACGCGACCAGCCCGACCATCGGCTGCGCGTTCGGATCTTCCAGCTTCCCGTCGCGATCGAACCGCCAGCTCTGCGGATCGCCCGCGGGAATCTGCGTGAGATTCACGAGCTGCGTGTCGTACTCGATCGGGTTGATGAAGTACCGGCCGGGCCCGAGCAGCTCTTCCTGCACACCCTTGAAGTTGTTCTTCCCGGTCGGCACCGCGATCAGCTCCGCCGGCAGCGGATCGCCGAACTTGTTGATCACCATCAACGCCTGATCCTGCGGCACATACACGCGCATGACGGTCCACTTCGTCCCCTCGTAGAGCGCGACGAGGAGGACGATCAGCACGAGGACGCCTTTGACGATGGTTGATATCCGGTTCATCGAGAACCTCTCTTGCATTGCGATCTGATCATTTAACGATCTGATCATCTGATCATTGAAAAACCTTCGCGTGCCCGCCTTCCAATGATCAGTTGATCAGATCATCAGATGATTGAATTCCACCACCTTACGGCTGCACTCCCGTGACGGCGTTCTTCGCCTTGGGAGCTTCAGTTCCGTTCGTCGCCGGCGGCGCGCCGAACTGCTTGAACAGGTCGGCGAACGGGCCGTCGGTGTTGGTCAGGATCGACTTCATCGACGGCGCGACCTTCAGATAGAAAAAATAGCGCGCGTACGCATTGCCGTCGCCGAACGCTTCCACCTGGTGCCGCAGCGGCTCGGCCTCCGCCTGCTTGTTGAGCAGCACGACGTTGGCCTCCGCTTGGCCCTTTGCGACCGTTGCATCGGCTTCCTTCTGCGCGGCGTCGAGGTGGAGCTTGGCGACGGCGAGGCCCTGGTTCGCCTGCGTGATCGCCACGTCGCGCTCCTGCTCGGCCTTCTTGATCACCGTGACGACTTCCTTGTTCGCTTCGCCGATCTTCTGGTTCTGCGTCGCCGTCTGCTCCTGCGTCGCCAGGTCCGCCTGCGATTTGGCCACCTCGATCTGCCGCTCCAGCGAGATGATCTGCTGCTTGGCCACCTCGCGCTCGTTGATCGGCTGCTTGATCGCCTCCGGCGGCTCGATGTCGCGAACGAGCGCCTGCAGGACTTCGATCCCCTGCTTGGCGCACGCCTCCGAGAGCTTGTGCTCGAACTCGTCCTGGAACTTGAGCTTCGTGTCGCCGCTGATGAAATCGCGCGCGTTGTACTGGCTGCCGACGAGGCGCGAGAAGGATCTCGCGTACGGCAGGATCACCTTCTCCTCCAGGCACTGAATCAGCTCATTCCCTTCGCCGTACTGCGTGTAAACCAGCGGCAGCTTGTCCGGCACGACCGACCACTCGACGAAGCCGTCGAGCTTGATGTCGAAGCTGTCGCTCGACGGGAACTTGATCGCATCGTCGCCCGTCATCTCGAAGCGATGCGACCGGATGCTCACTGGCGTGATGCGCCGCTCGTAGGGATTTACGTACAGAAAACCTTCCGGCTCGGTCCCTGGCTGCACGCCGCGCTGGCCGTCCTCGACGAGATACCGGTTCGGTTGCGTCGCCGTCTTGCTCGCCAGCATCGTCACCACGCCGCGATAACCGGGATCGATCACCACCGGATCGATCTGCTTGATCTCGTAGGCGTAAGGGTTGGCGTACTCGTTGTACCGACCGGGCCGCAGGATGATCGGCAGCGGGCCGCGCTGATCGCGCGCGGGGTCGGCGAGGATCTGCCCGTCGTCCAGCTTCTGTCCGAACTTCTTGATGACGATCCCGACCTTCTCATTCGGCACGATCGCCGTCTTGGTCATGTCGATGACGAAGCGCTCGTAATCGAACGGCGAGAACTTGAAGTACGTGCCGGCGGGATAGACCTCTTCAACGATGCCGTTGCAGTCACCGTAGCTCTTCTTCCAGTTGTCGTACGCCGCGCGATCTTTCGCCGGATCCGGCGCGCGGGGGATGACGATCTGATCGCCCATCAGGCTGCGCGAGCCGTCCTTCTTCAACAGCACGAGCACTTCGTTCGGCCCGACGACCACGCGCCGGATGAGCCAGAAGTACCCGCCGTAAATGAAGACCAGGGCCAGCGCGGCGGTCGAGATCATGCGCACCATCCCCGGCCGTTGCCGCGGAATGCGCGGGGGCGGCGGGACGTTCGCATCGGCGCTGTCTCGCCGACGACTCGGAAAATTCGGGAAACTCGAGCCGCTCACGACTCACCTCCCAGTCGTAAAGATTGTCATGCCGAGGTACTCCGAAGCATCCGGGTTGATAAGCCAGATCCTTCGGAGTGCCTCAGGATGACATCTTGTTGACTTCACTAGAGTCTCTTCCCACACCTTCGGCAAAACCGCGCGAAGGACGGATGCGCCGCCCCGCACGCCCGGCACGTCCGCCTTAGTTCGCCCGTGCGGCCGCCCTTGAACGTCAGCAGAAAAACCACCACCACGATCGCGACGAAGACGAGAAAGCGGGGATCAAGATCGGGCATGACGCTGACCTCCGCGACTTGGCGCGATGTCGTCCCGGGAATGATCCGCGCGCAGAGTGACGGCCGCCATTATAAGTACAACCGGCGGCTGTAACATGTTAGCGTTATGGGGAAATGCCGCTCTCTGCCACGAGCCGCAGCGTACTGCTAGATGCCGCCAGAGCGAGCCTGCTGTCGCGGCTGAATCCCGCCGTCGCCGCGGTTCCACCGCCGCCGGAGGAAATGCCAGAGCTGTTCCAGCCCGCCGGCTGCTTCGTCTCGCTTCATGAACGCTTCACGCACCGCCTGCGCGGCTGCGTTGGGAAACTCGATCCCGAACAATCACTCTGGCAGACTGTCTGCGCCACGGCGGCCGACGTGCTGCGCGACCCGCGCTTCATCATGTTTCCGGTGACATTCAATGAGGTGGCAAACCTCGAGATCGAAATCAGCGTCCTGTCCCCGCCGACGCAGGCGAAGCACGCGCTCGACTTCGAGCTGCTCGACGACGGCATCTACCTGACGCACGGGAGCCGCGCGGGCTTTTTCCTTCCGCAGGTCGCCCGCGAGACGAAGTGGACGAAGGAGCAACTGCTCGATCGCCTCTGCACGGAAAAACTCGGCCTGCCTCCGGACACCTGGCAAAAACCCGAAGCGCGTCTCTATACATTCAAAGTAGAAGTGATCGGCCCCGAGCCCGTCTGACGAGAAGCCTGCTTCACTTTGCCGCAGGTGGGCAAACATCAGGGCTGGGACTAGAGTAGAGTTAACAGTGCGATCGGCACATCGTCTGCTGAGTTTCATCACGCTTGGGCTTCTCGCGATCGTCGTCACCGCCGGCTGCGGCAAGGACGATGGCGAGATCTCGTTCTACCATGCGCCCAAGGAGCCGGTCCTCGCCGCCGCGACGATGCCGGCAGCCGCGGTCGCCCCCGAGCCCGCGCCCGCCGCGAGTGACGAGCTCGCCTGGACGACGCCCGCCGGCTGGACGCAACTCCCGGCGAACGAGATGCGCTTCGCCACCTTCCGCGTGAACGAGAATCCGCCGGTCGAGCTGACGGTCATTCCTCTGGGCGGCGGCGCCGGCGCGATCCCGGCGAACGTCAACCGCTGGGAAGGCCAGCTCGGCCTCCCGCCGACGCCGGAGGGGCAGCTCGACAAGGTCGTGAAGAAGTCCTCGCCGAGCGGTCTCGACGTCAGCGCCGTCGATCTCACGGGATCTGCGGAAAAGAATCCGCGCCAGCGCATGCTCGCGGCGATCGTCCCGTTCGCCGAGCGCGTCTGGTTCTTCAAGATGGTCGGCCCGGCCGAAGTCGTCGCGGGGCAAAAGGACAAATTCGATGCCTTCATCGCGTCGCTGCATCCATCGACCGCAGCCGCCAACGCTGCTGACGCCGCGCCGGCTGCCCCCGCCGCACCGGCTGCGCCGCAAGCGGCTCAATCGACCAACACTCCCTCACCGAATTTCGCGCGATCTTCCGGAAGCAAACTGACCAAGTGGGAGACGCCCCAAGGCTGGACGGAGCAACCCAATCCGACGCCCCCGCGCATGCTCGCCTTCACCATCGGCGACGGCGAAAGGAAATCCGAACTTATCGTCACCCGCTTCGCCTCCGACAACGCCGGCGATTTCCTCAGCAACGTCAATCGCTGGCGTGCGCAGATCGGCCTCGAGCCGGTGACAGACGCCTCGGCCGTCGCGATGAAGGACCAGAAGATCGGCGGCGACGGCGAAGGCGTGCTGCTCGAGCTGAGCAACCCGGCGAATCACAAAGGCATGCTCGTCACCATCGGCGCCACCCACGGCGACCTGTGGTTCTTCAAGCTCCTCGGCCCGGACGACGCGGTCACGCGGCAGAAAGACAACTTTCAGACCTTCATGAAGTCCGTCCAGTTCGGCGGACCGGCGCTGGAGCCGAAGCAGTGACTGCCCGAACATTGACGACTTCGCACCGCGTCATCGACCGGGTGTGCCGGTCATTCGGCAATCGAAACAGCGTGAACCAGACTCTCAAAAACCTCCTCGCCCCGCTCGCGTCGCTGCGGCTGACGGTCGTCCTGCTCGCGCTGTCGATGCTCCTGATCTACGCCGGCACCTGGGCGCAGATCGACGCGGGCATCTGGCAGGTGCAGAAGCAGTACTTCCACAGCTTCCTCACCTGGATCCGCTTCCAGACCTTTCTGCCGCGTCCCAGGCCCGGCGAAATGCCGGTGCCGGGCGGCTTCCCGATGCTGGGCGGGTACGCGCTCGGCCTGCTCCTGCTGATCAACCTGATCGCCGCGCACCTCGTGCGATTCAAGCTGACCTGGAAGCGCAGCGGCATCATCCTCACGCACCTGGGCCTGATCCTGCTCCTCGTCGGCGAAGGCGTCACCTCCGGCTTCGCGAGCGAAAGCCAGATGCTCATCGACGTCGGCGCCAGCGCGAATTACTCGGCCGACAACCGTTCCGTCGAGCTGGCGATCGTCGATCCGTCGCCGGCCGATCACGATGACGTGACTGTCATTCCGGGATCGCGGCTCAAAACCGGCGCGGACATTCATCATTCCGCGCTGCCGATCGACATCCACGTTGATCGCTATCTCCCCAACTCGCAGATTCTCGGCCCCATGCAGGCCGGCGCCGATCCGAACCCGCCCGCCACCGCCGGCGACGGCGTCGGAATCACCGTGAAGGAACGGCCGATCTCCTCGGGCGTCGGCTCGTCCGCGTCGTCGATCGACATCCCGTCGGCGTATGTCACCCTCAACCACGACGGGCAGAAGCTCGGAACGTATCTCGTTTCGCTCTTCCTCGACCGACCGCAGCAGGTGAAAGCCGGGGACAAGACGCTGCTGATCCAGCTCCGCTTCAAGCGCCTGTACAAGCCGTACACCGTTCACCTGATCGAGTTCCGCCACGACGTCTACGCCGGCACGAACACACCGAAGGACTTTTCCAGCCTCGTGCGCCTGATCGATCCGACGCGCGGCGTGGATCGACAAGTGCGGATCTGGATGAACAACCCGCTCCGCTACAACGGGGAGACGTTTTATCAATCCGGTTTCCTGCCCGGCGATAAGGCGACGATTCTTCAGATCGTTCGGAATCCGGGTTGGATGATGCCCTACGTCGCGTGCGCCATCGGGGCGCTGGGACTGGTCATTCATTTCGGGATCAAGCTGATCACGTTTGCGCGGAAGCAGCTCAAAGAGGCGTCGACTGCGCGTCCGGTCACAGATTCCCGGGGCAGAGCCCCGGGCTTTGGGTGGCGCGCGACGGGAGGCGCGCTCGTCGCTGTGCTGGCGCTGTACATCGTCGGCCTCGCGTACGTGCTGCGACCGGTCGGACCCAAAACATCCTTCGATCTCGCGACCTTCGGGAATCTCCCGATCCTCTTCGACGGTCGCGTCCAGCCGCTCGACAGCCTCGCGCGAAACAGTTTGAAGGTGATCAACGGCCGCGAGGTTGCGGCGCTGAAGAACGAAGAGCTTCCCGCGATTCGCTGGCTCGCCGACGTCTTCGCGCGTCCGGAAAAAGCGGACGACTACCCCGTCATCCGCATCGACAACAAGGACATCCTCGGCCTGCTCAACCTCGACGACGCGCGAAAGCGTTTTTCGCTCAACGAGCTGCGCGCCAGCGCGTCCAAGCTTCAGGAGCAGATCGACAAGGTCCGCAAGATCCCCGAAGACCAGCGAAACAGCATGGACCTCTTCCAGCGCAAGATCGCCGAGCTGGATGAGAAGCTCACGATCTACCTGAGCTTGGAGCAGATGGATTCGCTCCTGCTGGTTCCCCCTGCAACCGGAGGCGGGAAATGGCAGCCGCTGGACATTGCGAAGCAACCGGTCGCCAGCGCCGCCGAGGGCCCGGGCGCGGTGGCCGCGCCGTCGGCGAACGATCAGAGCTTCCTGAAAATCCTCGCCGCTTACCACGACAACGACGCCGACGCGTTCAACCGCGAAGTCTCGACCTACGCACAACAGGTGCAGCAGAAGCTCCCCGTCGAGGACAAGCGCGTCCACTTCGAAGCGGACTTCAACCGCATCGACCTCTTCACGCAGTCGATCGTGCTCTATCTCACCGCGTTCATCTTCGCCTGCGTGAGCTGGCTTTTCCTCGGCGCGCCGCTCCGTCGCGCGGCCACCGTCGCCGTCGTCGTCGCGCTGGTCATCCACACCGCCGGCCTGATCGCGCGGATGTACATCACCCAGCGCCCGCCGGTCATCAGCAACCTCGCCTCCACCGCCATTTTCATCGGCTGGGGCGCGGTGGTGCTGGCGGTGGGGATCGAGCTGTTCTACCGCGACGGCATCGGCACGATCGTGGCCGGCATGATCGGCTTCGCCTCGCTCGTTATCGCCGACCGATTGAGCCTCAGCGGTGACACATTGAAAGTGCTCCAGGCGGTGCTCGACACCAACTTCTGGCTGGCGACGCATGTCGTCGTCGTCACGCTCGGCTACGCCGCCACGTTCCTCGCCTGGGGCTTGGGCGTGACGTGGGTGGTCAACCGCTGGATGCGCGGAACGCTCGATGAGGAGAAGGACCTGATCCGCAAGATCTACGGCATCGTCTGCTTCGCAATCCTGTTCAGCTTCGTCGGCACGATCCTCGGCGGGATCTGGGCCGACCAATCGTGGGGCCGCTTCTGGGGCTGGGACCCGAAGGAAAACGGCGCGGTCCTGATCGTCCTGGCCAACGCGATCCTCCTCCACGCGCGCTGGGGCGGACTGGCGCGCGACCGCGGCATCGCGTGCCTGGCCATCTTCGGCGGCATCGTGACAAGCTGGAGCTGGTTCGGCACCAACATGCTGGGCGTCGGACTGCACAGCTACGGTTTCATGGAATCCGCCCTGACGTGGCTGCTCGCGTTCGTCATCAGCCAGGTCCTGCTCATCGCCGCGGCGCTCTTCATTCCCATTCCGGCGCGCAATTGACGCGCGCACGGCCGCTTCAGCTCGCTTCGATGGCACTTTGGTTGCAGGGATGACCCGCCATGGAGGCCGACACCATGGCACAGGAATCATCGCGTTTGGACGGCAAAAAGGTGGCGATCCTCGTCGCCGACGGGTTCGAGCAAGTCGAAATGACCGAGCCACGCAAGGCCCTTGAGGCCGCCGGCGCCGCAACCGATCTGGTTTCTCCGGCGAACGGAAAAGTGAAGGGGTGGAAGCACATCGAGTGGGGCGATGAGTTCGCGGTGGACGTGCCGCTGTCCCAAGCGGCCGCGGATGATTACGACGCGCTGGTGCTTCCGGGCGGCGTGATGAACCCGGACAAGCTGCGGCGAAATACGCAGGCGCTGGATTTTGTCCGCGCGTTCTTCGACGCGGGCAAACCCGTCGCCGCGATCTGTCACGGGCCGTGGACGCTGATCGACGCGGGCGTGGTGAAGGGCCGCGAGATGACCAGCTACGAGTCGATCCAGACGGACCTGAAGAACGCGGGCGCGAAATGGGTCGATTACGAAGTTGTCGTTGATAGCGGGCTCGTGACCAGTCGCAAGCCGGACGACCTGCCGGCGTTCTGCCGGAAGATGATCGAGGAGTTCGCCGAGGGGATTCACCGGCGGCAGGCGAAGGGTGCGGCGCGGCAGCAGCAATCGCCGTCGATGTCGGCCGGTGGTCCTGCCTGAAGCCGCGCGCGGGCGACTAGCGCGACTTCGCGCCGCGCAGTCGTGAAAGCTCCGCGCTCATGTTCGCCAGTTGCGGGCTCATGTCGTCGCGCGGGATGCGCACGTCGATGACGCGCAGGACGTTCGATCCCATCGCGCTGCGGATCGCTCCGTCCAGCTCGCCCTTGGTCGATGCGACCACCGCTTCCCCGCCGCCCACCAGCTCGCAGATCTTTCCGTAATTCCACTGGCTGATGACGTTGAAGCTCCCGTCGCGGATCTTGCGCATCGTGCCGTACCCTTCGTTGTTGAGGATCAGCACGATCGGCTTGAGACCGAGGCGCACGGCGGTGGAAAGCTCCGTGCCGGTCATCTGAAATGCTCCGTCGCCGACGAGGACGATCGGGCGCAGTGACGGGTTGGCGATCGCGACGCCGATGGACGCCGGCACGGCGAAGCCCATCGACAGGTAGTATGCCGGCGCGATGAACTCCGCGCGCCGCGCGGTGCGGATGCCGACGGCGCCGAAGATCGCGTCGCCGACGTCGCTGACCATGCAGCATTTTTCGTCGAGATGCAGGCCGACGATGCGCATCACTTCGCGCATGTTCAGCGGGTCGGTCAGCTCCGTTTTCTTCAGCGGCTTGGGCTCCGAATGCGGATTGGGATGCCTGAACTTCTTGGGCCTGAGCTTCGCGCGCACGAGACCCTTGAGATAGTCGCAGAACTCGACCTCGTCGTAGTGATGGAATGCCACCTTGATCGACTCGGTCGTCGCCAGCACGGTGTGTTTGCGATCGAGCTTGGCGGTGTAGATGCCCATGTTCATGTCGGTGATGAACGTGCCGAGCATCAGGACGCAGTCGGAGCTCTCGACGTATGCGCGGACGTGCGGATCGCTGCTCATCGCGCCGCCGTAGACGCCGAGGTACAGCGGATGATTCTCGCGGACCGCCGACTTGGACAGCAGATCCGCCGCGATCGGAATGTTCAGCTTCTCCGCGAGCTTGATTGCCAGGTCGGTGACGCCGAAGCGGTGCAGCTCGACGCCGGCGAGGATGACCGGCTTCTTCGCCGCGCGAATCATCTGTGCCGTCTCCGCCAGCGCCGCGGCGAGCGTGCCCTGGTCCGACTGCGGCTTGGGCGTCGCGGGCATTCGGACCGTCGGGATCTCGCGATCGACGATGTCGTGCGGCACCTCGATGTAGACCGGCCGCTTGTGCTTCAGGCACGCCTCGACGCAGCGCACGATCTCCGCGGCGGCGGTCTGCTCATCGAGCAGGATGGTCGAGGCGACGGTGACCTCGTCGTAGACTCGTCTTTGCGTCTCGAAGGTCTTGACCTTGTGATGCAGCAGCGGGTCTTTCTCGCGGTCTTTGACTCCGGGCCCGCCGGAGATGACGACCACCGGCGATTTCTCCGCGTACGCGCCGGCGATCGCGTTCAGCACGTTCAGCCCGCCGACACAGTAGGTGACGCAAACCAACCCGATGCCGTTGAGGCGCGAGTACGCGTCCGCGGCAAATCCGGCGCCGGGCTCGTGGCTCATCGTGATCGATCGGATTTTGGATTTCTCCAGCCAGGCGAACGTCGGCAGCGCGAAATCGCCCGGCACGCCGAAGCTGTGGCGCACGCCGCGACGATGGAGGTATTCGAAGAGGAACTGCCCCAGCGGCATCGTCGCCGGCAGTTGTCCGTTGCGATTCGCGGCGCCGTTGCGACGCTGCGCGGCCGTCGCATGACGCGGGGACGAGTCCGATAATCGCGTAGCCGTTCTCACGAGTCGCACCTCTGTAAGAATGATCGGCGTTTGCCGCTATGGATTGTACGTCCGCGGCCAAGGGAAAGGTCAGTTGTCCGATGCATCGGTGATCTCGCCGCAGTCGATGCAGCGGTACGGCAGCGGCGTGTTGCTCCCGTAGAACGTGCCGCCCTGGTAGTAGGCGCGTCCGTCGCAGACCGGGCAGCGCGCGGGGATGCGGCGCAGCAGCCGCGGCGGGATCCGTGCCGCGAACAACGCGGACAGCGGCAGCGCCAGGACCGGGATGATGTTCAAGATCGTCGGTTTCGGCAGCAGGCGATCCAGAAGCATCATCAGCCCGATGCACACCACCAGCGGGACGCCGAAGAAGCACACGACCGTCGCGAGCGTCAGCATCGTGCTGTGCGCCCAGAGGCTCAGCCTGGGTGGCGTGTGCATGTAACGGCCGGCGGGGACGAAGGCGCGATCGCGGTCCGCCTGCTGGAGCGTCGCGCGGCGTCGCGCGTCGATCAGTCCCGTGAGCGACGCCCAGTAGAACAGCATCCAGTGTCCGGAGAACACGCGCCCGCTGCGCGAACGATAAACGCGCACTTCCTCCGCCGTCGCGGCGCGGATAAACGTGCGGTTCTTCTCGATGACGTACCGCCCGTCGCGCTGCTTCAGGTCCGGCGTGAAGCCGATCAGCAGGATGACACCGAGCAGCAGGTTGATGACCGCGTACGCGCCGCAGATGCTCAGCAGCATGTTCATCCATTCCGGCGCGTTGGGGAAGTTTGACGTGCGCTGGACGCGCTTGCCGGTCGGCCCCGGCCCGCGCTTCTGCCCCAGGATCATCGGGATGAACACGACGAAGATTCCGACGTGCAGCGGCCAGGTCTGATTGATGTCCAGCGGCCGCGGTCCCCACGACTCCGCGTGGACGACCACGCTGGCGACGAAGCCGATCAGGGCCAGCAGCATGAAGAAGACCATCGTTCCCCCCGTTCATTCTAATTCCTCATTTCAGTATCAGCAGAATGGTTACGTCATGTGCCCGTAAAACAGCGTCGTGTTGTAGACGATCGTCACAATGCCGTTGCCGTTGTGCCGATCGAAGATCTCGCGGAGGCGCTGGATCATCTTCGGGTTGTCCTGCGGGACGTACGATGATGAGAGCAACCGCGCCTCGAGCACTTCCCAGTCCAATCGCTGCTCGTGCTCAAAGCCGGCGGATTGAAATCCGCCGGCGCCGAAGAAGCGCCCGATCGCGCCTTCATCCACGTTGTTGTGACGGACTTTGAGATAATCCGTCCCGAATTCGAGGAGCAACCGCTCGTAGTCTTCCAGGAACGGCGACCCGCAGAGCTTGCGGTCGTTCCACATCAGCAGCGCATACCCGCGCGGACGCACGATGCGCCAAAACTCGCGACGGGCCGACGCGATGTCAAACCAGTGAAACGCCTGCGCGGCGACGGCGAGGTCGATCGACGCGTCCGCCAGCGTCGTGGCCTCCGCGGACCCTTCGACGCTCTTGAATTTCTCGAAACTGCCGAGCGACTGCTCGGCGGCCGAGCGCATCTCCCGATTGGGCTCGACGCCGATGACGGTGTTGCCGTTGGCGAGGAACAACGCGCACGAGATGCCGGTGCCGCTGCCGACGTCGGCGATGGTCCATGACGGATCGAGCCCGATCCGTCCCTTGAGATGATCGAGGATCTGGCGCGGGTAGCGGGGGCGCGCTTTGACATACGCATCGACGCGCGAGGAGAACCTTTCCTTCGAATCCGACATAGAATGCGGAGCATTCGAATGGCGAGAGTTACTGTCAAGACATTGCGACAATTGCACGAGCAGGTGATCGCCTGCGATCGCTGCGATCGGCTGCGCACCTACTGCGGCGAAGTCGCCCGCGCCAAACGCCGCGCGTTCGCCGAGTGGGATTACTGGGGCAAGCCCGTGCCCGGCTTCGGCGATCCCAACGCGTGGCTGTGGATCATCGGCCTCGCGCCCGCGGCGCACGGCGCCAATCGCACCGGCCGCATCTTCACCGGCGATCGCAGCGGCGACTTTCTCTTCGCCGCGCTGCACCGAAGCGATCTCGCCAATCAACCGACGAGCGTGCGCGCGGACGACGGCCTGAAGCTGACTGGATGCTACATCAGCGCCACCGCGCGCTGCGCGCCGCCCGCCAACAAGCCCACGCCGGGGGAAGTCGGCGCCTGCGCCGACTATCTCGACACCGAGTGGCGGCTGCTCAAGCGCAAGCGCGTGATCCTGGCGCTGGGCAAGATCGCCTGGGACGCGACGCTGGCGCTCGCATCCCGCAACGGCATCGGTCTGCCGCGTCCGCGGCCGATCTTCGGTCACGGCGCAACGTTTCGTCTCTCCCCTCATCTCGCGCTCGTCGGCTCCTATCACGTCAGCCAGCAGAACACGTTCACCGGCAAGCTGACCCATCAGATGTTCGATCAGGTGCTGAATGGCGCGAAAGCGCTGGCGGGGGATTAGGCATCCTGCGGCAGATCGCCGGCGAGTTGCATCTCGACGATCTCCACGAGTTGCTCCGGATCGACCGGCTTGAGCAGGAGCGGCGGAAGCTCGCGCTCCTTAAGCGAATCCATCTTCCCCTGGATCTCGTCCGGCGGCATGCCAGAGAGAAGGACGACCGGCAGCGACTTGCGATGCTCGGCGACGTAGTTGAGCACGTCGAAGCCGTCCACCTCGGGCATTTGGAGATCGAGCAGGAGCAGATCGATCTGGCGGTGCTTCAAGAATTGCAGTGCCGACTTGCCGTCGCCGGCTTCGTCCACTTCGAAGCCGCTGGATCGCAGGTAGTGCGCCAGCGCGAGCCGCTCGATGGGCGAATCGTCGCACAGCAGAAGTCGCGCTCCTTCGGCGGGCATCACAACGAGCATTATTCTCCAGATTGCCAACGGTTGGAACGTCCAAAACGGCAACTTCCGTCGCCATCTTCAGCATCGACCGCATGTTATGTTGGCTCAGCATGCGCCCGACCCCCCTTTGAGCGTTGACAGTTCCGATCGAATCCCTATCATCTTCGCCCGACAATTAAAGACCTTTCTCTTATCGAGAGTGGCTGAGGGTTGGGCCCGATGACGCCACAGCAACCGGCTGTCCTGAGCTTTGTCGAAGGACAGTTAGGTGCTAACTCCCACCCGCGACGATCACGCGATCCCACGGGGAAGATAAGAAGAACCTTTCGCCAGCCCCCTCGCACGCAAAGGCCTCTTCTTACGGGAAGAGGCCTTTTCATTTGTAGGGCGAGGCCTGCCTCGCCCGGGCGACGGAGGCGTCGCCCCTACAGGAGTCACCGTCATGAGCAACTACGTCCTCGGTCTCAAGTGCAAAGAATGCGGCCACCGCGTTCCGGTCTCGGCCGTTCACGTCTGTGAACAGTGCTTCGGTCCGTACGAGGTCGAGTACGACTACGCGAAGATGAAGGGCAAGGTCACGCGCGAGTCGATCGCCAAGGGCCCGAAGAGCCTCTGGCGCTATCGCGACCTGTTGCCCGTCGAGAATCCTAAGACCGGCTTCCATTCCGGCTTCACCCCCTTGAAGAAGGCAGACCGGCTCGCCAGGGAGCTCGGCTGCGCGCAGCTCTACATCAAAGACGACTCCTGCAATTACCCGACCTATTCCTACAAGGAGCGCGTCGTCTCGGTGGCGATCAGCAAGGCCATCGAGTTCGGCTTCGACACCGTCGGCTGCGCCTCGACCGGCAACCTCGCCAACTCCACCGCCGCCCACGCGGCACAGGCGGGCATCCGCTGCTTCGTCATGATCCCGCACGATCTGGAGCAGGGAAAAGTCCTCGGCTCGCTGATCTTCGGGCCGACGATGGTCCGCATCCGCGGCACCTATGACGACGTCAACCGCCTGTGCACCGAGATCGCCGACAAGTACGGCTGGGCGATCGTCAACGTGAACCTCCGCCCGTACTACACCGAAGGCGCCAAGACCTACGGCTTCGAGATCGCCGAGCAACTCGGCTGGCAACTGCCGCAGCACACCGTCGTCCCCACCGCCGGCGGGACCATTCTGCCCAAGATCCACAAGGCTTACTGCGAGCTCATTCAGCTCGGCCTCGTCGAAGACAACAAGCCCAGGATCTATTCCGCGCAAGCCGCCGGCTGCAATCCGGTCGTCACGGCGATTCACAAGGGCTCGGACATCATCGAGCCGCAGAAGCCCAACACGATCGCCAAGTCGATCGCGATCGGAAACCCGGCCGACGGCTACTACGCCGCCCAGGTCGTCAAAGACTCCGGCGGCTGGGGCGAGAGCGCGACCGATCGCGAGATCGTCGATGCGATCAAGCTGCTGGCCAAGACCGAGGGCATCTGGACCGAGCCTGCCGGCGGGACGACCCTCGCCGCGACGATCAAGCTGATCGAGCAGGGCCGCATCCCCAGGAACGAGTCGATCGTCGTCAGCATCACCGGCAACGGCCTCAAGACGCAGGAAGTCGTCGCCGAAGAGCTGCCGTACCCGAAGGTGATCGACGCGAAGCTTGCTGACTTCGACGCGCTGCTGGCGGAGAACGGGACGAAGATCGAGGTGACGACCGCGGCTGGCGGGGCGACCGCTCGCGCGGGCGCGCTCGCCGGATCCGCGACGCGCTGAACCTGCAACGTCAATCCGTCGAAAACCGGAGGTTCTCAAATCCGAAATTTGAGATTTTCCACGGGATCGCACGCTCCGCCATGTGCGCGTTGCACATTCGTGATCACATTTCTGCAATACCGACGGATAGCGGGGGACACTGAACCGTGAGGGAACATTGCGATCGAGCTCGAACCGCGCCCGCGCAGTCCGGCAGTTTGTGCCGGAACGGCGGTTCGATCTTCAGAAATGTTCAGTAATCTTCAGTAATGTTCAGACAGAACGCGAATATGCAAAATGAACCCACGGGACATTTTGTCCGGCGGTGCGGTGCATTTCCGAAACCAACGGACGTCAGATGATGGTGCACAGCCATGTATGAAGAACCTGACGAAGGCGAGACCCCCGCCGAGCGGGCGAGCGATCCGGCGGCGCGGGCGAAAGACCGCGCCGACGAGTTTCGCATGCACGCGGAGCTGGTCGCCGTGTTCGAGGGCGTGCGGAAGTTCGATGCGGAGATCGACGCATCGCTCGAGCCGGACGTCGCGCGCGAGGTGCAGCGCGCGGTCGCGAAACTGGAGAAGGCGAAGCTGCCGGACGTGCCGGTGATCAAGCCGGAGTCGGCGGGCGATGCCCTGGCGATCCTGAAACTCCCCGAGACGCGCGGCCTCTCGACCAACGACTATCACATCCACCGCCGGCCGGGCGAGGTGATGATCGTGCGCTGGCTCGCGGGCGGCGAGCAGGCCGACACGTTCTACGCGCGGCTGCAGGCGCACTTCGACGCGGCGTTGAATCACTTCCGGGCCGAAGAGCGGCAGGCGAACGAGTGGAGACAGGAGCCGACGACGATTCAGTATCTCGACGCGCTCGACGCGCTGGAGGTCAAGATGGCCGAGCGCTACCTGCGGCCGATCATCCAACAGCACAAGGCCTACGTTCTCTCGACGCAGACGGCCGACGAGTTGGACATCCTGCACCTGGCGGACGTGGTGATGAGCGTGGACGCCGCGCAGATCGTCGGCCGGCAATCCGCGCCGCCGGAGGAAGGGGCGAGCGAGAAGGACCGCGCGTGGTTCTTCAAGCTCTTCTCGCTGCGCGGGATGGACGGCGAGGTGGAGCGGATGTGCTTCTTCACGTATCTGCAAAAGTCTGACGATGACGAGTGGTGACGCGCGGGGCGGGAATTCGTCTGCGTCAATAGCCCGGGCCGAGGAGATCGATCTCGCCGGGGGGCATCATGTGGCCGGGGGCGAGGTAGCTCATCACCCACTGATCGCGGAACGGGTTGGCGGTGGGTGCCGTCGGGTCGAGGGAGTTGACGATCGGGTTGGTCACGATCCGGCAGCCGAGCTTTTCGTAGAAGACGCGGGCGTTGGCGGTCTGGAAGAGGCTCAAGGCGTAGCCGCCGCCATCGACCAGGTCGAAGACCGCGCGGACGACCGCGACGCCGAGGCCGCGGTTGCGGTGATCGGGGTGCGTGGTGACGTCGCCGAGGCCGGCGATCAGCTCTTCGCCGCGCGAGGTGCGGACGCGGCGGGGGAGGAGGCTCGACTTGGCGATGATCGAATCACCCGCGTCGCCGCGGATGATGAATCGGCGGGGGCGGAGTTCCTCGGGGCCGCCGTAGCGCTGCCAGCGCTCGCGTGTCGCTTCGTGGAAGGCGCGCAGGTCCCGCGCCGGATCGGGATAGACGGCGCAGAACAGCGCGGTCAGGCGATCGAGATCGGCATCGGAGACTTCGCCGGCGACGAGGATTTCCATTTTCACGTCGCCGGCGATTTTAAGGGCGCGCCGTCGCGGCGGTCAGCGCGCGCGTGTTGTCATCCCGAGGTACTCCGAGGGATCTCGGACACCGCTGGTGATCGAGATCCCTCGGAGTCCTCGGGATGACAGTCTGGCGCGCGGCAAAGGTATCACTCGCGCCGTCATCCGCCGGCGATGGCGCCGATGATGACGAAGGGTTCTTCGCCACTGATCACGCGCGGGGGGAGCGGGGCGTCGGGCGGTTCGTTGGAGAGGTCTTCCTCGCACGCGAAGAAGCGGATCATCGGTCGGCGCTTTTCCGAGCCGTGGTCGCGAAGGGTGCCCTTGAGATCGGGGTAGCGTTCTTCGAGCGCGTCGAGGAGGGCGCGTTGCGTCGGCGCGGCGCCTTGCGGGAGGTCAAGGCGGATCTCACCCGAGGTGATGTTGGCGAGGACGCGGAGGTGCGAGGGGAGGATGACGCGGATCATCGGTTGACCTCAAAACGAACGTGGCCTGCGGCCCGACCGCTACGCATCTTCGACGCGCGAAATTCACTTTCCGTCGGCGGCGCGTTGCAGCTCGGCGACGTCGATCTTGCTCATCTTCATCATCGCCTGCATCGCGCGCTTGGCGCGCTGCGGGTCCTTGTCGTTGAGCAGTTGCGGGAGCTGGCGCGGGACGATCTGCCACGAAACGCCGAACTTGTCGGTGAGCCACGAGCACTGGCTGGCCTGGCCGCCGTCGGCGGTGAGCTTGGCCCACAGCTCATCCACCTCGCGCTGGTCCTCGCAATCGACCGAGAGCGAAATCGCCTGGTTGAACTTGAACTGCGGCCCGCCGTTGAGCGCCTGGAAATCCTGGCCGGCGAGCTGGAAGTGGATCAGGAGCACGGTGCCCTTAGGATACGGTCCGGCCTCGCCGCACCGAAGGGTTTGGATGATCTTCGAGTCCTTGAAGATCGAGGTATAGAAGTTGACGGCTTCTTCGGCGTTGCGGTCGAACCAGAGGCAGGGGGTGATTTTTTGCATCGCGATACTCCAACAACTGTTCCGTGCATGTCATTCCGAGGTCCTCCGAGGAATCTCGCAGTCGAACGATTTCTGTCGTCCGAGATCCCTCGGAGTACCTCGGGATGACAGTGTGGCGGCGCCGTCCTCTACTTCAACGTCTGAACCTCGACCGACAGCACCGCCGGAAGATCGCGCGCGATCGTCGTCCAGTTGTCGCCGCCGTCGGGGGAGCAGTAGACCTGTCCGCCGGTGGTGCCGAAGTAGATGCCGCAGTCGTCCAGCGTGTCCACCGACATCGCGTCGCGGAGGATGTTGACGTAGCAGTCCTTCTGCGGGAGGCCGTTGGTGAGCGCCTCCCACTCGTTGCCGCCGGTCTTGCTGCGGTAGACGCGGAGCTTTCCCTCCGGCGGATAGTGCTCGCCGTCGCTCTTGATGGGGACGACGTAGATCCACTCCGGCTGGTGCGCGTGGACGTCGATGGGGAAGCCGAAATCGGTCGGGAGATTCCCGCTGACTTCGCGCCAGTTTTCGCCGGCGTCGTCGGTGCGCATCACGTCCCAGTGCTTTTGCATATAGACGGTGTTCGGCTTGGCCTTGTTCATGGCGATGCGATGAACGCAGTGGCCGACGGGGGCGTCGGGGTCGGGGATGTAATCCGAGTGCAGCCCCTTGTTGATCGGCTTCCAGTTTTTGCCGCCGTCGTCGGTGCGGAACGCGCCGGCGGAGGAGATGGCGATGTACATGCGATCGGGATTGGTGGGGTCGATCAGGATGGTGTGCAATCCCATGCCGCCGGCGCCGGGGGCCCACTTCTCGCCGTGCTGTTTGCGGAGGTTGGGCAGCTCCTGCCAGGTGACGCCGCCGTTGGTGGTCTTGAAGATGGCGGCGTCCTCGACGCCGGCGTAGCAGGTGTCGGCGTCACGGAGCGACGGCTCGAGGTGCCAGACGCGATTGAACTCCCATGGGTGCTGCGTGCCGTCGTACCATTGATGCGTGGTGAGCGGCGCGCCGGCGCTGTCGTAGACGAACTTGTTGCTCTCGCCCTTGGGGAAACCTTCTTTGGATTTCTCCGGCCCGCCGCCGGGGGTCTCCCAGGTCTTTCCGCCGTCGCTGGAGCGCTGGATGATCTGTCCGAACCAGCCGGAGGATTGCGACGCGTAGATCCGATTCGGATCGACGCTCGAGCCTTTCATGTGATAGATCTCCCACCCGCCGAAGAGGGGGCCGGAGATGTCCCATTTCTGTCGCTTGCCGTCGCCGTTGATGACGAAGGCGCCTTTCTTTGTGCCGACGAGGACGCGGACGCTGCTCATTGGGGTGCTCCTTCTCGATCGATTGGTTTAGGGAGGGCGAGGCTCC
>JAICTV010000198.1 GCA_025936175.1 Phycisphaerae bacterium
AAGGCGCAACAGCTACGGCGCGATCACGCTGAGCGGCGCGCCGGGGCCGTACAACCTCGTCATCGAGCACAACACGCTCTACATGACGCCGTCGCCCAGTGGCGGAACGCAGTCGGGCCTGCGCCTCAAGTACGCCGGCACCGGCGTGAACATTCGTAACAACATCATTTACGTGACCGGCGGCGCGTATGCGGTCGATGCGGATAAGAACGCCGCGTTCACGCAGCTCAACGGGAATGATTATTTCAACGCCAACGGCACGCTGAAAATCCGCTGGAGCGGGACGACGTACAACACGCTGGACACGTGGCGGAGCGCGACGGGGCGAGAGGTGAACGGCAGCGTCGCGACCGGATTGAGCGTGAATCCGGGTCTCGTTGCGCCGGGCGGCGGGGGAACACTGGGCAGCGGATATAAGCTGCACGATCTCACGCAGTATCAGCTCATTTCCACGTCGCCACTGATCGATCAGGCGGTGGACGTGATCAACAATTTCAAGGGGTATACGCCTTCGACGGTCGATTACTTCGATCATGCGCCGGTCGGCGCGCGACGCGACGTCGGCGCGGCGGAGTTCGTCTGACCAATCGCCGGAGTCTCACCTCCATGTCATGCTGAGGTACTCCGAAGCATCTGGGTTTGGGCACGCAGATCCTTCGGAGTACGTCAGGATGACAGTCGTTGAGTAAGTCCGCGCGGGTGCATCGAAAACCACCGTCGCGTCGTAGAATGCGCGGCCAATGAACAAGACCATCCTCGTCGCCGAGGACGAACAGGTGCTGCGCGAGTCCGTCGCGGAGCTATTAACGGATGAAGGCTACGACGTCCTGCAGGCCGCCAACGGGAAGGAGGCGCACGATCAGCTTCTCCAGCGGCCGGTCGATCTGATCCTGTCCGACATCCGTATGCCGGAGATGGACGGCACGCAGTTGCTCGCGCACGCGCGGCAGATCGCGCCGCAGACGCCGGTGATCATGATGACGGCCTTCGGCACCGTCGAAAGCGCCGTCGCCGCCATGCGCAGCGGCGCGTACGACTACCTGCTCAAGCCCGTGCAGTTCGACGACCTGCTGATCAAGGTGCAGCGCGCGCTCGAGTTCAGCGACATGCTCAAGACCAAGCAGGTCATCGACGAGCAGCTCGCCTCCTCGGCGACGTTTCACGATCTGGTCGGCGAGTCGAAGTCGATGCAGAAGCTGTTCGACACGGTGAAGAAGCTGTCGACGGTGAAGAGCAACGTGTTGATCGTCGGCGAGAGCGGGACGGGCAAGGAGCTGTTCGCCCGCGCGATTCATTACAACGGGATCACGCGCGAGAAGGCGTTCGTCGCGGTGAACTGCGGCGCGATCCCCGACACGCTGATCGAGTCGGAGCTGTTCGGCTACCGCCGCGGTGCGTTCACGGGCGCGATGCGCGACAAGGTCGGCTATTTCGAAGCGGCCAACAACGGCACGCTTTTTCTCGATGAAATCTCGACGCTTCCCGTCGGCGTGCAGGCGTCACTGCTGCGCGTGCTCGAGGAGCGAACGGTCACCCCCGTCGGCGACACGCACCCGCGGCCGATCAACGTGCGCATCATCGCCGCATCGAATCAGGACCCGGAAAAGCTGGTCGCGGACAATCAGTTCCGCGAGGACCTGCTCTATCGCCTCAACGTGGTGCGCCTCGAGCTTCCGCCGCTGCGCGCCCGGCGGGAAGACATCCCGCTTCTGGTGCATCATTTCCTCGACAAGTACACGCGCGAGATGAACAAGAAGGTGCCGGGGCTGACCAACGGCGCGATGCGAGCGATGCTGAATCACAACTGGCGCGGGAACGTCCGCGAGCTGGAGAACGTGATCGAGCGCGCGGTGATCTTCGCCGAGGGCCGCGAGATCAGCGTCGAGGATTTGCCGTTCACCACCGAGGGAATCACCGATGAGGTGAGCGAGGATCTGAAAGATGCGCTATTGCAGTTCGAGCGCCAGCACATCCTCTACAGCCTCCGCCGGCACAATTACGACAAGAACGAGACGGCCAAGCAGCTCGGCATCGGCGTGTCGAGTTTGTATCGCAAGATGGACGAGCTGAACCTGCCGAAGAACCTGGGCGAGACGGGAGCGTGAGCGATGGCGCGGGTGCGGCGGAGTCTCGCACTCGTCATTGTGCCGACGTCGCTCTGTCTCCTGGCCGGTTGGTCCGCCGACGGAGACGGCGGGGGTATTCGCCCGATGGCAAGACCATCGCGCTGGCGGCGTTAAATCCGGCGTGCAGGAAAACTGTGGTGCCGCACCTGCGCTTCGTCCCCATCCACGCCGACGCGCAGCCGAGGGACGTGACGGCGGTGAGACTGGACTGGTGATCACCGTGACGTCGCTGATCGACCGGTGCGGAAGGCGATGGCGGGAAGGCGTTCTTTATTCATCAGGTTCGTCGCGGCGATGGGCGACCAGGCGAAGCGAACCTGCTTCGGCGATTTGACCTCATCCGACCAGACGACCACGTCGGCGCCATCGATCTTCGCGCCGGCCGCAACGAACTTGCCGTCGTCGCCGGCGATCTCGAAGCTGTCGGGCGGCTTCGCGTCTCGCGTCGTCAGACCGGATCCGACGCCGGTGAAATGAACGCGAACGTGATCGCCTTCGATCTCGCGCGACTTGTACATTGGCCCCTCGTACACGATGTCGCGCCGGCCGTACGTCTTGGCCAGCGCGATCAGCGCCAGCCGGAGGCCGACGTCGTGCTTATTGGCCGGGTGGATGTTCTCGGCGTCGCCGATGTCGCTGATCGGGGCGATGCCGCTGTTCTTGATCATGGACAGGGCGCGCGTCTGCTGGTCCCACATTTCCGGCAGCGCGTCCGGCGATGTGAAGGCGGAGCGATACTTGCCGAAGGGCGCGAGCTGCACGAACAGGAACGGCCAGTCGCCTTGCTTCCACTCGCCTCGCCAGCGATCGACCATCGACTGCATCATGGCGGCGTAGTCGGCGACGTCACCCTGGTGGACGTTGTTCTCGCCCTGATACCACGTGACGCCGCGGATCGCGCAGGGGATGAGCGGCGCGATCATGCCGTTGTAGAGATGTGCGGAACGGAGATGAGCGGCCGCGCGCGCGGGCGGGGCGCCTGCGGGTGATGCGGCGGTGGAGGGATAGATCGCGGCGATTCGATCGTCGTAGCGCGCCATCTCTTCGGCGCCGCCGGTGAAGGCTTCTGGCGGCATCCACGCCTGGATGGGCGTCCCTCCCCACGACGTGTTGATTAAGCCGACCGGCGTGTCGAGCTTCTCGCGCAGCGAGCGTCCGAAGTGATAGAGAACGGCGGAGAAGGCCGGCAGCGTCTTCGGCGAACAGACCGCCCAGTGCCCGGTGACGTCCTTCGCGGCCCGAGTCGACGCCTGCCGACCGACGCGGAACATGCGGATCGCCGGCTGATCCGCGTCCTTGATGAATTCCTCGGCGCGGGCGGATTTGTCGATCGTCATCGCCATGTTGGATTGGCCCGAGCCGATCCACACTTCGCCGATGAGGATGTCGCTGACCTTGAGCGACTCGCCACCGGCGGCACTCACCGTCATCACGAGCGCGCTTTGCGATCGATGGACCGCAGGGAGCTTCGCGGTCCAGTTACCGTCGCGAGCGGTGGCGGCGGTGACCTTGTGATCGCCGAGATGAACCGTGACCTGCTCGCCGGGATCTGCCCATCCCCAGACGGGCAGCTCGGTGTCGGCTTGAAGCACGGCGTGATCTGAAAATAGCGCCGCAAGCTCCAATTCCGCGCGAGCGGGTGAGGCGACGATCAGCAGAAGTGACAACGCCAGAGCGATCTTTGACGTGCGCGGCATCGCATCAAGTTGTAGCGGCGCCGGCTATCGCATGCGAGCCGGGGTGTAGCTGCAGTTGGGCTCCTCGGCGAGGTAATCCTCGCTCGTCGCGTAGGCGCGGGCCCGGCAGCCCATGCAGACCTTGCTGTACTCGCAGCAGCCGCACTTGCCTTCCAGCAGCGAGTCATCCCGGAGGTTGGCGAAGATCTGGCTCTCGCGCCAGATGCGCGGGAGCGGGATCTCCTTCACGTTGCCCGAGCTCACGGGGAGATAGCCGCAGGGGAAGACCTCGCCGTCGTGCGAAACAAAGCAGACGGCCTGACCGGCTAAGCATCCTTTGGTCATCGCGGTCATGTCAGCGCGGGAACCTCCCGGATGTCCTCCGGGTTGACCTGATCCTTTGTCACTGAAGTGGCCATGCCGCGCCGGCATCGCGTGACCGTCCGCTTTGGCGCGCTGGCGCATCACTCGGAAGTAATGGGGGGCGCAGGTTGCTTTGAGATGCACTTTCCCTTCGAGGCTGCGATCGTAGATCCAGTTCAGCGCCCGCTCGTAATCGTCCGGGTCGAGCATGATGTCGGGGCTCAGGTCCGCGCCGCAGCCGACGGGGACGAGCATGAACAGGTGCAGCGCATCGGCGCCCAGCTCCAGCGCGAGCTCGTAGGTCTTGTCGAGCTTCTTATAGTTGTGCTTCGCGATCGTGGTGTTGATCTGCATCGACATGCCGGCCGAGCGGAGAAGCTTAAAGCCGGCGATGGAGGAATCGAACGCGCCGTCGCCGCGGAACTGATCGTGCGTCGGGGCGTCGGGTCCGTCGAAGCTGATCGAGACGCGACGGAAGCCGACATCGATGATCCTGCGCGCGACTTCTTCGTTGATGATTGTGCCGTTCGTCGCCAGCGCGATCGGGAGGCCCACTTCGGTGGCGGTAGACGCGAGTTCCCAGATGTCCGGGCGCATGAGCGGCTCGCCGCCGGAGAAGACCAGGATCGGCCGGCCGGCTTCGGGGATCGAGCGGATGAAGGCCTTTGACTGCTCGGTGCTCATGTCGAAGTTGCTCAGCTCGCGCGAGACTTCGAGCCGGCGGCAGTGGACGCAGGCGAGGTTGCAGCCGGTGGTGGTTTCCCAGAACACGAGCCGAAGCGGCGGGGCGGCAGGGATCTCGCGATTCGGCCCGACCAGGCCGCCGGGAAAGGGATGGAGTGCGAAGCTCATTTTTGAATTTCCTCGCTCGGACAGCACTTCATCAACCCCCGTGCCAGCCGTCCGAGCGCGAAAATCAGACGATTTTCTCCGATTTTGAGGCTCAGTCTGTGCTAGCTTCGCGAATGGTTCTCAGGCGTGGGAAATCAACCCCCTCCAGGCTCTCTCAGAAGAGCAAATGGAACAGGTAATCCAGCCGTCCGCCGAGCAGCATTTTCTTCCCGGAGAACTTCATGACCTGTCGGATCTTCGCCCGGTAAGTCGGGTGATAGCAGTGGCTGGGGCAGTGCTTGCACGCGGGCTTGGGATGCATCGGGCAGTGGGTGCGCTTGGTGAAGGCGTGTACGAGGAGTTTTGTGCATTCTTCGCACAAAACCACCGGTTTTCGCGCGATCGCATCCACGTCATGGGTCTTCATCTGTACCGGTCCGCGGGGCGCGTCGGCGTGCTTGTAGCGGCAGTAGAGATTGATGAACAGCGCGAGCGTCCGCAGGTCGTGCTCGAGGTCTTTTGAGGGGTTCGCGGTCATCACGGGCATGGAGTGTCAATCGCATACCTCGTGCCAAATCGCGGTGGCCCCCCGTTTGAATACGGAATGCTCGTGCTGCGCCGCAAGCTGCTCCTCAACCTCGGCCCGCCGGTCGTGCTGCTGCTGTTAACAGCGGTGGCGGCGATGCTGCTTTTGCAGGGGGTGCTGCGGGGAATGGATCACTTTCGCGTTGAGACAGGCACGCAAGCCGCGCTACAGTCGCTGGCGACCCGCTTTCGTTGGCTCGTTATCGGGCTCGGCGCGGTTTTTCTCGTGCTGATCAACTTTTCCGTCCTCATGCTCGGCCGAATGGCCGGGATGGTGCTTCGGCCGGTGGACCGGCTCGTCGCGGCGACGCGCGAGCTCTCCCACGAACACTTCAATCATCGCGTGACGCTCGATGCGAACGACGAGTTCGACGAACTCGCCGCCGCTTACAACAACCTCGCCGAGCATCTGCAAACGCAGGATGCGCGGCGGGTGGAAGTGCTTTCGCAGGTCGCGCTGGCGCTGAACCACGAGCTGAATAACGCCATGGCGACCATCGAACTGCAACTCGGCATGCTCAATCGCCGCAGCGCGGACGATCCGAACGCCGAGCGGCGGCTGCGGACAATCCAGCAAAGCCTCGGGCGGATGCGCGCGACAGTGCAGTCGCTCAAGAGCGCCCGGCGAATCGTACTGATGGAATACGGCCAGGGGATGAAGATGCTGGACCTGGCGCGCTCCGCGCGGGAGGAGGATCAGGTCGAACACGAAGCGCCGGCGTAGCGCACCGCACGCGCGCAACAGCAAGATGCCGAACACGAACCCCAAACAACTTCGCATCGATCCGCTGCTCGGGCAGCTGCGCTGGTTCATCCAGCTGCGCTGGATCGCCGCCGTGTGCGTGATCGGCGGCGCGCTGGTCGCGCGGCACTTCAACTGGTACCCGCAGCACGCCGATCGCATCCTTGCCGTCGGCGTCGTCATTGCGCTGTACAACGCGACGCTGCAATGGCTCCCGATCATGCGCCGGCCGGAGCGATTGCTGCGCACCGAAGCGCTCGCGCAGATCGTGCTGGACCTCGCGTGCCTGACGGCGCTGACGATGTGGACGGGCGGAATCCGCAGCCCGCTGATCAGCTTCTTCGTCTTCCACATGGTCTTCGCCAGCTTGCTGCTGCCGCAGGTGCGCGCCTACTTCGCATGCGTGATGGCGATGATCTTCATCGCGGCGGGGCTGACGGTGACCGAACAACTGCCGCAGACGTTCGATCTGCGGGTGGCGCTGTGCGGCGAGCTGCTGACGCTGATCCTCACCGTCACGCTCACCAACCGCATCACGCGCGACTTGCGTCGCCACCGCCGACGATTGCTGCGCCAAAACCGCCGTATCAAGGCGATGACCGAGCAGCTCCGCCGCCAGCAGCAGGCGATGGTGCAGCACGAGAAAATGGTGGCGATGGGCCAGATGGCCGCCGGCGTCACGCACGAGATCACCAATCCCCTGGCGAGCATGGACAGCCTGCTGCAGCTCGCCGAGCGCCGACCGGAGCGGATGAGCAGGCCGGAGACGGTGCAGACGCTGCGCGAGCAGATCGCGCGGATCAGCCAGATCATCCAGCAGATGAAGACCTTCGCGCATCCGACCGATCAGCAGCAGCAGACGCTCCCGCTGAACGAGGTGGTCGAGAAATCGCTCGAGATGGTGCGTTTCGACAAGCGATTGCGCGGCGTGACGTTCAAGCGCGAGCTTGATCCGAACGCGGGCGTTGTGCCGATGCTCCCGCAGGCGCTCGAGCAAGTGCTTGTGAATTTGATCATCAACGCGCTCGACGCGATGACGAACGTGAGCGAGCCGACGCTGACGCTTAAGACTCATCGCCGCGAAGGCTGCTGCACGATCGAAGTGCGCGACAACGGTCACGGCATCGATCCGAGCCACATGGACCGCCTCTTCGAGCCGTTCTTCACGACCAAGCCGCTGGGCAAAGGTACGGGCCTGGGCTTGTCGATCAGTTACAGCCTGATGCAGAAGCAGGGCGGTTCGATCAGCGTGCGCAGTCAGCTCGGCAAAGGGGCGACTTTTATCTTGAGATTGCCGACGCTGGACGAGGCTTCCCGCACCCGGGAATCAGGCGCAACACGAATTGCAGCGCATGAGAATCCGCCTCAGTAAATCCCGCCTGGCGCGTACGTTAAAGCCATTTTACATGGCATAGCGGATGCATTAGTCCTTTTTGGGTGGATGGTCCGCTCTCAGGCGGCCGTCCCTCCACGAAAGGGCGGCTCAGAAGTGAGCGTCGGAAGGCTGGTTTGCGGGTTCGCCGGTTTTGTGATCTGCGCTGCATTGTTCACCTCGACCGGGTCGGCGATTGAGGTGTCGTCGGCGCAGGTTGAAAACCGGCGGTGCCTGAATTGCCACGGCCAGAGCCGGATGGCGACGATGCCGCTCGCCGACCGGATCGCGATGATCGCGCCGGCAGCACAAGGCGCGGGCGCGGTCGCCGCCGCCACGACGCAGCCGATCAAGCCGGAGCCGGCGGTTCGTCCGGGCATTTTCGTCACCGAGCAGTCGCTCGCATCAAGCGTCCACGCCGCCGTCCGCTGCGTCGATTGCCACAAGGACGCGCAGACGCTTCCGCACGCCCAGAGCCTCAAGCCCGTCTCCTGCGATTCCTCCTGTCACAGCAAGCCGGTCTCCGACTACACGCAAGGCGCGCACGCGATGGCCGCCGCCAAGGGAAACGCCAACGCGCCGACCTGCGTCATCTGCCACGGCACGCACGACATCCTCAAGGCCCACGATCGCGAATCGAAAACACATCCGCTCAACATCATCAAGATCTGCGGCGAGTGCCACGAGAAGTTCAAGACGCAGACGCCCAACGGTCACAACGGCAGCACGCTCGTCGCCAACTATCTCGACAGCGTTCACGGCAAAGCGGTAAGCAAAGGCGGGCTCGCCGTCGCGGCGACCTGCGCGGATTGCCACGGTCCGCACAAAGTGCTGCCGGCGAAGGACGTCCAGGCGTCGGTCAATCGCGAGAATGTCGCCGCGACCTGCGGCAAGTGCCACACCGGCATCAGCGAAACCTACCAGACGAGCATCCACGGCCAGAAGCTCGCCGCCGGCGATCCGAACGCGCCCGTCTGTATCGACTGCCACACCGCGCATTCGATCACGCGAACGGATCAGCCGTCGTTCAAGCTCGACATCGTCGCCGAGTGCGGCACGTGTCATGACCGACCCGACATCGGCAGGCCGCACAAGACGCCGCTGTCGGAAACCTATCGCCGCAGCTATCACGGCCAGGTCACAACGCTCGGCTTCACCCGCGCCGCGCGGTGCAGCGATTGCCACGGCGCGCACGACATCCGCAAGGTCGATGATCCCGCCTCGCAATTGAACGCGGCGAACCGCCTCGACACCTGCCGCAAGTGCCATCCCAACGCGCAGCCGAACTTCGCGATGTTCCAGGCGCACGCGGACTTTCGCGACGGGCGCACTTACCCGCTCCTGCACGGCGTGTGGCTCTACTTCGTCATCATGATGAGCCTCGCGTTCGGGTTCTTCGGCCTGCACTCGGTGCTCTGGTTTGGCCGCTCGCTGATCGAGCATTTCAAGCACGGCCCCCACCCGAGGCATAACCACAGCGGCGTCGCGATCCAGCGCTTCAACCGCGTCGATCGGATCAACCACGCGTTCGTGATCCTCAGCTTCTTCGGCCTGACGATCACCGGTCTCCCGCTGCTCTTCGCCGATCATCATTGGGCCAAGACGCTCGCGTCGATGCTCGGCGGCGTGCGCGTCGCCGGCACGTTGCACCGCATCTTCGCGGTGATGCTCATCGGCAACTTCGTCGTGCACGGCGTCGGCATTGTCCGCCGGATCAAGAAGTTCGGCTTCTTCAAGCTCTTCCTCGGCCCCGCGACGATGCTCCCACGGATCAAAGACTTCCAGGATTGCCTGGGGATGTGGAAGTGGTTCTGCAAGGGGGGCAAGAAGCCGAAGTTCGACCGCTGGACCTATTGGGAAAAGTTCGACTACGTCGCCGAGGTGGGCGGCTCGGCGATCATCGGCCTCTCCGGCCTCATGCTCTGGTTCCCCGCGTTCTTCAGCCACGCGTTGCCCGGCTGGATGTTCAACGTCGCGACGATCGTGCACGGCTATGAGGCGATGCTCGCGATCGGCTTCATTTTCACGATCCACTTCTTCAACGCGCATTTGCGGCTCGAAAAATTCCCCGTCGATGACGTGATGTTCTCCGGCTCACTTGCAGAAGAGGAGTTCAAGGAGGAGCGCGGCGCCGAGTACGAGCGGCTGCTGGCGAGCGGCGAGCTGGAAAAGCTGCGCGTCAAGCCGCCGCCGGACTGGTACCGCCACTTCGCCGTCGCCGCGGGAATCATTGCCATGGCGATCGGGACGACGCTGGTCGTGCTGATCGTGCTGGCCGGGCTGGGCTGGATCCAATGACAATGGCGCGCTTGCCAACCTCGATCGAAGCCGCCAGTTTTTGGCGAGAAGACACCGCCGATCGCGCCAAAGCGGTCATAAAGGGGTCACTTCCCTTTTTGTCCTCTCCCTCGGATTTGTGGAGCGCAGCGGTCATAAAGGGAAGTGACCCCATTATGACCGCTTTTATGACCGATGGCGATCGGGACGACGCTGGTCGTGCTGATCGTGCTGGCCGGGCTGGGCTGGATCCAATGACAATGGCGCGCTTGCCAACCTCGATCGAAGCCGCCAGTTCTTGGCGAGAAGACACC
>JAICTV010000185.1 GCA_025936175.1 Phycisphaerae bacterium
GCCTTTGAACGTCTCCGAGCGCTTGGCCGGGTCGTTCTGTTGAGCGGCAGAAGCGATCTGCTGCGCCGCATCCTTCATCGGGTTCTCGGCGGCGTTGTTCAGCAGATCCTTCACGTCGCCGGCGAGCTGCTTGAGCTCATTGGCTTGCGACTTGTTCTCCTCCATCCGCTGCTTGATCGCGTCGAGCTTCGAGGCGATCTGCTTCGTTTGCGCGGCGGAGGTGCCCTGCTGGCTGCCGATGCGCTCGGCGACGGTCTTGTCCGCCGCATCGAGCTGCGGCTTCTTTTCGGTGTCCTTGGCGAGATCGCCGGTTTCTTCCTTCGTGCGGCTTTGCTTGGTGAAGACCTGCTTGATCGCGTCGGCGACCTGCCGCATGTCGCCGGTGACCAGATCGGTGAACTGCTCCTGGCTGACGATGTTGATGCGGAGCTTGCCGCTGGGGACCGGAGCGTGGGTCTGATTGTTCAGACTGTAGTTGTCTTGAACTTGGAGGAAGTACTCCAGCACGTCGCCGGGCTTCAATCCTTCGGAATCGAGCTTCGACAGGTCCCACTGATACGTGCTTCGGAAGCGCAGACGGTCACCGGCGCCTTCGACGCGGTTCCACTCCACGCCTTGTACGGGCGACGCGTTGCGAACCAGCTCGACCTCCCAGTGCTTTTTGTCGCCGAGGCGATCGACGACGAGCTTCATCGTGTTGATGCCGTAATCGTCCTCGGCGACGCCTTGAAGCGGGACGACGGCGACCGGCGTGCGGTCCTCGTTTCGCCGCGGGTTCTCGATCTGAACCGTCGGCTGCTGATCCGGACGGACGATCACCTCGTACTCTTCGAGGCCGCTGTTCTGGAAGCCGTCGGCGTCGGTCGCGAGCACGTGGAAGCGGAACGACTCGCCCGCGAGCCACTTGCCGACCATCGCGCTGTCGCCGACGCGCGCCCACGTCATCTCCGGCAGCTTCGCCTTCTCGGTGAGCGGCTGGAGCTTGACCGCGGTATCGCCGGCGAGCGTCTTGTTAAACGCGACCTTCAACGCGATCTGCGAACCGGCGGCGGTGATAGCCGGACCTTCAGCCAGATTGATCGTGACGGGCTTGGCGGCGTCGCCGACGTACGCGGGCGGCGTGATCGAGGCTTCGACGCGCGTCAGCGCGAGCCTCGGCAGCACCGTGATCGGCGCGAGATCGCGCTGATCGTCGCCGGACGTCATCCACACCTTCATCACGCCGGCGGCCTTGGCGGGATCGGACTTCGCATCCAGCGAGGCGACGTAGGTCCCATCCGGGCCGCGGGTCATGTATTCCTGCTGGACCGGGCCGCCGTCGAGCTGATAGTTCACCAGCGCGCGAGCGGAGGCGCGATCGCCTTTGGTGAGGCGCATGCGCACATCAAACCGCTGCCCGACCGGCACGCGCGTCGGCACGTCGCCGACCATCGCGATCTGCACGCGCTTCGGCCAGCTCGGCGCGCCGAACGGATTGAGCAATCGCGCCAGCGCGATCTTTGTGTAGAGCGGATTCACCGCCAGCGCCAGGATCAGCACGAACAAAACCGCCGCCGACGCCGCGGAAGCAGAGTACCAGACAGGTTTGACGACAACGGCGCGGCCGAGATCGAGCCGCGACGCCATCTCCGCCGCCTCGCTCATCACGCGGCGTTGCATCACGTCCGAGCCGTACTCCACATTTCCGTTGACGAAATCGACGGTGCTGCGAAGACGGTCATCGAACTGTGGAAACGCCGCTTCGAGCTTGCCGGCGACGTCGCTCAAGCTGAGCTTCGCCGCCGCAGGCATCCACACCCAGCGGCCGATGATGTACGCGATGCACGCGAGCGAGCCGAGGAACAGCACCACGCGCGGCCAGGCCGGGAGGTTCAGCAGGTAGTCGGCAAAGATTGTGAAGAGGAGCAGCGCCACCGCGGCGGCGACGGCCAGGCCGACGCCGTAGGCGACGCCCAGGAACTTGACCCGTCGGCGCACAGACTGAAGCGCGTCCATGAGCACGGTGGGAGGCATAGGCTGCTCCTCGTAGCATGGCCGTCCCGGCCATGCCCTGTTCCCTCTTCCATCGGCATGGGCGGGACGCCCATGCTACTAAACCATTCCAAACATCTTACGCACGATCCACTCGGTCGTAATCAGCAAAGTGAAGATCGCCAGGGCCAGCGGGGCGTCCCAGACCGGGCGGCTGGTCTCCACCGGGATAACCTTCGCCGCCGACTGGATTAACTGTGGAAGCTTGGCGGTCGCATCGGCTAAATCGACGGTTTGGCCCAGAGTTTCGGCAGACAGACGCGTCAGGAACGTCCGATCGAGTTGCGGCTGGGACAGTTCGAGCCTCGGCACCGCCACCGAGACCGGCACCTGCATTTCCTCGATCCCGCCGGCGATCGGCGGGAGCTTGACCGTGAACTGCCCGACCCGATCGGCGGTGAACGCGCCGGCGTACAGTTCCGGCTGGCCGTCCTGCTTGATCAGCGTCTCGTGCCGCACCACTTCGCCCTGTCCGTCCTGCACTTCGACGCGGATCTGATCCGGAAGTTGCTGGAGAAGCTGCGGGTCAAGGATGCGCAGGCTCAGGCGGACCTGATCGCCGATCTCGTACGTCGGCCGCATGGCGGCAAACGTGAGCTTGCGCTGGCCGAGCTTCTTGCTGCGCGCGAGGTAGCGGATCTGCTGGATCCAGTAGGTGTCGAAGACGCTTTCGCCGGTGTAGAAGCGCCAACGCCAGGAGTCGTCGATCGCGCTGAAGAGCGTCCGGCCCGCGCCGTAGCGGCCCAGTACCAGGAGCGGCGCCTTGCGACCGTCAGGGGCGGTCTCGGTCGGATGCGTCGCGTAGACCTCGCCGGTGCCCGGCTTGGGCGTGACGCCCTTGCAGTACCAGAAGATCGGCTGGATGCCTTCGGTCAGGAACTTCTCGTTCTCGGTCTTGTCGGCAAAGAAGCGGAAGATCGAGGACGACTGCCCTTCCCTGGTCAGCAGCGGACGGAAGCCTTCGGTGATCGGCGCGGGGTTCTCGTCCGCCTCCACGCGGCTGATCACGACCGGCAGGATCGGCTCGATCGCCGTGTTCTTGAACGCCTGCGGCGACCAGCGCGGCCCGGCGATCATTCCAAAACCTCCACCGCGCTTCGCGACGAAATCGGCGACGAGCTGGAGCTGCGCATCGGAGAACTGCCGCGGATCGACGTCGCCGAACAGCACGACGTCGTAGTCCATCATCTCCTCGATGCTCTCGGGGAAGCGCTTGATCGGCTTGTCGCCCTCCTGCGCGAAGGTGGGATCGGCGCTGGTCAGCAGGCAGGAGATGTCCACGGTCTTGTCGCGGATCATCTCGTTCTTGAGATAGCGGTATTCCCAACGCGGCGAGCCGTCGACGAAGAGGACGGCGAGCTTCGCATCGAGCACGGCCACCTGCGCGGTCCGCGCGTTGTCTTCATCATCTATCTCGCCGGCTTCTTTCTCCGCTTCGACGACGAGATCAAGCGTTCCGACTTCTTCCGGTTTGAACTGAAGCTCGGCTTCGACCGGGGCATCGCCGTCGAGCGTAACGCGCTGATCGAGCTTGCCGTCGGGGGCGGGAAGGATGCGGTTGGTCTTCTTGTCACGCAAGGTGAGCAAGACGACGTGCCCGCGCTCGTAGCCGGTGCCGCGGACCGTCGCCTTCACGTTCACGATGTCGCCTTTGAACGCGCTGTCCTGCACGCTGACGGCCTGCACGTCGATGTTGGTCGGCTGCTTGTCCGAGCCCACGGCGACGGGATAGACCTTCACGCCGAAGTCTTTGAGCGCCGCCAGACCTTCGGCGACGGGCCGCTGCGGCGTCTCGCGGCCGTCGGTCAGCACCACCACGCCCGCGAGCCGCTGGCCTTGAAGATCCGCCAGCACCGATCGCACCGACGCCAGCACCTGCGTGTGCTGTCCCTGCGGGTCGAGCTTCGCGATCGCGTCCTTCTCGACCGGCTGCTTGTCGCGATCGAAGGTGAACAGGCGGATCTGATGAACCTTACTGAGCTCGTTCAGCAGCGATTTGTCTGACGGCGAGAGCAACCGCTTCACGGCGTCGAGACGCGTCAGCGGCTTGCCGTCCGCGCCGTTGCCCGCATCGCGCACGCGCATCGAAATGCTGTCGTCGATCATGACCGCGAGCACCGACGGCTCGGTGCGGCTCTGCCCGAGCGTCAGCACCGGCCGATTGAGAAGCATCAGCACGAACGCCAGCAGCAGCCCGCGCAGAATGCCCAGCCCGATCCGCACCGGTTTGCTGCGTCCCTCGCGGCGGTAGACGTACCACACAAGCAGCGCCGTCAAAACCGCAAGCACGACGTTCCACGACGCCGCCCCGACGTAATCCTGCAGCGGCCAGTGCGGGTTGAACTGCAGCGACAGTTCCCCCTCGCGGCTGAGGAAGCCCTTGTCCAGGCCGAGGATGAATTCGAGCAATCGGTGCATGAGAAGCTGATTGCTGATTGTGGAGTGTTGAATGTTGTCGGTTTCAACAATCCACAATCAACAATCCACGATCACGTTCTCCGATAATGTCCAAACCGCATCGCCATGAAGCACTCGCTCGCCACGAGCAGCGCGGCGGCGAGCATGATCGGCCAGCCGAAGTCGTTGCCGGCTTTGTTTACTACCAGCGCGGCGGGCGGCAGGCTGTCGCCTTCGAGGTTCACGTCGACGTCACCTAATGCTTTCTTGATCGCGCCGTTGTCGATCGTGCGCACGTCCGCCTCGTCCGGCGGGACGTTCACCGCGATCGGCAGCGTCGCGACGCCGGTCGATAGTTTATAGATGCCAGGACGATTGAGCGGGCCGCTGCGATAGGCCATCGGTCCACCCGCCGGCAGCGGCTCGAGGACCACTTCCTTCTCCGTCGGATCAACCATCGTCGGGGCGGCCGAGAGTTTGAGATTGCGCGGCACTTGGAGTGAATCGCCGGCACTGAGATTCATCCAGCGATCGCCCGCTCCGATGCTGCCGGCAAGCAACTCATGCATGAGCGCAACGTACGAGGGCTTGGCGGGGAACGTCGTCCACTCCGCGTTGGCGGTGGTCGTGACGGTGATGACGTGGCCTTGGCCGAGCGTGTGCAGCGTGATGGCGGGATCGCGGGCCTCACCGCGACCGGCGGGTCGCGTTGTCGCCGCGGCATCGGACGGCGTCAGATAATCCAGCACGCGCTCGACCTTCGCGTCGGGCTTGAGGTCCATCTGCCAGTACGTGAAGACCTGCGCGGTGTCGAGGCCTGTCTTCTCTTCGCCCGCGAAAAGCGACAGAAGCGGATGCAGCGACGCGTGCGGCTTGAAGTCGAAGAGGAAGCCGTTCTGATCTCCGCCGGCGGCGCTGACGCGCTTCGTCAGCGGCCCCGGCATCAACCCGCGCGGGAGCAGCACCTGGTTGTAATTGTCGGCGATGACCGGCTCGCCCATGAAGATGATCAACCCGCCGCCCTGCTTGACGAACAGCGCGAGCTGGTCGGCTTGTGCCGCCGTCAACTGCCCCACGCCGGCGAGGATGACGCAGCGGTAATCGTTCAGAACCTTGTTGCCCAGTTCCAGATCGCTGACGACTTCCGGGGCGACGTAGCTGTCGCTCTTGGCGGCGGCGTTCGGATTGTCGCCACTCGTCTCAGTCGGTGGCGCGAGGGCCAGGTCCAGAAACGCGCCGCTCCCCCCGAGGCGGTTGATGCCGCGCTCGCCTTCGACAATGAGCACTTTCATCTCCGCCGCCACGTCGAGCACGCGCCAGCGCGTGTTGTCGATCTTGAGGCGGTCCTGGCCGATCAGTTCGGCAGAGATCACATGCGCGCCGCCGGTCTTGAAGCTTGCTCCCGCCTGCGTGAGCGTCATCGGCTCGCCGCTGAAGCGGACCTGTCCACCGCCCGGAAGCGTCGCGCCGTCCAGCTTCCACTGGAGCAGCGCATCCGGCCCTTGGCCGAAAGATTGAACGGTCGCGGAGAGATCGTTGTTGAGCCGCGTGCTGACCAGATTTCCCGCCGGCTTCACCGCAAGCGCCGCTTCGTTCCACTGGTTCGGCTTCCCGAGGTTGAAGTGGGTGATGACGACCTTCTGCGAGAGATCGACGGCAAGTTGCTTCAGCGCCGCGGCGTCGGTGTTATCCCACGCGCTGCGCGTGCCGTCGGTGATCAGGTAGAGATGCCGCTCGCCGAGCGTCTTCTCGTGATCGATGATTTCTTTGGCGGCGCGCAACGCGCCGGCGAGATCGGTGCCGCCGTAGGATTGTTCGATGCGATCGACCGCGCCAAGCGCCGCCGTCATGTCATACGTCGCGGGCGAGAGGACGGCCGACGCCGGACGCGACGCCGTCACGATCGCCACCGCTTCCCCGCCCGCCTGGAACGTGCCGATCAGCTCCTTCGCGAGTTGTTTCGCTCGCTCGAAATGGGTAGCCGCGTCGGGCCGATCGGCTTGGTACGCCATCGAGTAGCTGTTATCGATCACGATGACGTGCAGCCCCGATCGCGCGCCCGCGATGGATGCCAGCGTGCTCTGGCGACACGCCAGCGGCCGGGCGAGCGCCGTCGCGACGAGGAACAGCACCGCGCATCGCGTCGCCAGCAGCAGCCACTGCTCGAACTTCAGCCGCCGGCGGTTCTTCTTCATCGCCCGCAGCAGAAACTCCATCGCCGCCCACTGAACCGTCTTGTACCGCCGGCGGTTGAGGATGTGGATGATGATCGGGATCGATGCGAGCAGAAATCCCGCGACGAAGAACGCCGGCGTGACGAAGGCGAAGGCGAGGATGATCGCAAATTGAGTCATTGAATCATCATTTCATTGACGCCGATCGCGCCGCCAGGAAATTACTCAGCGACACGTCCAGCGCCTCACCGCTGTTCATCCTCGTGAAATCCACGTGCATCCCGCGGCACATCTTCTTGAGCTCGTCGGTGAACTGCCGTAGCTGCTCCAGGTAACCCTCGCGCAGCGCCCGCGGCTCGGTCAGCAGCTCGCCCGATTGTTCCAGCCCTTTGAAGAGCGTCACGTCCTCGAAGGGAAACTCGATCTCCATCGGATCGAGGACCTGGAAGACCATCATCTCGTGCTTCTTATAGCGCAGGTGCCGCAGGCCCTGCTGGATGCCCGCGAGATCGTCAAAGAAGTCGGAGAGAATGACGATCAGGCTGCGGTGCGTCAGCTTCTCCGCGAGTTGATCGAGCACGTGGCCGGTGCCGGTCTTGGCGAGGCGCGGCACCAGCGTCAGCTCGTGCGTGATCGTCTTCCACTGCGCCGGCGAATTGCTGGGCTTGAGATACTTCTTCATCTCGCGATCGAAGACCGCCAGGCCCACCGAATCCTGCTGCTGGATCGCCATGTACGAGAGCGACGCCGCGATGGCGGTGGCGTGGTCGTACTTCGTCCACGCCGCGCCGCTGCCGCCGTCCGATGAACCGACGGTGCCGTAGCCCATCGATTCGCTCGCATCGACCACGCAGATCAGATGCAGGTTCGTCTCTTCGATGTATTGCTTGAGATAAACGCGATCGGTCTTACCGAGCACCTTCCAATCGACGTGCCGGATGTCATCGCCCGCGACGTACGGCCGATGCTGCGCGAACTCCACGCTCGCGCCCTGGTACGGGGAGCGGTGCATGCCGGTCATCAAACCTTCGACGATCAGCCGCGCGCGCAGATCGAGGCTGCTGATCCGCGCGAGCGTGCGCGGGTCGAGGTATTTTCGGTAATCCGTCTGCACTTCGGACATCTGCTAGCCGGGTATCGGGTGTCGGGTATCGGCGGTCGGAACCGAGTTTTTCCGCAAGGAGATCGACAGCCGACGCAACATCTTTCCCACGTCCTGGGCAAGCGACCAGATCGAGACAACGCGATTGCGGTCCAACATTTTCAGTCGGACGGCCAGCGTGAGCAGCGTCTCAACCTCGCAAAGCGAACCGCGTGCGATCGATAAGTGATGTAGGTAGTCGCCTCGGTGCGAGTGCCCGTACCCTTCGGCAATATTCGCGGGTAGGGACACGGCCGCACGCTGCAACTGCGTTACCAAGCCGAATCGCTCGTCCGCCGGCAAGAACTTCGCAACTGCGTACACTTGCTCCGCGAGGTCCATCGCCTTTTGCCACACGTCGAGCTCGCGATAACTTGCCTTCACCACGTCACCTCCGACACCCGACACCCGATACCCGCGGTGCTCACGCCGCCGGTTGGTCTCGGAGCATCTTCGCCGCCGTGCGATCGAGCTCGTCGTATTGCTGGCGCGGGATGTGGTCTATCAGCTTCTTGACGATCGTGTCGCTCTTCATTCCTTCGGCTTCGGCGTTGAAGTTGGTGACGACGCGGTGCCGCAGCACCGGCAGCGCGACCTGGCGGATGTCTTCCGTGCTGACGTGATACCGGCCCTTGAGCAGCGCGCGCGCTTTGCCGGCGAGGACGAGGTATTGCGAGGCACGCGGGCCCGCGCCCCAGGCGACGTAGTCCTTCACGAAGTCCGGCACCACGCCGCCCGTCTCCGTTTTGCGCGTCAGCCGCGAGAACTGCAGCGCGTAGCGGATGACGTGATCCGCCACCGGCACCTTGCGGACGATCTCCTGGAGCTGCATCACCTCTTCGCCGCTGAGCACGTGCTGCAGGTTTATCTCGCGCGACTGCGTCGTCAGGCGGACGATCTGGAACTCCTCTTCCTCCGTCGGGTAGCCGACGTTGATGTTGAACATGAACCGGTCGAGCTGCGCCTCCGGGAGCGGATAGGTGCCTTCCTGCTCGATCGGGTTCTGTGTGGCGAGCACGAAGAACGGCTGCGGCAGACGATGCTGCTTCCCGCCCGCCGTAACCTGGTGCTCCTGCATCGCCTCGAGCAGCGCCGCCTGTGTCTTGGGCGGCGTGCGATTGATCTCGTCGGCGAGGATGACGTTCGCGAAGACCGGCCCGCGCACGAATCGAAGCTGCCGCCCGCCGGTCGTCTTGTCTTCTTCGATGACTTCCGTCCCGGTGATGTCGCTGGGCATCAGGTCGGGCGTGAACTGGATGCGGTTGAAGCTCAAGCCGAGTGTTCGCGACAGCGTGGAAATGAGCAGCGTCTTGGCCAACCCCGGCACGCCGACGAGCAGCGCGTGGCCCTTGCAGAACAGCGCGATGAGCAGCTCTTCGATCACCGCCTCCTGCCCGACGATCACTTTGCCGAGTTCGGCCTTGAGGTTGTGATACCCCTTCTGGAGCTTCTCGACGGCGGCGAGTTCGCCCTGGGCGAGGTCGGTCTGTTGCGGCTGAACGATCCCGATTTGCGGCTCTGCCATTGCGCACCCTCACGACCGAGGACAAAGGAAGATGAGAATCGACCGAGTATAGTATGCCCGCCGAACCTAAACCACGGACGCGCCTGCCCGTATAAAGTTTCTGCCGATGCCGGAATTGCCCGAAGTTCAAACCGTCGTCACGACGCTGTCATCCCACGTCGTGGGAAAGAAGATCCGCAAGGTTCTGCACGTCCGGCGGGACATGATCACGCCGGACGGCTTCGACTTCGCCGCAGCGATCAAGGGGCGCACGATCGAGAGCCTCACTCGTCGCGGCAAACGCATCGTCTTCGCACTCGACGATGCCAATCGGTTCTTCATTCATCTCGGGATGTCCGGCAAATTAACTGCCGAATCGGCGAAAGCGCCAATCCTGCCGCACACACACCTGATCGTCGATCTGGGGCAGTCGCGGCAGCTCCGATTCCGCGATCCGCGCCGCTTCGGCGAGATCCGCTGGCTCGGGCCGACCGTCGGCGATGAGAAGATGGGACCCGAGCCGCTGGTGATGCGCGCGTCGCAACTCGCGGCGAAACTGAAGAAGACGAAGCGCGCGATCAAGAACGCGCTGATGGACCAGAACGTCATCGCCGGGCTTGGCAACATCTATGTGGACGAATCGTTGTTCGCCGCAGGCATCAATCCTCTCACGCTCGCGAGCGATCTGGACGAAGACGCGATCCGGCGGCTGACGAAATCGATCAAGTCGACGCTCCGCCGGGCGATTCGCCATCGCGGGAGCACACTGCGCGACTACGTCGATGCCAACGGCGCCGCCGGACGGTTCAAGCGGCTGCATCGCGTCTACGGCCGCAAAGGCGAGCCCTGCGCGAAATGCAAGACGCCGATCGAGCGGATCGTGCTCGGCGGGCGCTCGACCTGCTTCTGCCCGAGGTGCCAGCCGCTATAATCCGCGCCCAAGTGAATCCCGCAGACGATCTCCGCGCGCCGCAGACCGAGCAAGAGCTCGCGGCATTCCTCGCCAGGGCCTCGTTCTACTTCAATCAGGCTTTCTACTTTATGGGCCAGCAGACGTGGCGAAACACGCGCTGGATGGGCGTGACCATCTTCAAGACGCCGACGGACATGTGGGTGTACCAGGAGATTCTGCGCGAAACGCAACCGACGCTGATCATCGAAACCGGTACCGCGTACTGCGGCAGTGCGCTTTTCCTGGCGCAGGTCGGGGCGCTCGCATGCCCGGCCGGCATCCGCGTGGTGACCGTTGACATCACCAACGCCGAGCCCACCAAGACGCTGGTCAATCACCCCGCCATCACCTACGTGACCGGCTCATCGACTGATCCGCAAATCGTCGCCAACATCCGCGCACACGTGCGGCCGAGCGATCGCGTCATGGTCGTCCTCGACAGCGATCACTCGGCCGCTCATGTCAAAGCCGAACTCGATCTCTACGCGCCGCTGGTCACGCCCGGCTGCTACCTCATCGTCGAGGACACGAATGTAAACGGACATCCCGTCTTCCCGCTCCATGGCCCGGGCCCCATGGAAGCGATCGATCAGTTTCTTCCAAACCATCCCGAGTTCGAGATCGACGCGAGTCGCGAAAAGTACATGCTGACCTTCAACCCGCGGGGTTATCTGCGTCGCAAATAGCCAACTCCGCGCCTGCGGGCATGGCGCGCTTCAGCCGCGGCATGAGCGCGCCCGTGCGATCGCGATAATCCGCGTACGTCTTGCCGTAGTGTGCGAGCAGATCGCGCTCCTCGAACGGGATCGCGATCAGCATGTACGACGTCATCAGCACGGCGAAGACCAGGTGCGTGACCGTCATCGTCGGCGTCGCCCAGAAGGCGGTCATCCATCCGACGTAGAGCGGATGGCGGATGTAGCCGTAGATGAGCGGCGTGCGGAACGGCGGCTGATCGTGCGCTTCGCCGCGCAGGTGCAGGTACACCTGCCGCGTGCCGAAGAGGTCGAAGTGATTGATGAGCAGGCTTACCGCCGGCACC
>JAICTV010000336.1 GCA_025936175.1 Phycisphaerae bacterium
CACGCCGAAGGCGTCGACGTGCACAAGGCGGGCGCGCTCGACGTGGGGCCGTTCAAGAAGATGGTCGATCGCGTCGTGAGGGATTTCCCCAACATCAAGGTCGTCGGCACGACGCTGCGCGGCGTGAAGACCGCCACCATCAACGACTGGTCTGCCATCATGTGGGCCAGGACAGGCGAAGCCTCGTCCGACGGAAAGTTCTATGACGGGCCGAACTTCGAGGATCTGGAGATCGAAGACCGCGTCGGCGGCGGCGACGGCTTCGCCTCCGGCTTCACTTACGGCTTCCTGACCGGCAAATCGCCGCAGGAATGCGTGAACCTGGGCGTCGCGCACGGCGCCTTGCTCATGAGCACCATGGGCGATACCAGCCAGATCACGCTGGACGAGCTGACCCACATCGCCGGCGGCGGGAGCGCCCGCATCAAGCGGTAGCGTATAATGAAGCCATGACCCGGATCGTCATCGATCCCCGCGAGCAGGAAAGGCTCATCGCCGAGCGACAGGCATCCGGTGCGGATCGCTTCGACGAAGTGTGGGAAGGAACTTACGTCACGGCGCCCATCGCCGACGATGGGCATCAGGAGTTTCAGGCACAACTCGTCGCCGTGCTTCAAGCCGTCGTCGGATGGAGCGGTGATGGACTGGTGCGAGGCGGCGTCAATGTCAGCGATCGTGATCAGGGGTGGCAGTTCAATTTCCGCTGCCCCGATGTCGTCGTTTTCGTGAAAGGGACGTCGGCGAAAAACTGTGGAAGTCATTGGTTCGGCGGGCCCGACTTCGCCGTTGAGATTTTGAGCCCCGGCGATCGAACGCCGCAAAAGCTTCCTTTCTACGCTTCCGTGGGTGTCCGCGAATTGCTCGTCATCAGCCGCGACCCGTGGCGGATGGAACGGTACCGACTGCGGAACGAGGAATTGATCTGCATCGGAACCAGTTCGCCCGGCAGCGATGAGACACTCGAAAGCAACGTGGTGCCGCTGACCTTCCGGCTATTCTCCAATACCGCGCCGCGGATCGAAATCGTCCGCCGCGATTTGAGTCAGCGGTGGCTCCTTTGAGTCCATCCGCGGTCGGTACGCCCGCACCAGCGCCGTCGAGAGGATGACGAGCGTGATTGCGAACGCGATCCGCGCGATGCGCTGAATCCGCCAGAGCCATTCGATGCCGTCGAGGTAGATCTGCCCGTAGCCTTGCGCCCAGATGCCGGAGAGGAAGTCGGCGACTTGCTTCGTCCGCCAGAGCTCGCGATTGGTTTCGCGGACATAGTCGTCGAGGCGCTGGAGGACGAGATGTTGCTGGTTGCGCGTCATCGCGTCGGGATCAGGCGGGATGTTCATTGATTTTGCGAGCTCGCTCGCCTGCCGCCGCAGCGAGGCGACGATGTCCCCGCGTGCGACGAGCGGCGTTGCCGGTTGCACGTCGTCGATCAGCCGCCGCACGCTTGCGATCGCGCCGGCGTCGGTCGCCACCGGGACGGGGAGTTTGAAACTGCCGAGGAAGCGGACGATGTCGTCGTCACTGATCGTCGGCAGCTTGCCGAGCAATTCGATCATCTCGATCCCGGCCGGCACGCCCTGCTCGCCGCTCAGGTGCAGGTAGGCGGACAATTCGCCTTCGGCGAAGGCGCGATAATGCGCGGCGGAGCTGTCCTTGACCGCGAGTGAATCGGGAAGTCCCGGGAGTGATCGGAATCCCATTACGATCGATCGCGCCGAGACGCCGCACCACCGCGCCTGCATCGCGGCGACACCGCCGCTGACGTACTCGCGCTCGACGAGGCGGAAGTCCGGATCTTTCTGCCAGCGAGAAACGCCCGTGGCAAACGCGTCGATTTTCCGAAGGTCCCCGGGCAGGATCCCCAACCCGACGGCGGCACAGACGAGAGCGACCAGCAACAGCACAACAAACGAAGCTCGACGCAGCGCCGGTCGCAAGGAATCGTTCTCACCCTCGCCTACCCCCCGCCGCCGCCTGTGTTGATCCTGCCGTCCGTTGACACCTCCCGCCCCCTTCCCGTACCGTTTCCCCACCCCTTTTGTAACGCAGGGAACGCGAAAAACATGCAAACCACGGTTGTCTCCCGAGCCAAGGCGTATCTCAAAGTCCGGCACAAGAACGTGCGGGACGCGATGAAGCACCTGAAGCTCGACGGCCTGCTCTTGACCCATCCGCCGGACCTGGCCTACCTCACCAACTTCACCGGCGACGATTCGATCGGCCTGGTCGCGGAGAAGGACGTCCACCTCATCACCGACTTCCGCTACGAGGAGCAGGCGGCGATCGAGGCGGGCTGGCTCAAAGTCACCATCCGCGACGCCAAGATGGAAGACGCGCTGGTGAAGGCCATCACCGCCGCAAAAGTGAAGCGGATCGGGTTCGAGGCCAACTTCGCCACCGTCGGGCAGATCGACGCGCTGGCGACGGCGCTGAAAGAGGCGAAGCTCAACGTCGAGCTGGTGCCGCTGGAGAACGTGATGTCCAACATCCGCAAGGTGAAGGACGATCACGAGATCGATCTCATTCGCAAGAGCGTCGCCGTCGCCGAAGAGGCGTTCGAGGCGATCCGCGAGGAGATCAAGCCGGGGCAGACCGAGAATTACCTGGCCGGGCTGCTCGTGCTGGAACTTCGCAGCCGCGGGGCGAGCAACAGCAGCTGTCCCGTCATCGTCGCCGCCGGCGCGAGCTCATCACTGCCGCACTATCGCCCCGGCGAAGCGCTCGTGCAGCGCGATCAGCCGCTGCTGATCGACTGGGGCGCGCTGCACAAGGGCTATTGCTCGGACCTGACGCGGACGCTGATGGTCGGCCGCGTCAGTCCGCGGATGAAGCAGATCTACAAGGTCGTCCTCGAGGCGCAGCTTGCGGCGATCAAGTTCCTGCGTCCGGGCGTGACGACGACTCAGGCCGATCGCGTCGCGCGCGACGTCATCGAAGCCGCCGGCTTCGGCAAGCAGTTCGGTCACGGCCTCGGTCACGGCATCGGCCGCGACATTCACGAGCTGCCGACCTTGCGCAAGAGCGGCGGCGATGAAGAGCTCCGTCCGGGGATGATCGTCACGGTCGAGCCGGGGATTTACCTGCCCGGCGAAGGCGGGGTTCGCATCGAGGATGACGTCATGATCACGCACTCCGGGTGCGAAGTGCTGTCGTCACTCGATAAATCCTTCGAGGGTTGCCACATTGAATAAGAAACAGCAGCAGTCGAAGAAGAAGAAGTCGGCGAACAACTCGACGTCGAGCGGTTCCAGTCCGATGGACGTGTCGCTGCTCGAGCGAATCGTCCGTCTGATGTCGAGCAACGACCTGAACACCGTCGACGTGCGCGACGGGGACAAGCGCGTCATCCTCAAGCGCGGACAAGCGATCGCAGCCCCGAACGCGGGTTCGGGGATTTACTATCCCTCTTCCGTTGCCCACGCTGCGCCGCAATCGCATTCCGCTGCGACGACGGGCGGAGGCGCCTCTGCTCCTTCCGCAGCGGTCGATGAAGACGCGGGTCTCACCCCGATCAAGTCTCCGATGGTCGGAACCTTCTATTCTTCCCCCAGCCCCGACTCGAAAGCCTTCGTCCACGTCGGCGCCCGGGTCGATGAGGAAACCGACGTCTGCATCATCGAAGCGATGAAGGTCTTCAACAACATCAAGGCCGAGACGCGCGGCACGATCGCCAAGGTCCTCGTGACCAACGGGCAGACCGTCGAATTCGGGCAGACATTGTTCCTGGTGAAACCGAGTTGAGAAAAACGCGGGTATCGGGTGTCGGGTGTCGGGGATCGGGGCAAAAGCACCGGAGCCTAAACCCCCTACACCCCACCCCAAAACCCACCAAGTTTTACAAAATCCGAATAGCCACCCCCGGCCGGAATGCGCAC
>JAICTV010000266.1 GCA_025936175.1 Phycisphaerae bacterium
AAGCCGTTGAAGCGGCTGTGAAACTTTCCGACCGTTACATCACCGACCGTTATTTGCCGGACAAAGCCATTGATTTGATGGACGAAGCTGGTTCGCGTTCTCGCATTGGCGCGATGACGCGTCCGCCGGAAGTCAAAGAAATCGAAGGCGCTTCCACTTTCACGGATTGAAAACGGCGTTCGAGCGCGGCGTCTTTCTCGATGTATTTGCGATATTCATTCAACGTCGTCGCGCCGATGCACTGCATTTCGCCACGGCTGAGTGCGGGCTTAATAATATTGCTCGCGTCCATTGTTCCTTCCGCGGAACCCGCGCCAACAATCGTGTGCAGCTCGTCGATAAACAGGATGACGTTCTTCGCGCGGCGGACTTCGTTCATCACCGCCTTGATGCGCTCTTCGAACTGGCCGCGGTACTTGGTGCCCGCGACCATCATCGCCAGGTCCAGCACGACGATCCGACGATCGTGCAGGATCTCCGGGACGCTGTTGGAGATGACCATCTGGGCCAGGCCCTCGACGATGGCCGTCTTGCCGACGCCGGCCTCACCGAGGAGAACCGGATTGTTCTTCTGGCGTCGGCAGAGAATCTGGATGACGCGCTCGATCTCGTTCTTGCGGCCGATGACTGGATCGAGCTGGCCTTCTTTGGCCAGTTCGGTCAGGTCGCGGCCGAAGCTGTCGAGCGCAGGGGTTTTGCTCTTTCCTTTGCCCTGCTGTTTCTCTTGAGCTTGGGGTTCTTCGCTTTCCACGCCTGCTCCCAAAAGGTTCAAAACCTCTTCCCTGACTTCTTCCAGCTTCAGGCCGAGATTCATCAGCACCTGCGCCGCCACGCCGTCATGTTCACGGAGCAGCCCGAGCACGAGATGTTCCGTGCCGACGTAGTTGTGGTTCAGGTTTCTGGCTTCTTCGATCGCGTACTCGATGACCTTCTTGGCCCGCGGGGTCTGCGGGAGCTTGCCCATCGTGACCATGTCCGGGCCGCTCTTGACCAGCTTCTCGACCTCGAGGCGTACCTTGCGCAGGTCAACGTCGAGGTTCTTCAGCACGTTCGCGCCGACGCCCGAGCCTTCCTTGACCAGCCCGAGGAGGATGTGTTCCGTCCCGATGTATTCGTGGTTGAAACGCTGGGCTTCCTGGTTGGCCAGGGCCATCACCTTGCGGGCTCGATCCGTGAAACGTTCAAACATGTGCTAATCTCCTCGTGGCGGCTGCCGCCAACCCCTCTGTCCTTCTTCACTTGCACGCCGGGAACACTCAGTTGTACGGCTCACAGCCCGGCCGGTTCAGCAACGCCGGATTGTAGACCGGCACGAACGGTAATCAAATTGCGCCGCCCGCGCGGGAGCGGACGGAGTCAACTCCGTTTTATCGGCTGTTCGCGCGGTTGGCTGCAACGGTGGCGGAACGGGGACCGCGCGGGCGGCGCGGGCGGCAAAGTTTGCCTCGCTTCGTCCTGCTCAAGCGTGAAGGCGCCGATTCAGGCGTGGAAGAGTCTGCCGCGAGAGCCGTCGCTCCATCTACGATCGACGGCGATGAGAACACTGCTCGTCGCGATGTTATTGGCTCCAGTGGGCGCGGCCGTCGCGGGCTGCGCCAACGGCACCGATCATCCCTACCAGATCCGTCACGAGTACACCGTCGCCGACCCGCAGTTCCGCCGGTCGATCGGCAGCCTGCTCGGCCCGCCGCTCATCGAGGGGAACGCGACGACGACGCTGGTCAACGGCGATCAGATCTTCCCGGCGATGCTGGAGGCAATCCGCTCGGCAAAGAAGACGATCAACTTCGAGAGCTACGTGTTCTGGTCGGGGAAAGTCGGTGATCAGTTTTCGTCGGCGCTGTCCGATGCGGCGCGGCGCGGCGTGACGGTTCACGTCATGATGGACAGCATCGGCTCCGCCCGCATCGCGCCGAAGTACGTCGAGGAAATGAAAAAGGCGGGCGTGCAGGTCGTCAAATACCACCCGCTGCACTGGTTCGCGCTGACGTTCTTCCAGGAGCGCAACAACCGCACGCACCGCAAGCTGCTGATCGTCGACGGAACCATCGGCTTCACCGGCGGGGCGGGCATCGCCGATGAGTGGAGCGGCAACGCCGACTCGGCCCGGCATTGGCGCGACACCCACTACCTCATCAAAGGCCCGGTCGTCGCCGATCTTCAGGCCGCGTTCCTCGACAACTGGATGGAGACGACCGGCGATGTGCTGCACGGGCCGGCGTATTTTCCCGAGCTCGAGAAGGCGGGCGAACAATCCGCGCAGGTTTTCAAAAGCTCCCCGGACAACGGCAGCGAATCGATGGAGCTGATGTACCTGATGTCGATGGCCGCCGCCGGGAAGAACATCCGACTGGCCAGCGCCTACTTCGTCCCCGATCATCTCGCCGAGCGCACGATGATCGACGCGTGCAAGCGCGGGGTGAAGGTGCAGATCATCGTCCCCGGCGCGCACATCGACGAAAAAATAGTCCGCCCCGCATCCCGCGCCCGCTGGGGCGCGCTGCTCAAGGCCGGCGTCGAGATCTACGAGTTCCAGCCGACGATGTACCACGTCAAGCAGACGATCATCGACGACCGCTTTGTCTCCATCGGCTCGGCCAACCTCGACAACCTCTCGTTCAAGCTCAACGACGAGGCCAACCTCAACGTCATGGACGAAAAGTTCGCCGCCGAGCAAATCAAGCTGTTCGAACAAGACCGCGCGCGATCAAAGGAGATCACCTACGAGCAGTGGGAGCACCGCTCGTTCCACCAGAAGCTGGTCCCCATCGACGATCTGCAACCCGAGTCTTTTCGTGACCGTGTTGAAGAGTCTAAGCACGGCCGATGGCGCGGTGAAAACTGGTTCGGCTATGCGCCAGGAAGCTACGTGACGTCTGCCAATAAAAGCTCCGTCTGCGCTCCTGCCGCGCCCGTGCCGGATAAAAACGCCCGCACGGATCAGCGGCGCGGGGGAACAATGCTCACATCTTGCGGAATGAATGCTTCGGCAGCATGAACGGACGGCGCTGCAGCATGAACGGACGGCGCTGCAGCATGAACGGAAGGCGCTGCAGCATGAACGGACGGCGCTGCAGCATAAACGGAAGCTCCGGCAGCATGAACGGCGGGCGCTGCAGCATGAACGGAGGCTCCGGCAGCACGAACGGACGGCGCTGCAGCACGCGCGAACCGTCCGGCAGCATGAACGAATGATCCGTCAGCACGAACGGGTCGTCCGGCAGATCAGCTCATCGGGCCGTCTGCGCTGACGCGGCGACCGGGCGGGCTGCCATGGGGGTGCGATGGCCGGGTGCCCCGGGCGGTCGCGGGCGCGGGGCGCGGGCGCGGGGCGCGGGGCGCGGGTTGCGGATGCTCGTCACGACCCGTGCCAGCCGTTGAACACGCCGAGGCACAGCGTCGCGAGGAAGAGCGGGCTGCCGGTGGCGATGCCGAGGCAGACGCCGGCGAGGAAGCGGCGCTCGCCGGAGAAGTGGAGGACGTAGCCGACGATCGTGCCGGCCGCCGCGAGCAGGAGCGGGCCGCCGGGGCCGCTCTGGCTGACGCGGTCGCCGGCGGCGATGCGGTACGCGGCGCCGCCGCAGAAGGCGGCGAAGAGGCCGACGACGACGCCGAACCAGCCGATCCAGCGCGGCGGGTTTGGGATGTCTTCAGTCATGTGGAATGGGCGATCGAGCTATTCGAGACCTCTGTGATCTCTGTCGTTCAAATTCCCGCGGCTACGCGCCGCGACGCCTGGACGGCTGGTCGAACGCTTCAGACCCAGTGGGTCTTGCGCTGAGGACGGCTTTGGTTGAACGCTTCGCTTAGGGGCACGGCCCGTCTATTCGAGCTGCTTGGCGGTGTTCTCGTTCTGCAGGAACTGGTCGGTCGGGAGCATCGTGATGCAGTCCCAGGGGCAGACCTGATGGCACAGCGTGCAGCCGATGCAGCGGGGGAGGTCGATGGTGCAGACCTGGAAGCTGCTTTCGTGCCGCGGCCCCGGGATCGTGCTGATGCAATCGACGGGACAGACGACGAGGCACGCCTCGCAGCCGGTGCACATGTCCTCGTCGAGCAGGGCCAGCACTTTGGGGAGCTTCTTCTTGGCCATCGCAGATTCATTCTAGCAGGCGAGATCGCGCAAATGAAGGATTGACGATGGGTTCATCGAATCATTGACGATTGGGCGGCAATCGCGATTCTGCCTCTGCCTTTGAATCGTCAATGACCCGATGAATCAATGACTCAATTCTTCCACAAGCTCTTCGACCTTCTGCGTCACCTCGGCGAGGACGAGAACTGGCGGGCGATGGTCGATTACGTCGGCGTGCACAGCCTGTACGCCGTGCTGTTCGCGATCGTCTTCTGCGAGACGGGATTGGTCGTGACCCCGTTCCTTCCGGGCGACTCGCTGATCTTCGCGATCGGCGCGGTGGCGGGGCGGAACATCGGCATCGACCTTGCCGTCGTCGCGCCGCTGCTCGTCTGCGCCGCCCTCTGCGGCGACAACGTCAACTACTGGCTCGGCCGCCGCCTGGGGCCGGCGGTCTTTCGTCGCGAAGATTCGCGGCTGCTCAACAAGAAGCACCTGACGCAGGCGCAGGCGTTCTACGAGAAGTATGGTTCGAAAACGATCATCCTCGCGCGCTTCGTCCCGATCGTGCGGACGTTCGCCCCGTTCGTCGCCGGCGTGGGCAAGATGAACTACGCGCGCTTCCTGATCTTCAGCCTGATCGGCGCGATCGCGTGGGTCTCAATCTGCATCACCGCCGGCTACTGCCTCGGCAGCCGCGACTTCTTCAAGAAGCACTTCGAGGTGGTGATCCTGGTGATCGTGCTGATCTCGCTCGTTCCGATGGGAGTGGAGATCTATCGCGCGCGACGACGCCACGCCCCCGGCGCCCCGACCGCGTAGCGCAAGGCCCCGCACTCCGTGCCGCGATTCAGGGCCACAACGGCGTGCCTTCCAGACCGGCGGTTTCACTTTGACCGGTCATGAGGTTGGCGTTCTGCACGGCCTGTCCGGCGGCGCCTTTGCCGAGGTTGTCGATCGCGCCCAGCGCGATGATCGTGTTTTGCCTGGGATCTGCGGCGTAACTGACGAACGCGAGGTTTGAGCCGGTCGCCCACTTCGTGTGCGGAGGCTTATCGACGACGCGGACGAAGTGACGGCCGGCGTAGAACGCCCGGGCCGCCTCCATGCAATCCTGCGTCGTCGCGCTCCCTCTGCCGTAGCACGTTGCGAGGATGCCGCGCGTCATGGGGATCAGGTGCGGCGTGAAGGTGACATGCGCCGGCGCGCCGCCAACCTCCTCCAGCGCTCTCGATATTTCGAAGAGGTGCGCGTGCTTGAGCAGTCCGTAGGCAGAGACGTCTTCATTGACCTCGGCATATCCGAATCCGCTGCCTGCGCCGCCTCGGCCGGCGCCGCTCACGCCGCTCTTGGCGTCGATGATGATCTGTCCCGGCTCGATGAGCTTCGCGTGCAGGAGCGGCGCCAACGCCGAGAGTGAAGCCGCGGGGTAACAACCGGGGTTGGCGATGCGATTGGCGGACTTGATTTTGTCAGGCCAGACGTCGGCCAGCCCGTACGTCCAGCCCTCGACGAAGCGGTGGTCGCCGCCGATGTCGACGATCTTCGTCGATGGCGGAACTTGCGCGAGCGCCGCTTTCGATTCTCCCGTCGGAAGCGACGCGAAAAGCACGTCGAGCTTGGGCAGCTTGGACGGGTCCCACTTCTCGATGGTCAGTTCCGACAGCTTCCCGATCCCGGGGAATTTTTCCGCCAGCTTCGCCCCGGCGCTCGATTCGCCGGCGACGTAGACGACCTCCAGCGTCGGGTGCGTCGCGCACAGGCGCAGCACTTCCCCGCCGCCGTAACCGGAAACTCCGACGATGCCCACGCGGATGCTCATGACGCGGGCGATTGTATGGATTCCGCGCCGGCGTGGCGAATGCCGCGGCGCCGAAACGGCACGCGGGGCCGAGGGCTAGTCGTCATCCAGATCGCGCAGCCTGATCAACTTCTGCGCGACGCGTCTGAGATGACTCTGGCCGATGGCGGGGAAGCACATGATCTCGGACTCTCGCTCCTTGAGGAAAGAGGCGATCGCGTCTTCGTCCGCGTCCGAGCGAATCAGGTCCGCCAGCGGGCTGAGATACGCATCGTACTCGTGCTTCGCCGCCTCGAACCGCGCGGCGTTGCTCGGGTCCCAGTCCTCGAGCAGGACCTGACGAATCTGATCTCGCAGCGGCGCGCTCATTTCAGCTTCTTCAAATGCTCTTCGAGCTCGGCCTGCTGCTTCTGCGTATCGGCTTTGACGTCGTTCACATCGGAAGCGCTGACGGCGGCGGGCGCCTGGCCGGAGCCGAGGAAGCCGGAAGCGCCCTTGGGCGCGGGCGTCGAGGCTTTGCCCTGCAATTGATCGAGCTTCGCCTGGATCTTCTGCGTGATCTGGAGCTGCGCCTCGAGGAACTTCTTCTCCTCGGCGGCCGAGAGCTGCGCGGCCTGATCCGGGTTCTTGTTCGCCCACCAGACCCCGCCGCCGAATCCG
>JAICTV010000357.1 GCA_025936175.1 Phycisphaerae bacterium
CTGGATGACGTCGGGACCAGCAACTCCGCAAGACGCGCTTCGCGAATGGCGGGCGATCGAACGAGACGATCTTGCGTAGTTGGAAGTTGTGAGGTTGTGTAATTGATCTGCGTCAGTCGACCAGGAAGCGATAGATGCTGGTCGATCGGTACTCTTCGTTCGGCCGCAGGATAGTGGACGGGAACTGCGGATGGTTGGGGGAATCGGGAAAGTGCTGCGTCTCGAGACACACCCCGGCGTGTTTCCCGTATGGGCGGTTGCCCTTCCCCACCATCGATCCATTCAGCTTGTTGCCCGTATACACCTGGACGCCGGGTTCCGTCGTCCAGATTTCGACGACGCGGCCGCTCGACGGGTCGCGGAGACGCGCGGCGCGCGCGACGCCTTCGCCCGTGTGATTCAGCACCCAGTTGTGATCGTAGCCGCCCGCCCGCAGGATCTGCTCGTCGTCGGCCCCGATGCGGGCGCCGATGGGGACCGGATCGCAGAAATCGAAGGGCGTCCCCTTGACGGGCGCGCAGGCGCCGGTCGGGATCATCGTGTCGTCGACGGGCGTGAACCGATCGGCGGCGATCGTCAATTCGTGTCCGAGCACGTCGCCGCTCGTCCCGGCGCTCAGATTGAAATACGTGTGCTGGGTGAGGTTGATCGGCGTGGGCGCCGTCGTGATCGCGCGGTACTCGACGACGAGCTCGTTGCTGTCGCGCAGCGTGTAGCTGACGCGCAGTTCGACGGATCCCGGATAGCCCTCCTCCCCGTCCGCGCTCACGCGCGTGAACTTCACCGTCTCGGCGCCGGGCACCGTGCGCGTCTCCGCCAGCCAGACGCGCTTGTCGAATCCACGCACGCCGCCGTGCAGAGAATTGGGCGGATCGTTGATCGGGAGCGTATACGTGCGGCCGTCGAGCGTGAACTGCCCGCGCGCGATCCGGTTCGCGTAACGTCCGATGATGGCGCCGAAGTACGGGGGCAGCGGCGTGTCGCCGTACCGCGCCGCGTCGTCGAAGCCCAGGACGATGTCGCCGGGCGCGCCGGAGCGATCGGGAACGACCAGTGAGGTGATGATTCCGCCGTAGCTGATGGCGTCGAGCCGAATGCCGTTCCTGTTCGTGAGACTCAGCCGTTCGATCGCGACGCCCTGCAGGCGCGCGCCGGTCAGCTCGCGACGGACCACGGCCGGCTCCTGTGCAAGCTGCACGCCGAAACTCTCTGATAGAATCCCAAACGTTTTTCCCTGTCTTTCACGAGGTACGTTGCTGATGACACGACGCATGTCCCAGTGGGCGCTCGTGGCGGTCCTGGCGTCGACCGCCGGGATCACCGGAGCCGCCCAGGCGCCAGCCCCGCCGTCCGCCGCCAATCCCTACGCGCGCGATACGAAACAGCCGGTTGACGAGGCTTACACGGCGAAGATCAAGGAATACACCACCGCGCCGTATTTCACGTCGCCGCTCGTCGATTATCTCCCGGCGTCGAAGACCGTGCCGACCCCGATGGCGGTGTTGAAGGACGTGGCCGGCGCGCCCGGCATCCTCCCCTATTCCACCGAGGTCTATCAGTACATGCGCATGGTCGAAAAGGCGAGCCCGCGCGTGAAAGTGATCTCGATTGGCAGGACGGAAGAAGGGCGCGAGATGATCGCGGTCGCGGTGTCGTCGGAAGCGAACCTCGCGAAACTCGACGCCAACCGCGCCAACCTCGCGAAGCTCGCCGACCCGCGCACGATCAACATGAACGATGCCGAAGCGGACCGCATCATCACGGGCGGCGTCGTGCCGATTTACTACATCACCGGCACGATCCATTCGCCGGAAACCGGCGCGCCGACGGCGTTGATGGAACTCGTCTACAGGCTGGCCGTGGACGACAGCCCGTACATCCAGAAGATCCGCGGCAAGCTGATCACGCTGGTCACGCCGATTGTCGAGGTCGACGGCCGCGACCGCCACGTCGACATTTACCGCTGGCATCTGGCCAACCCGGGGAAGAACTGGCCAGGCACGCTGTATTGGGGCAAATACGTCGCGCACGACAACAACCGCGACGCGATGGGCGTCACGCTGGACCTGACGAAGAACGTGCTGAACACGTACGTCGACCAGCACGCGCAGGTCCTCCACGATCTGCACGAATCGGTGCCGTACCTCTACGACAACACCGTCGGCGACGGTCCGTATAACGCCTGGATCGATCCGATCCTCGCCAGCGAATGGCAGATGATCGGCTACAACAACGTCGAAGAGATGACCAAGTTCGGCATGCCGGGCGTCTTCACCCACGGCACCTTCGACACGTGGTCGCCGGGCTACCTGATGTTCATCGCCGCGATGCACAACGGCATCAGCCGCCTCTATGAAACCTTCGGCAACGGCGGCGCCGACACGGTCGAGCGATCGCTTCCGCCGTCGCAGACCTCCCGGACATGGTATCGACCGAATCCGCCGCTTCCCAAAGCGATGTGGTCGCAGCGGAACAACAACAACTATGAGGAGACCGGCCTCCTCGTCTCGCTCAATCAGTTCGCGGACAACACGCAGTATTTCCTCAAGAACTATTACCTGAAGAGCAAGCGGTCGATCCTGAAAGCGAAGACCGAGGGACCGGCGGCCTACGTGTTCGCGGGCGACGACCCGCGGCCGGGCGCGCAGGCGGATCTCCTGAAGATTCTTCAGACGCAGCGCGTCGAGATCTCACGCGCGACGCAGCCGTTCACGGTCACGATACCGGTGAAGCGCACCGCGCAGCGCGGCGGCGAAGGCGGTGCGTCGACCGCCCCGGCTCAGGGTGCGGGCGACGAGGCGCAGTCGTCGCCGCAAGGCGGCGGCCGCGGCGGCCGCGGCAATCGTCCGACGACGGAAAGTCATACCTTCCCCGCCGGCTCGTACATCGTCCGCATGGATCAGCCATTCAGCCGGATCGCGGACGCGTTGCTCGACTATCAGTACTGGGCGCCGGACGATCCGCAGCGGCAGCCGTACGACGACA
>JAICTV010000106.1 GCA_025936175.1 Phycisphaerae bacterium
CACCGGCCGCGTTCTCGATGAACTTCTGGTCTTTGGACGAGAGTTTCTTCTCGCCCGCTTCGTCCGCGGCGCGGGTGACCGGGAGAACGCACAGGAGCAGGACCGCGACGGCGGCGAGGGAGAGTGCACGCTTCATGGGTTGATCCTTTCGCTGAAGTTGTTGAACCGCGCGCGAGACTACGGGCGCGCGCGCACGCGCGCCAGCGCGCGAAAATCCTGATACCACTCAACAAGGATGAGGCTGCTACTGCCGCCGACCGAACGACGACGACATTTCGCTGCCCGGCGCTGCGCCGCCGCTCTTGCCCAACGTCTTGCGGCCGCCGTACTTTTGCGTCAGCTCCTTAAGGAATGATTCGTACGCGTCCCCGTCGATCGGCAGATCGACCGGCTGGCGCGTGATGCCCGCCATCAGCATCGCGTTGCCGATCTCCAGGCCTTTCACGCCGTCCGCCCCCGGCGCGATGAGCGGCTCGTCCTTGACGATCGCGTTGACGAAGTTCTGCGCCATCAGCCTGGCGGCGTCGGCGGCGGCGGGCTTGATCGGAATCTCCGTGTCCCAGCACTCGGGGACGGCGAACGACTGCGGATCGGTCTCGCGAAATTCGCGCACGCTCTGGCGACTCATGCGGAACGTCAACTTCCCGCCCTCCGCGACGATCTTCCCGCGGTCCCCGGCGATCTCCAGACGGTCGGTTCCCGGCGCTTCGCCGGTCGTGGTGATGAAATGGCCGGTCGCGCCGCCGGCGTATTCCATGATCGCGCTGACTTCGTCCTCGACTTCGATCGGATGCGTCTTGCCGATGTGCGCGACGGCGGTGATGCGCGACGGCATCAGACCGGTGAGCCAGTAGAGCTGATCGAGGTTGTGCGGGCACTGGTTGAGCAGCACGCCGCCGCCTTCGCCCGACCACGTCGCGCGCCATCCGCCGGACGCGTAGTAGCTCCACGTGCGGAACCAGTTGGTGACGATCCAGGTGATGCGCGTAATCTCGCCGAGATCGCCCGCGCGGATCACCTCGCGCAGCTTCTTCAGCACCGGGTTCGCGCGCATCTGAAAATTCAGGCCGAACTTCAGGTTCGGGTGCTTCGCGCCGGCGTCCGCCATCCGGCGGGCTTCCTTGATCGTGACGGCCGCGGGCTTTTCGCAGAGCACGTGCAGTCCGCGCTCGAGCGAGGTGATCGTGATCTCCGGATGCGAATAGTGCGGCGTGGCGACGAGTACCGCATCGATCTCGCCAGAACCGATCATCTCCTGCCAACTCGTGAACGTCTTCGCCTCCGGCCATTTCCCCGCCGCGGCCTGAAGTTTTTTCGCGTCCGAATCACACATCGCCGCGAGGCGCGCGCCGTCGACGGTTTGAAGGTAATTGCAGTGGTAGGCGCCCATGTTCCCCAGCCCCACCACGCCGATGCGAACCGTGTCCATGCTCGCTGAGCATCGCGGCGCACGCGGCAAAGTCAACGTGTGCACAAGGAGATCGACCGATGAAGCCGATCACTCTCGCGATCTTGCTGATGCCGGCCGCCGATCGGGCGGCGGGCGGGGAATGTCGCGCGCGCAGCAACGCGCGGAGCTCGAAGCGAGTACAGTACCGGCTCGATGACAGCGACGAGCAAGCTTCCCTATCTCACGCGTGATTTCCCCGGCGTCGGCGGCGCCATCAAGCAGCGCGCCGAAGACTTCTTCGTGCAGGAGGTCCCGCTCTACGAGCCCGTCGGTAAAGGCGAGCACGTCTACTGCGAGATTCAGAAGATCAACCTCACCACCTTCGACGCCATCTCGCGCATCGCCAAGTCGCTCGGCGTCTCGTCGCGCGACATCGGCTACGCGGGAATGAAGGATGCCAAAGCCGTCAGCCGGCAAGTGCTCTCGATCCTCGGCACGACGCCCGAGGCGGTGATGGCGCTGAAATGGCAGGACTTGAGCGTGCTGTGGGCGGCGCGACACGAGAACAAGCTGCGGCTGGGCCACCTGGCGGGCAATCGCTTCGCGATCAAGATCCGCGACGTCGAGCCGACGGCGGTCGTGCGGCTACGGCCTGTCGTCGACGTGCTGACGAAGCGCGGCATGCCGAACTTCTTCGGCGAGCAGCGCTTCGGCCGGCGCGGCGACAACGACCAGCTCGGAGCGGCCCTGCTTCGCGATGACAACCCGGCGGTGCTCAAGCTCCTGCTCGGCTCACCGAATCCGGAGTTCGACGACGCGCAGACCCTCACGGCGCGCAGGGCGTTCGACGCGCGCGACAACGCGACGGCGATGCACGCCTGGCCGCGGCGATCCGGAATGGAGCGCCGCGTCCTCGCCCGGCTGATGAAGACGCATCGACCCGGCGCGGCCGTCCGCGCCGTCGATGAGAAAATCCGCCGGCTGTGGATCTCGGCATTGCAATCGCGCGTGTTCAACAGCGTCGTCGCCCGGCGGATCGGGCAACTGGATCAACTGTGGAACGGCGACCTCGCCTGCAAACACGAGAACGGCGCGTGCTTCCGCGTCGAAAGCGCGGCGACCGAGCAGCCGCGCTGCGACGCGTTCGAGATCAGCCCCACGGGACCGCTGGTGGGCTATCGCATGTCGTTGCCGGAGGGGAAAGAGCTGGAACTGGAGCAGGCGGCGCTGGCGGAGGTCGAACTAGCGCCCGAGGACTTCCGCAAGGCGGGCAAGCACAGGATCAAGGGCGCGCGCCGGCCGCTTCGGGTGAAGCCCGCGGAGGTTCAACTTTCGGGAGGCGTCGATGAAAACGGCGGGCACATCACCGTCGCCTTCACGCTGCCCGCAGGATCGTACGCGACGATGTTCATCCGCGAGTTGACCAAGTCCGATCACGACGACCCGCAGCAGCCCGCCAACGAAAACTCCGGGCCGACAACTTCGGGCCCGGAGGTTCCAGAGTCTTCTGACGACGATGCCGCGGAAACAACATGCGGCAACGCCGGTCAGGATCAATAGCGAGTGGCGTTGTTCAGGATGCTCCCTGGTTTGGCGAACCGTTCCCAGCTTTCGCCGTGGCACTTGGGGCAGACCTTAGGCGGAACGACAACGTCTTCCGGCTCATACCCGCAGCAGCGACACTGCACTTCAAAAATGCCCACGCGATGATCGGCACGTGCGAAGGGGTCGTAAGTCGCAAAGTGCCCTTCAGAAGCGAAACGTTGCATTCCGATCGACATATAAATCTCCTTCGTCTCGGAGCTTATGTTTCTCCCCATCTCCGTTGTTGAAGGAGGTATTGGCAAAGGTTGTGCCAGCTACGGATCAGCGTCGCTCGATGCGAGCGGGACGTGCGGGAAATGGGCGATTTTCGTTTTCCCTGACGCCGCAGCGAAAGACGCACCGCTGAAGCGGTGCGTCATGTGGTCAGGGTGTCGCAGTTGCGGATAATTGGTCAGGCTTCGGTCAAAACGTCGTTCGGGAAAGGCTTTACGCGCTTTTCGAGTTCGTATTGGCGCAGTTTTCGTTGCAGAGTCCTGACGGAGATCCCCAGACGATTTGCCGCATGAGTTCGATTGCCGCCGCATTGGTCCAACGCTTTGGTAATTGCAAGCTTCTCAAGCTCTTCCATGGTTAAGCCCGTTGGGATCTCCTTCGGACTCGGCATCGACTGGATGCTTTCGGCGATGTGCTCAGGAAGATCGCGTTCGGTCAGCATGTCGCCGTCGGCCAGAACCATCATCTGCTCCAGCACGTTACGCAGCTCGCGGACATTGCCAGGCCATCGGTAGCTCTGGAAGCGACGCATGACCTCGGGCGAGATGCGCCGCGCCGGCGTGCCCTTATTCTGCGCGATCTCCTTGAGGAAGTGCTCGACGAGAATCGGGATGTCGTCCGGCCGATCGCGCAGCGGCGGCAAGGTGATCGGAATGACGTTCAGGCGGTAATACAAGTCCTCGCGGAACGTGCCTTCTCCAACCATCTTGCGGATGTCGCGGCTGGTGGCGGCGAGCACGCGCACGTTCACCTTGCGGTCTTCGTGTCCGCCCACCGGCGTGAGTGTCATGGTCTCGAGGACGCGCAACAGCTTGGCCTGCAGGCCGAGCTCGAAGTCGCCGATTTCGTCGATGAACAACGTCCCGGCGTCGGCCTGCTCGAATCGGCCCATGCGCTTGTCGGTCGCACCGGTAAACGCGCCGCGCACATGACCGAAGAGCTCGCTTTCCACCAGCGTGGACGGCACCGCCGCCACGTTGATCGGAACGAACGGCTGCTTCTTCCGCGGGCTGTTGTGATGCAGCGCCTGCGCGACCAGCTCCTTGCCCGTCCCGCTTTCGCCGAGGATCAACACCGTGCTGTCGACGGGCGCCGCGCGCTGGATACGCGCAAAGACGTCCTTCATCAGCTTCGACTGCCCGACGATCTGATCAAGGCCGAATTTCTGATCCAACCGCCGACGGAGGTTGTCAATTTCCTTGTCTTTTTGCAGCGTTTCGATCGCCCGGCGGATGAGCAGGCAGATCTCTTCGGGGTTCACCGGTTTGGTCACGTAATCGAACGCGCCGTTCTTGATCGCCTGGACCGCCGTGTCCACGTTGCCATGACCGGTGAGGACGATGAAGTGCGTGTCCGGCTGGCGCTTCTTCCAAAGTTGGAGCAAGTCGATGCCGCTCACGTCGCCCATGTGGAGGTCGCTCAAGACGACGTCGACGTTCTCTTCGACATAGCCCAAGGCCTTGTCGGCGTTCTCGGCGCCGAAGACGGTAAAGCCTTCCGACTTGAGGATCTGGCTCAGAGCCCTGCGCTCGACCTCGTTGTCTTCCACCACCAGAACTCGCCCCGCGTGTGCCATACTGCTTCCCGATCGCTGAGTGACATCGAACCAAACCGACTTTCTGTCATAGCATAGGCGTTCCAAACGCGACAACGGGCAAATTTCAGGGCGACAAAAAGTTTTGATCCCGTTGCGCCTTTGCGTGGTCGCGGTCCCCGGGCGCGGCGATCTGTCGGGTCGTCCCGCGCGGCTCGTGCTACAATCCGCCGCGACCGATGTTCAGGCGGTTTCGGCAATTACGCATCTCGCTGGCGGCCAAATGCCAGATCCTGTTCGGGATGGCGGTGATCCTGATCATCGCCGCCGCGCTGTTCGTCCCCTGGCAGCGCATGGAACAGCTCACCGAGCAGCTCAATGAGCGGTCGGCGCGGACGCTGGTGGATTACGCGATCGACAGCCACGTCGCGCGGCACGCGCCGGCGACGACGCAACCGAACCAACTCGAATCCGCTTATGTGATTCCCACGTCGCAGCCGTCCGACACCGACGCGACGCGCAGCAAGGACCGTCCGATGCTCCCGCCGCGACTGATCCTCGCGGGCGGGGGACGCGACGACGTGGAGCTGACGCCTTTCGAACGCCGCGCGGCGCACAAGCTCACTGATCGGCGTGACCGCGACTCGGTCTCTCAGTTCTACGAAACCGAGTCCGGCGGGCGCGGCTATCGCTTCGCCCGCGTGGAGAACAGTTGCATCCGCTGTCATACCAGCGTGACGGAAGCTTCGGCCGCTGCCACTGCCCCCACGAGCAAATCGATCGTCGCAAAAACAATCGGAATCGTCGCCGTCGATATCCCCTCGCAGATCGAGACCAGCCAGCTGCTGCTCAATCGCGTCTTCATCCTGACGGCGGGATTGCTCGCGGGGACTTTGGCGATCGTCGTCTTCTATCTGATCACGACGCGCCTCATTCTCCAGCCGGTGCGCGTGCTGCAGGAGACCGCACAGAAGGTCAGCGAAGGCGACTTGAACATCCGCTCGGACATCAGCACCGGCGATGAGTTCGAGCAGCTCTCCGAGACGTTCAACACGATGCTGACGAACCTCAAAACCAGCGCCGATCAGCTCCGCGCGGTGAACAAGAGCCTCGACATCAAGCTCGGCCAGCTCGCCGAGAGCAACGTGGCGCTTTACGAGGCGAACCGCCTCAAGAGCGAGTTCCTCGCCAACGTCAGCCACGAGCTGCGCACGCCGCTCAATTCGATCCTGGGCTTCGCCGACCTGCTGAAGGACGCGCCGGCGACGAGCACGGATGCGAAGGCGGTCCGCTACATCCAGAACATCCTCTCCAGCGGCCGCAACCTGCTCGACCTGATCAACGACCTGCTGGACCTTGCGAAGATCGAAGCCGGGCGGATGGAGATCCGCTCCGAGCCGCTGTCACTCGGCGATTTGTTCGAAGGTTTGATCAGCGTGCTCAAGCCGCTGACCGAGCAGAAGTCGCTCAACATCGTGCCGACGGTCGCAACCGATGTGCCGATCATTCACACCGACCCCGCCAAGCTCCAGCAGGTGCTCTACAACCTGCTCTCCAACGCGATCAAATTCTCACCCGCCGGCGAGCGGATCGATCTGATGGCGGAGCGCGAATACCCCGACGGCGTGCGCATCGCGGTGACCGATCGCGGCCCCGGCATCGCGGAGGAGAAACAGCAGGTCATCTTCGAAAAATTCCGTCAGCTTGACGCATCGGTCACGCGGACGCACAGCGGCACCGGGCTCGGGCTGGCGATCTCAAAAGAGCTGATGACATTGCTCGGCGGCTCGATCGGAGTCGCCAGCGAATCAGGCAAGGGATCGACCTTCTGGGTCGTCCTGCCGCTGCGCAACGAAGCGGGAACGCAGGATTTGAGAGAGAAGCTGGTGTTGAGTTAGAGCGGTGCGCGCTCGAGTGTAGTGCGCGGGTCCACACTTATGTCATGCTGAGGTACTCCGAAGCATCTGCCTTCCACGTGAGCCGCTCGCGGTTCGCGGCCAAATGCTTCGCGGAATACCGCTCAGGATGACGGCCCACCGACGCTCCAGGCGAACGCGCGGCTCATCGTCCCGTCAGTACCACACATTGATGATCAGCGCGAAGTCTTTGAACTTCCCGTCGAACATGCCGACGTTGCTCGTGATGTTCTTCACATCCACTTCAGGGTGATCATCCAGGAAGTGGTTGATCAGGTTGTCGAGGTGCTCGAGTCCCTGATCGCTGAGCTTGGCATGAAAGGTGCGCACGCGCGTCGGACCGCCCTGGGCGTGCGGGGTGAGCGCGCGCTTCCAGTCGTGCTTCTGCACGCCGGCGTCGGGGCCGAACGCCTTGATCTTCTTGTGCAGCGTGACCGCGTCTTCGCCGTCCTCGATCAGCGCGATGGCATCGTCGTCGTTCTGGGCCGGCTTGGGCATGGTGGGCATCGGCGCGATCTTCGCGGGCCCGCCCGCGGGCTGCATCGGCGCCACCGCCGGGCGGATCATCGGACGCTGCTGCGGCTGCAATCCGACGCCGGCCGGGTGATGCGGCTGAACGGGATGCGGATGCTGCGGGTGAGCGTTGCCCTGCTGCGGAGGTGTGGCAACGGGACGAGGCGCGCCGGAGGGCGACAACGGTTGTCGCGGATCATTCATGAGGGGCTCCTCTAAGTGCCCAAATCGGACAGACGTGACTGGACTGAAGTCTACCGCGCAAACGAACCGCGCCAAAGCAATTCCCGCGGCAAAACGTGGAAAATCACGCCGCCTGCAGCGGATGTTTCAACCACGCCTGCGCGATCGGGGTTTGTCCCACCACGCCGAGCGTCGCTTCCCCACGGTCGTTGGAGACGATGCGCCCGTCGGCGAGCACGATCAGCCTGGTCTGTGCCGCCGGTGCGATGGAGTGCGCGACGCTGACGCCGTACGGCCAGCGCTCGAACCACGCCTTCTCCTCCGCCGCGTTGTGCGCCGTGGGGGTGAAGAGCGGGATGAGCAGCGGCGTGCCCAGCGCGGCGACGTCCTGCTGACCATGGAACTTGTCGATGTTCGTCAGCACCTTCTTGTACGCGTCCACGCCCATGACCGCGCGATAGGTCGAATCGGTGCAGGCGGGCAGGTGTACGCCGAGGATGTCGACCGCGCCGGCCAGGTCGCTCGCGGCGCCGGCGGCGTCGATGTCGAGCAGGTCGCTCTCGATGCGGATCGCGCTCACTCCCGCATCGAGCGCGGCTTCGATGACGTGCTGAAGGTTGTCGGCGAGCATCGGGTCGCCCGCGCCGGCAAGCGTGAGCCGGACGTCGTCGAACATGCAGCACTCTTTGAAAAGGCGCAGCGCGACGTCCGTCTTCATCTGCCGGGCGCTGAGCGTGCTGAATCGATTGGACAGAAAGCCGGGCTGTGTGGCGCGCGCGGTGGTCAGCTCCAGGACGATGTCGCGCGGGAGCGGATCGGGATAGGTCTCCGCGCCCAATCGCGTCACCAGCGCCTCGGACTCGCTCTTGATCAACGTGCCGTTGAGCGGCACCATCGCGTTGGTCAGCCGCCAGATCTGACGGTGCGAGTCGAGCTTGAAACTTCCGTGCGCGCGCGTCACCGCGGACGGCAGCGGAAGCGCGCCGTCGCACGCGACGACGCCGAGCTGGTCGTGTGATGAGTGCAGCAGGTGGCCGGGATGCAGTTCCGCTTCGGCCAGACGCTTGAGCAACCGCCGGCGGACGACCGCCCCGCCGAGTCCCGGCGGCGTGTGGCTGAAGACCAGATCGACGTCCGGCAACTGGCTCGCCCGCGCGATGAGTCGGTCGATGATGACGGGATCGACCATCCCCGCCGCCGGATCGACGACGACGGCGGCGTCGGCCTCCATGTTTGCGATCGCTTCGTCAACCCACGGCGCGTGAAAGCCGAGATCGAAATCACAAGCGCCGCGCAGCTCGCCCCGCCAGCCGTCGCACCAGCGTCGCACGGCGGCGACGGCGTCGACCGACGGGATCGGCGCGCGCGGACCTTTGACCAGCACGTTCGCGCCGTGCCCGCCGCAGATCGGCTCGACGTCGGCGAGCTGGTCTTCCCAGCAGATGACGATCATGTGCGCCAACTGCGAGCTGCGCTCGAGGCGGCGCAACGTCCAGGCGAGAACAGGCTCGCCGCGAAACAGCCGCGTCGCACTGTTGCGCTCTTCGGACTCGTGGATCATCGAGAGGACGGCGGTCGGATCGGTCATCTGTCACAAACTCCCGCGGCTTCTCGCCTGCGAAGGGTCACAGCGCCGGCGACCGCGCCATGTCTATAGTGTCTGTTGTCGGTGCAACCGCGGCGGCGACGTGAGCTTTCGCCTCACTCGCGCAGCGGTTGCCGACCGCGACGCGCACAGACACGTAGTCCTTATCGGACGGCGACGGCGCGGAGGTTCAAAAAACCGCCATGAGCAACCTCCTTTTCAACGCCCCGTGGTGGCTCCCGACGCTGCTGATCGGGGTCGGCTTGATCCTCTTCTGGAACGGCAACCGTCGGCAGGAATCACGCGTGCGTAACGTCGGCCTGGTCGTGCTGCTCGCGGGCGTCGCCGTCATCACCGTCAGCTATCTCGTCGACACCGACATGGAAAAGGCGGTGAAGGAGACGAAGAAGCTGGTGCACGATGTGGAGCAGCGCGACTGGGCGGACATGAAGCGCATCCTCGACCCCGCCGCGACGCTGACGGTGCTCGGCGACCAGCAGATCTACTCCAGCCGGGACGAGATCGTCAAAGGCGCGCAGCGCGGCGTGGACCGTTACGGCGTGAAGAACATCCGCATCCTCTCCACCACGCCCGAACAGACCGATACCGTGATCACCATCACGATGACCATCTACAGCGAGCACGAAGCGACGATGGGACACCCCATCACCACCACGTGGCAGTTCATGTGGGAAGAGACCGGGAAAGACTGGTCGTTGAAATCGATCACCAACCTGAGCATCGGCAACCTGACGGGATCGCAAGCAGGGAGACAGTTTCCGGAACCGAAGTGATGGCTCCCGCGCGAACACCCTACTCCATCCGCACGTCCACCGAGCCGTTGCTCGTGCTGACGGACGACGCGACCGAGCTGTCGCCGATCTGGAAGCTCACGTGCTGCTTGTCGAAATCCAGGATGCGCAGCGGTCTGTCCTTCGGGAAGTAGATCGAGCCGTTGCTCGTGGAGATCGACATGCGTCCGGCATAGTTGGCCGGCAGCGTTACGTCGGCCGAGCCGTTGCTCGTCTGCACGTCGATCGCGCTGGCGTTGTTCGCGGCGAGGGTGACCAGGACGCGGCCGTTGCTCGTATGAGCGATGGCGCGGGCGGCGATGCCGCGGAGGGTGATCGCGCCGTTGGAGGTGCGGGCGTCGGCGCTGCCCGTGATGTTCGACAGCTCGATCGCGCCGTTGCTGGTTGCGGCGTGGACGCCGCCGGCGTGGGCGGCCACCGCGATGCGGCCGTTGCTCGTGTCGAGCCGCGCCGGGCCGGCGAGATCCGCCAGATCGATCGCGCCATTGCTCGTCTTCACGGTGACGCCGTTCGTGGTGGACTTCGGTACCGTCAATTCGAAGGAACACGATTCGTCGTCGCGTGGCTGCCCGCCGGGCCACTCGACGTGGACGAGCAGCGTGCCGTCGTTCTGAAGGTCCGCACGCACGCGCGCGGCGTCGAGACGCTCCCGGCTCGAGAGCGCCAGATGCGCCGTGACGGCGGTGTCGGCGCGATCTGCGCGGCGAATGCTAACGCTGCCGTTGATCGTGCGCACGTCTATCGAACGTCCGGCGGCGGCTGTCATCGATCGCGTCGCCTTGAACTTCGGCGTCGAATCGCTGCCGCCGCCTTTGATGACGATGCAGCCGAGCCGCGGCAAAGCGACCAGCGCGATCAGCAGCGCGAAAACACACGTTCGACGTGTCGGTGTCATGAACTCCTCCCGACAGCTAATCTACCGGCCAACGACGCACGGCGTTATTTGCTGCTGGCATCGATGATGATGCAGCCGGCGGTCAGGACGAACGCCAGGACGATCAGCACGAGCTTGAGAAACGATCGCATCGGTCAAAGCTCCTTCCGCACATACAAGAAATGTCCGCTTGTTATCAAAGGAGACAGCGATCTCGACAGGAAGTTAGTGTTCGGAAACTATTCAGGTCTCCCCGGCAACGGCTTTGCCGATCAATTCCCTCTCTTTTGGCCCGAGCGGGAGCGTCATCGCGGCGGCGTGCCCGCGCGGGGACATCTTGCCCCAGGTCTTTCGCAGGATGCGGAGAAGCTTGGGCTCGTCCTTGTCATGCGCGAAATCGGCGAAATCGTTTTCGAGAAAAACGAGGCAGACGACATCTTCGAGGAGCTGGGCTTCGGGGTCGGTCTTGAGATCCTGCTTCCGGATAAGCGATCGGACGCGGTCGATGGTGGCGGGGTCCCAGCCGACGTCGCGCAGCACCTCGGCGGCGCGGTCGGCGTGAAAGTCGTAGAGCGTCGTCCTCCAGCGGATGTAGCCGGCGCGGTCTTTGGGAAATGAGTCGCGCGGGATGCTCCAGCGCATGAGATGCTGCGCGCGGGCGGCGAGTTGGAGCGGCTGCGATGCGTGCGGCTCCAGCTTCAGCAGCCACTGCGTCATCCGTCGTGCGTACGTCAGTTCCCTACCGTAGGGATCCTGCGCGTTCAGCGCGTCGAACCGCTCGATCGCCCGCGTCAGCCGATCGTCTGCCTCAGCCATCGGTGCTCATCTTACGCACGAATCGTCGCGACCCTATAATGCGACCCGATCGATGCAGGAAACTGGAAGGAGTCGGTGCGTGGCCAAGAAGTCGCCGCTTGCGGAAAAACTGGACGAGGTCAGGGATCGCATCGCCAAGGCGTGCGCCAAGGCGAAGCGCGACGTCAGCGAGGTGACGCTCATTGCCGTCACGAAGACGGCGGCGCCGGAACAGATCCGCGAGATCCTGCAGCTCGGCGTCGGCGACCTGGGCGAGAGCCGCGTGCAGGTGCTCCAGCAGCGCGCCGTCCAGGTCAACGAGTTCTACGCCCGGCAGAAGGCGCACGACGGCGAGAACCTCCCCGCCAAGCTGCGCTGGCACATGATCGGGCATCTCCAGCGGAACAAGGTCAAGCCGATCCTCCCGCTGGTGAGCGTGATCCACAGCATCGACAGCCTGCGTCTGGCGGAGGAGATCGACCAGCATGCGGCGAAGGCGAACAAGAAGGTGCCGGTGCTGATGCAGGTCAACGCCAGCGAGGAATCGAGCAAGTTCGGCGTCGCCGTCGGCGCGTCGGTGCACCTCGCCGAACAGATCGATTCGATGGAAAACGTGCAATTGATCGGGCTGATGACAATGGCGCCGCTGGAAGGCGGCGACGAGGCGGCACGCCGCACCTTCCTGCGAACGCGCGAGATCTTCGAGGAGATGAAATGGCACAAGATCGGCGGGACGGGCCTCAAACATCTCAGCATGGGGATGAGCAACGATTTTGAGACGGCAATCGAAGAAGGGGCGACGATGATCCGCGTCGGAACCTTACTGTTCGGCGGAAAAGTGGCCGATGAAGAGATGAGCGAAGAGTAAGGAAAGAGGAAAAACGAAAGAAGGAAAAAGGGAAGACGGGCCGGACGTTATCAGACGCGCATTGAGCTTCTGCCGCTTTTCCTTTTTCCTTCTTCGTTTTTCCTTTCGATAACGCGCCAATGCGAGATATCGATTTCTTCAACTTCTTCCGCTACGCCCTCGGCTGGGTGGTGACGATTTACGCCACCGTCATCACCGTGCAGTCGCTGTGGGGGTGGTACGTGTGGCTGGCCGGCGGCGATCGGTACATTTCGCTCGTGCGTCAGTACGTGATCGTCAGCGGATTGCGGCTGCGCTTCAAAACATTCTGGGGCGACGTGCTGATCTGCATCCTGCTCACGGCCGCATTTTTGATCATGTGGCACGCGCATCACGTGATCGATGACCTGGGAGTTCGACTTGCCGATGTCCGCAGGATCGCAGCCCAACCCCGCTGAGATGAAAATGCTCCCCGGCAATGCCGGGACGATGCAACCGGCGCCGGCGCGCGCGGGTGCGGCGGCGGGCGGCGGCGGTGGCGGCATCGTGCCGTCCAATCCGCCGGTGCGGCAGCTTTCGGAATTGCCCAAGGACGAGCTGGATCATCTCGCAGAGGAGTTCGGGCTTGACCCGCGCGATTTCAAGACGCGACAGCACTTGGTCACCGCGCTGCACGAGCGCCGGCAGATGATCGCGTCGCTCGATCGCGAGGCGATGCTCGACGTCATCAAGTGGGGCCGGCGCCCGGTGACCATCAACGCGAGCAAGGAGCAGGTCGCGCAGGAGATCGTGCGAATCAGCTCGATGAAGTTCGACGGGCTCTCGCACCGCGGGCTGGTCATCCTGGCGCGCCTGCGCGGGATCGAGGCGTCGCTGGAAGATCCGGTGCCGAATATCGTCAAGCGGCTGCGAAAGCAGGAGGGACTCTTCGCGCGGATGAACCGCAAGCGCCGCGCGGTGCTGGGCTCGATGGTCGCGAAGATGATCGGCGAGGACCCGGCGGCCGCCGCGTCGGCGGATTACCAGTTCCTCCCGACGCAGCACGCGACGACCCCGACAACGTCTTCGCCCACCGTCGCGCCCGCGCCCCCGTCACCCGGCACGCTGAAGGACGACATCGAGGAATCCGGCCTTTTCGGCGGCATCGCGGGGCGGATCAAAAAATCCGCGGACGCCTACGTCAACCAGAAGCTCGACGAGATCGAATCGAGAATCGACCGCAAGCTGGACGAGATCGACCGGCGGCTGGCGGAGTGGCGCGACAAGGAAATCGCCAATCGCATCCGCATCCTCAAGATCACGCTGTGGGCGAGCGTGGTTGTCGGAGCGGTGTCGCTGATCTACTCGTACCTCAAGCTCTACATCTGGCCGCAGTGAAGTTGCTACAATCGGATGAGGTGCTGTCATGACGATCAAGGTTGTGTACGAGAACGGCGTATTCCGGCCGACGGAGAAAGTGAATTTATCGGAAGGTACCGTGGGCGAGGTTGCTCTACCCAAAAACGGGAGTGCCTCGCGCGGGGAGAGAGACCCGCAGAACCTCGCTGTCATCATGGAAGCGGTTCGCGCACTGGCGAACCGGGATACGGAACCGAAGGATGGCCTCGTGGGCTCTCGCGACGTTGACACCATCTTATATGGCCGTCCGAAGGACGCGCCATGATGTTCGTGGATGCGGGGGCGTGGTACGGATTGACCGTGCCATGGGATGAAAATCACCTTGACGCGCAGCCGCCTTCGATATTTTTAAGACGTACCACGACAAGCAGTGGAGCTTCACCGACTGCACCCGTCTGGTCGTAATGCGGAGGTTGGGAATTCGCACGGCGTGTTCGTTTGACCACCACTTCCGCCAGTTCGGGACTGTTACCGTCGTGCCGGAGCACAAGTAAGATGCCCGACCGTCTCACCTCCGTCAGCGACATCGATTTCACGACCAAAGGCAAACCGTTCCCTTCGCCGCGCGATTGGCGCGACGTGTTTATTTATCAACTGCTGATCGACCGCTTCGACGACGATCAGGAGCATCCGCTTTACGACCCGAAGACCGCCAGCCGCGGGCGCGATCCCGCGCAGGCGTGCATGTTTCAGGGCGGGAAGATCAAGGGGATCACGCGGCGGCTGGATTACATCAAAGGGCTGGGGTGCAGCGCGGTCTGGATCTCGCCGCCGTTCAAGAATCGGATCGAATACAACGATTCGTGTCACGGGTACGCGATCCAGGATTTTCTCAGCGTGGATCCGCGGCTCGGGACGCTCGAAGACTTGCAGGAGATGTGTCGCGAAGCGCACGCGCGCGGGATGTATGTCATCTTCGACATCGTCATCAACCACACCGGCAACAACTGGGGTTATCCCGATGACGGCGGGCGGCCGTTCAACGAAAAGGGCCGCTACGACTTTGGCTTTTGGCGCGGGCGGAACAACGAGCACATCCCGCACGAGCGCGTAAAGGACCTGGGGCCGGACGACGGCGTCTGGCCGGTCGAGTTGCAGGATCCGGACGCGTACAAGCGCCGCGGCGAGATTCGTGATCTGATGAACTGCGGGCCCGACGAGGCGATCAACGGGGACTTCTTCTCGCTCAAGGATCTCGACCTTCCTCGGCACGAGGTGATGGACGCGATCATCCGCATCTACAAGTACTGGATCGCCGCGTGCGACGTGGACGGGTTTCGCATGGACACGATCGGCAACACCGAGCCGGGCGCGGCGGCGGCGTTCTGCAACGCCATCCGCGAGTACGCGCGCTCGATCGGGAAGGACAACTTCTTCATCTACGCCGAGATCGTCGCGGGGGATGACAAGCTGCAGAAGTTCGTCGGCAGAAATACGCCGGTCGAGGGGACGAGCGAACGCTATCCCGTCTTCAGCGCGTGTCTCGATTTTCCGCTCTACTTCGTGCTGGAAGAAGTGATCAAGGGATTCAAGTCGCCCGGCGAACTGCGCGACCGCTACGAGCGCTTCAATCATTTCTATCGCGACTACAGCGAGGCCGGCCAGTACTTCGTCACGTTCGTTGACAATCACGACCAGATGGCCCGGCCGTTCAAACGCTTCATGAACGGCGTCGGCGATTGGAAGCAAGCCGCGCTCGCGATCGGGTACCTCCTGTGCAACATGGGCATCCCGTGCATCTACTACGGGACGGAGCAAGGGTTCGACGGCGGCGGGGACAACGACCTGTACGTGCGCGAGGCGATGTTCGGCGGGAACTGGGGCGCGTTCGACACGACGGGCGTGCAGTTCTTCAACCCGGACAATCCGATCTACCAGTCGATCGCACGGATCGCCAGGATCCGCGTCGAGCAGCCGACGCTGCGCTACGGGCGGGAGTATTTCCGCGAGATCTCGGGCAACGGCAAGGACTTCGGCCATCCGATCGACGGGCACTGCACGCTCGCGTTCTCGCGCATGCTCGATGTGGACGAGATGCTGATCTGCATGAACCTCGACATGCAGAAACGTGAGGACTGCGTCGTCGTGGACGGCAATGCTTCGCCGGCGGGGACGAAGTTTCGCGATCTGCTGCACGAGGGGGTGACGTACGCGGTCGAGCACTCCGGCGAAAACGGCTGGTGCTTCGTTCGCGTGCCGCTGGAATCGCACCAGATGGCGATCCTCAAGCGCGTCTCTTAAACTTCCCTCGAAGTGACGGCGACCGTGGAGTTGGAACAGGCATTGCGCGAGCTGCCCACGAAGGGGCAGCTCGTCAAATCACGCTCCTACCGCCAGGTCTGGCGGCTGGAGTTCGGCGGGAGACCGTACTACCTCAAGTTCTATCCGCGCCAAGGCAGCGCGCTGAAGCGACTGGTTCGCGGCAGCCCGGCGCTGCGCGAGTTCACGAACTTGCAGGCGCTCCAGAGGGCGAAGATTCCGTCGCCGCGGGCGATCGCGCACCTGTCGGGATTCAAGATCGACCATCGCGTTGGGGACGCGGTGATTCTCGAAGGGATCGAGCCTTCGACGCAGCTCGACCTCTATCTCAACGACCTGCTGCTCAAGGCGGAGCCGCTGCGCCAGCACCGCGCCGTCGCGAAGCAGGTGATGACGATCGTCCGGCAGCTCGGGCAGGCGAAGCTGGGTCATTCGGATCTGCACCTGGGGAATTTTCTTTTGCGGGACGGCACGCTGTTTCTCCTCGACGGCTACGCGGTACACGCCGGCGGGATGACGACCAGGGACATCCTGCTGCTGGGACACAGCGTGTCGCGCTACGCGACCAGTGCGGACATCGTGCGCGGCTGGAGTATGTTCAGCGACGGGCCGCTGCCTCGGAACAATCCGGTGCGGCGACGCAACTGGCGGAAGTTTCTCGAGTCGTCGCGCGGCGAAAATCCGTACTTCGGTCGGCTGCGGATCGGTGAATGGTCGGGACATTTTTATCGTCACGCGAAGTTCCCCCGCCGCTGGGCGGCGGTCAGTCGGCTGCACGTCTCGCACGAGGACTGGGAACACGAGTGGCCGCGATTGCTGGCGCGGATGGATGCCGATCAGCTCGAGATCCTCAAGCGCAGCGCGAGCGGCGACGTGCTGGCGGGCGAAGTCGTGCTGTCGAATCGCCCCGTCGCCGTCGTGGTGAAACGCAATCGGCGGCGGAAGCTCGTCCGCTACCTCACCGAGATCGGCCGGGGCGGGCGCGCGAGCCGG
>JAICTV010000236.1 GCA_025936175.1 Phycisphaerae bacterium
CACCGGTCCCGCGCCCGGGCGCGTGATTGCGCTGATTCAGATGCTCGAGGGCGTGACGCGCGTCATCCTCGAGATACTGCGCTCCGAGCCGCCGGTGGGCCGCGTCTTCGGCTACGAGTGGAGCCTGAGCATGTTCCTGGGCGTGATCATCTCCCTGGCCGGGGTGGTCATGTGGCTTCTATGCCGCCGTGCCGTCCAGACAGAGCCCGAGCCGCCAACGTCTCGACGCGCCTTCGAGGGCGGTTTTGCCGCGACCGCGTCATCGCAATAGCCGATCAAGGCGGTGGTCGGGACGTGGCCGAGGTGGAACCGGTCGCCGACCAGCCCGATCGCGTTCGAAGAGAACGATGATCCCGCCCCGAACACGCCGACATCGCACACCGGCACGCGAATCGTTCCGCGTCGAAGATATATTTAACGAAGTTAATGTGATCGGCGGGTGCGGCGGCGGCTCAGCGCGATAGGAGAAAGTCGGCGGGCAACCTTGTTGCACGTGACGACGCGGCTATAATCCGCCGCGCGACAACCGAATCACGGGCGATTAGCTCAGTTGGCTAGAGTGCCAGCATGACACGCTGGAGGTCACAGGTTCGAGCCCTGTATCGCCCATTGCTTTACCCGTCACGCCGGGGGCTTTGCTAAACATTCCTTGTCCTCCCGTCGCGCGATGCGGTCGAAACCGAGCCGCCATTGGCCTTTGGTCCGATACCGCTGCGAGAATCAATCCTTAGCATCCGCCGCCGAGACCCGAGCAACTGCCGGATCTAAAGGAGTCATCACGTGACGGCCAAACGCCTTGTCTTTCCCCGCCGCTTAATCCTCATGCTCGGGCTGCTCGGAGCAGCGGTTTCGTGCACATCCGAGAAGAACCAGGAGCCTAAGACGCCCGACGCCCAGAAGGCGTCGGCGAAGAGCGCGAACGGCGCCGGCGGGATGTCCTACACGCCCGGCGTCGCCGGCGGGACCCTTGAGGAAACTGTCCAAGGCACCGCCACCGTTGCTGCCATCGAGCCGGCGACACGGAAGATCACGCTCACGACCGACGAAGGCAAAGCGACCTTCACCGCGCCCGAGCACATGCAGAACTTCGAGCAGCTCAAGGTCGGCGACAAGGTGAACGCGACGCTGCACGAGCAGCTCGTGGTCTTCGTCGATCAGGGCCGCGACCCCTCCGCCGTTCGCTCGGCCGTAATGTCGCGCGCTCCAAAGGGGGCCAAGCCCGGTGCGATCGTCGCAGAGACCTTCGAGCTCGTTTCCACCATCAAGTCGATCGACAAGGAGAGCCGTCTGGCCACGCTCCAGTTCATCGACGGCCAGACGCGCACGATCGCGGTGCGGCCGGACGTGGATCTGTCGAAGTACAAGGTCGGCGACAGCGTCGTGATTCGCATCACGCAGCAGTTGACGCTGCTGACGGAGGCGCCGTGAACGATCGGGTGTTGCACATGACGAGATCGCACGTGTTCCCGACGTTGATATGCGCCTTGGTCGCGGCCATGCCCGCCATGACGCGCGCGCAGCAGGCGCCTGCGCCCACCGCGCCTCCCGCGGCGGCGGCCATCGATCCGAAGGCCGACGAAGTGCTGAAGAAGATGTCCGCGACGCTCAAGGCGAGCAAAAGCTTCTCCTTCTCCGCCCATGCCATCGTGGATCAGGCGACGCCGGACGGGCAGAAGATCCAGTACGCGAAGAACCAGAAGGTGCAACTCCGCCGCCCGGACAAGCTGGCGGCGGACGTCGTCGGCGATCTCGATGACCTGCAGTTCCGTTACGACGGCAAGCGCGTCACCCTCTTCAATCCGCGGACGCGCAGCTACGGATCCGCCGACGCGCCGGCCACCATCGAGGACATGCTCGACATGCTGGCGCAAAAGTACGGCATGGTGGTGCCGCTGGCGGACCTGGCGTTCTCCGATCCATACAAATGTCTGACCGAGAACGTTCGATCGGGACAGTACATCGGCAGCGGCTACGTCGGTGATACCAAGTGCGATCACCTGGCCTTCCGCGGCGGCGCGGTGGACTGGCAGATCTGGATCGACCAGGGTGACAAGCCCTTCCCGCTGAAAATCGTCATCACCTTCAAGGATTCGCCGGGATATCCCCAGTACACCGCGTTCCTGTCGGACTGGAACCTGGATGCGCAGGCGCCGGATTCGGCGTTTGAGTTCTCGCCGCCGGCGGACGCGAAGAAGGTCGAGTTCGCGCCGACGACTCGGCCCTTTGCCGCACCCGAGAAGCCGTGAAGCATCGCCCCAGCCAACTCCCCGGCCGACTGCTGGCAGCGGCCGCGGTTTGCGCCGCGAGCGCATTTCTTTTTGCACAGCTCCCGCACCAGACCGGCATCTTCACCGGGCAGGTGAACCCTCAGGTCAATACCGCGCTGTACGGGGGCGGCGTCCCGGCGTCGGTCAAATATGCCAACGCCGGCAGCACCAGCACCCCCATGCAATCCGAGCTGCGCTACGCCTATTGGAAATCCGGGGCGCTCCCGTCCGACATTCGCATGGGCTACGCGCAGATCGGCCCGATGAACCCGCAGGGCCCGATGGCGGTCATCGACGCGGCCACGCCGAACTACATGCCGGTCAAGAGCACCGCCCCGCCGGCGGCGATGGGATCGGGCGCGTTTTCCGGCGGCGGGTCGGTCCGCTATTCCAGCTCGCCGGCGCCGAGCGCAGCGTACGTGCCTCCCAGGTCCGTCTCGCCGGCGCTGGTTTCACAAGGACCGATCAATTCCGGCCCGATCAACGGCGGTGCGATCCGTTACGGCCGCTGAAACGGGAGGCGCCCCGTGTCCGAAAAGTCGAGCAAGAACGACAAGAACGGAAAGCTCAAGACCAGGAAGTACGAGAAGGAGCTGCGCAAGCTCCAGGCGGAACTGTGCGCGCTGCAGGCGTGGGTGAAGCACAAAGGCCTGCGCGTGATCGTGATCTTCGAAGGCCGTGACGGCGCCGGCAAGGGCGGGACGATCCGCGCGATCACCGAGCGCGTCAGTCCGCGCGTCTTCCGCGTCGTCGCGCTGCCCGCTCCCTCCGACCGCGAGAAGTCCCAGATGTACATGCAGCGCTACATGAACCACTTCCCCGCCGCCGGCGAGATCGTCATCTTCGACCGGAGCTGGTACAACCGCGCGGGCGTCGAGGTGGTCATGGGGTTCTGCTCGAAGGACGAACACAAGGAATTCCTCGCGCGCTGCCCACAGGTTGAAAAGTACATCGTCGACGGCGGCATCATCCTCATCAAATACTGGCTCGAGGTCAGCGACGAGGAACAGGCCCGGCGGTTCGAGGCGCGCATCGAAGACCCGGTGCGCCAGTGGAAACTCAGCCCGATGGATCTCCCCTCCCGCAGCCGCTGGTTCGATTACTCGCGGGCGCGGGACGAGATGATGAAGGCGACCGATACGAAGCACGCGCCATGGCACATCCTGCGCTCGGACGACAAGAAACGCGCGCGGCTCAACTGCATTCGGCACCTCCTGAGCCAGATCCCGTACAAGGACGTCGCTCCGGAAAAGATCAAATTGCCCAAGCGATCGATGAAGGACGCGTACGACGATCAGTCGCCGCTGAAAAGCCGCAAGTTCGTTCCGGAGAAGAACTGATGAACAAGTGCAGCACCGTTGTCGCGTTCTTCATCATGCTGTGCCTCGCGGCACTCCCCGCGACGGCGCAGTCGGTCCTTGATGAGGGGCGCACCGAATTCTCCCTCGGCATCGGCTACGCCAACATCAGCCTCGGCTCCGAAAGCGCGATCGACAACGAAGGCGCGCTGCGCTTCGAGCCGTCGCTCAACTTCTCCCCATTGCCCGAGCAGCTCCCGCAGCTTCGCCTGGGCTTCAACGCCGGCGTGTCGATGGTGCTCGACAACTCCAGCCGCACGATCATCTTCAACAACGGCACGGCGATCTTCCACGGCTCGAGCGACGTCCCGCTCTGGACGATCGAGCCGGAGCTGCGATTGAGCTGGCGGCAGACGTTCGGCAGCGATCATCAGTTCTTCGTCGAGCCCGGCGTCGCCGGCGGCGCGGCGTTCGGCTGGCTCAATCTCGACGACAAGGACACGGGCACGTCCTTCGACTCCGACGCGTCGACCACCTACGGCCGCGCCTTCCTGCGTCTGGGGATGCTGGCCGAGGGCGGCGCCGCGGGCTTCGAGTTCTCCTACCTCTCCGGCGGCAAGATGGATTTCGGCGGCAACGCGTCGGGCGACCTGCGCGAGTGGTACGTCGGCTTCTTCGGCGCGCTGCTGTTCTGACGCGCGCCCGCGGTACCCACCCGCGCGCCGCAGCAACGCCAACCCAACGCAAGGTACTACCAAAGTCCAATACGCCGCCCCAATCGCGCGCTGCTACACCTCCGGCCGCCGCCGACCCGCGGCGGCGCCACAGCGACTGCGACGAAGAATCATGAAGCAACTGCTCAGGGAGATTCGCCGCAACCCGCTCCTCTGGCTGCTCGTCTTCGTGCCGGCCCTTTTCGTCGTCGAGAAGACCGCTTCGCACGCGCACACATTGCTGTTCATGATGTCGATCCTGGCGATCGTGCCGCTGGCGGCGCTTCTCAGTCACGCGACCGAATCGGTCGCGTCGAAGCTCGGCGATTCGGTCGGCGGTTTGCTCAACGCGACGCTGGGGAACCTCACCGAGCTCGTGATCGCGCTGGCCGCCCTGCGCTCGGGGCAGTACATGCTCGTCAAAGCCTCCGTCGCCGGCGCGATCGTCAGCAACGCCCTGTTCATGCTCGGGATGTCCTTCCTGCTGGGCGGATTGAAGCACCACACGCAGGACTTCAACCGCATGAGCGCCCGCCTGCAGGCGGGACTGCTCTTTCTCGCGACCATCGCGCTGCTCGTTCCGTCGGCGGTGTCGGAGGCGGATGCGACGGGGACGTTTACCAGGAAGCTGAGCGTCGCGCTTTCGGTCCTGCTCATCATCGCGTACGCGCTGGGGCTGCTGTTCTCCCTCAAGACGCACCGAGAGTTCTTCGGCAGCGCCGGCGGCGAGGTACATCACGATGCGCATGACGAGGCGCCATGGCCGATCGGATTGGCGCTGATCACGCTCGGGGTCGTGACCGTGCTGGTCGCGCTGGTGAGCGAGGTGTTCGTCGAATCCGTCCAGCAGGCCGCCGAGACATTCGGCATGACGCCGGCGTTCGTCGGGTTCATCGTCGTCGCGCTGGTCGGCGCGGCGGCGGAGATGGCGTCGGCGTTCGCCGCGGCGCGGAAGGACCGCCTGGACCTGAGCGTCGGCATCGCGCTGGGCAGTGCGGCGCAGATCGCCTTGTTCGTCGCACCGGTGCTGGTGCTGCTCAGCTTCGTGCTCGGGCCTTCGCCAATGGACCTGAAGTTCTGGCCCGGCGCCGTGGTCATGATGCTGATCGCCGCGATCACCGCCGCGCTGGTGACGAGCAGCGGACGATCGGCGTGGTTCGTGGGCGTGCTGGTGCTGATGGTGTACTCGGTCTTCGCGATGACCCTCTACCTGCTCCCGCCGCGCGCGGGATGAACGCCACCATGACGAGCGTCTCTTCCACATCTTCCAAGCGCGTCCTCGATCCGATCGATCGGATCAGCGAGGTGCTCTTCGGTCTGATCATGGTGCTGACCTTCACCGGCTCGCTCAGCGTCGCCGAAGCCGGACGCGAGGACGTGCGCACGATGCTGATCGGCGCGCTGGGGTGCAACCTGGCGTGGGGCGTCATCGACGGACTGCTCTACCTGATGGCCGGCTGGGCCGAGCGTGGGCGGGCGCTGGCGACGCTGCGCGCGGTGCGCGATGCAAAAGATGCGACGCGCGCGCAACCCGCCATCGCCGACGCGATCCCGCCGCTGCTGGCGGCGATTCTCGAGCCCGGCGAGTTCGCGACGATGTACGACCGGCTCAAGGCGTTGCCCGATCCGCCCGCGAGCGCGCCGTTGCGGAAAGACGACATCCTCGGCGCGATCGGCGTGTTCCTGCTCGTCTTCCTTTCCACGTTTCCTGTCGTCATCCCGTTCATCGTGATGGGCGACGCCGTGCGCGCGCTGCGCATCTCCAACGGCATCGCGATCGTGATGCTGTTCCTGTGCGGTTTCGCGTACGGGCGTATCGTCGGCCGGCATCAGTGGCTCGCGGGCATCTTGATGGTCGTCCTCGGCGCGGTTCTCTCGGCGGCGACGATGGCGCTGGGAGGGTGAACGTGCGAGCGCTCGCGATCCTCTTCATCCTGCTGGCGGCCGCTCCCCTGCTCGCGCAATCGAGCGAACCCGCCACCACCACGACAACGGAGCCCGAAGAAGCCAAGCCGTGGGAGTTCTCCCTCTCCGCCTACACCTACATCGTCCCCAACGATCGCGAGTACGTTCAGCCGACGCTGCGGGTCGATCACGACTGGCTGCACCTCGAGGCCCGCTACAACTACGAGGGCATCGACACCGGCTCCGCCTGGATCGGCTACAACCTCAGCTTCGGCCCCCACGATGCCGAAGCCGCGCCGCTCACCTTCGACTTCACGCCGATGATCGGCGGGATCTTCGGCGACACCCGCGGCGTCGCCCCGGGCTATGAGTTCACCCTTGCGTGGCACAAGCTGCAGCTCTACAGCGAAGGCGAGTTCGTCTTCGACACCGACGACTCCAGCGCCAACTTCTTCTACACCTGGACGGAGCTCACCTATTCCCCGGTCAAGTGGTTCCGCTTCGGCGTCGTCATTCAGCGCACCAAGGACTACGAGACCGACTTCGACATCCAGCGCGGCGTGATGATCGGCTTCACGATCAAGCAGCAGCTCGACCTGATGGCCGCGGTGCTCAACCCCGATGACGACCCGATCGTCGTCCTCGGCGTGGCTTACTCATTTTGACGGGCGGACCGCAAGACCAAAGTCGAATACCTGCGCCGGAACCGGACGTCGGACGATAGACTGCTCGTTTCGCGGAGGTGCCCATGGCGACGACGACCGGAACGCGGACGCAGCTTGAGCAGCCGCTCACCATCACGCTGAAGCCTCCGCCCGCGGCCGCGGTGCGCGCCGCCCGCGGAAACAGCTATCCGCTCGGCGCGAGCGTCTGCGCGGGAGGGGTCAACTTCAGCGTCTTTTCCCGCCGCGCGACCGCGATGGAGCTGCTGCTGTTCGATGACGAGAACGACGCCAGGCCTTCGCGCACGATCGCGTTCGATCCGTGCGAGAACCGCACTTACTTCTATTGGCACCAGTTCGTTCCCGACCTGAAGCCCGGGCAGCTCTACGGCTTTCGCGCCGCCGGGCCGTTCGATCTTGCCAGCGGGTTGCGCTTCGATCCGAGCAAAGTGCTCCTCGATCCATACGGCCGCGGCGTGGTCGTGCCGAAGAAATACTCTCGCCTGCCGGCGACGCAGTTCGGTGCGGACAACGCATCGTCGGCGATGAAGAGCGTCGTCGTCGATCCGTCTACCTACGACTGGGAAGGCGACGCCCCGCCGCGCGTCCCGTCGGCGCGGACGATCGTGTACGAGATGCACGTCAAGGGCTTCACCGCCAACCCCAACTCCGGCGTCGGCGAGAAGACGCGCGGGACGTACGCGGGACTGATCGAGAAAATCCCGTACCTCAAGTCGGTCGGCATCACCGCCGTCGAATTGCTGCCCGTGTTTCAGTACGACGCGACCGACTGCCCCGCGGGCGTGGTCAACTACTGGGGCTATCAGCCGGTCTCGTTCTTCGCGCCGCACCAGGCGTACAGCTCGCGCCAGGATCGTCTGGGCCCTTCGATCGAGTTCCGCGACATGGTCAAGGCGCTGCACCGCGCGGGGATCGAAGTGATCCTGGACGTCGTCTTCAACCACACCAGCGAAGGGGGCGCCGGCGGGCCGACGCTCTGCTTCCGCGGGCTCGACAACGTCGCGTACTACCTCATCGATGCGAACGAGCGTTCGCGCTATGTCGATTGCAGCGGCTGCGGGAATACGCTCAACGCCAATCATCCGATCGTCCGCCGCATGATTGTGGACAGCATCCGGTACTGGGTCGAGCACATGCACGTGGACGGCTTCCGGTTTGACCTCGCGTCGATCCTCAGCCGCGACAGCGACGGCAACGTCCTGCCCAATCCGCCGGTGCTTTGGGACCTCGAAACCGATCCGCTGCTCGCCGGAACCAAATTCATCGCCGAAGCGTGGGACGCCGCGGGCTTGTACCAGGTCGGCCGCTTCGTCGGCGACAGTTGGAAGGAATGGA
>JAICTV010000306.1 GCA_025936175.1 Phycisphaerae bacterium
CGAGGCGCTGTCCGTCCATGACATCACGCTGCTCGTCGGGCGAGAGCTCGCGCCACAGCCGCTCGACGCGCACGTCGCCCGCGATCGCTTCCAAGCCCTCGGCGACCGGATTGATCTTCACCTCGCCGTCCGGCGCGACGACCAGGTTCTCGTTCTGGAGCTCGTTGATCATGTGCCCGATCGGCTTGGCCTTCTGATCGACCGGGTCGAAATAGCTGTTGAAGATCTGCAGGAAGATCCACTGCGTCCACTTGTAGTACTGCGGGTCGGTTGTATCGACCTCGCGATCCCAGTCGTAGCTGAGACCGAGCATCTGAATCTGCCGGCGGAAGTTGGTGATGTTCTGCTCGGTCGTCGCGCGCGGGTGCGTGTTGGTCTTGATGGCGTACTGCTCGGCGGGCAGGCCGAACGCGTCCCAGCCCATCGGGTGGAGCACGTTGAAACCCTTCATGCGCAGGAACCGACTGACGATGTCGGTGGCGGTGTAGCCTTCGGGATGACCAACGTGCAGGCCCGCGCCGCTCGGGTAGGGGAACATGTCGAGCACGTACGCCTTGGGCATGTCGCCCGCTTCATCCGGCTCGAGCGCGCGGAAGGTCTTGTTTTCCAGCCAATATTGCTGCCACTTCTTCTCGATGGCCGTAAAGTTGTATGCCATGCTGCGCGGGATGATAGCCCAAGACGCATACGGCGTCACCGCGAGAAGATGTGGCGCAGCCCGCGCCGATGCTTGCCTGTTTTCACACTGACGATTAAACCTCCGCGAGATGCGGCGATGGCTGGTCGCGATCATGTTCGCGTTGGTGGGCTGCGCGGAGAAGCCGCCCGCGCCATGGCCCGCCATGGAGCACGTCATCGCCGTCAACGAGAAGGGCGAGACGGTCGATCCCACGCGCTGGCCCAGGACGACGACCGTGGAGCAGTTCGCTCGGCAGATTGCCGACCTTTCGGCGGCGATCGAGCGCTTCCACCAATCGCACCCGAATCGGCCGAAGAAGATTCTCGTCTTCGTCCACGGCGGCCTGACCCCGCCGGAGGACACCATTTCCTACGCCGAAGCGCACGTGAAGCCGATCGAGGACGCCGGCTACTACCCGATCTTCGTCGTCTGGAATCCTGAGCTCGGCTCCAGCTACGGCGAGCATCTGACCAAAGTCCGGCAGGGGCGTTACGAAGCGCAGAGCAGTTGGCTCGCACCGTTCTACCTCATCGCCGATCTCGGCCGCGCCGTCACGCGGCTGCCGATCACCTGGACATTCCAGATCAAGAACGACTGGGGCCGTCAGAGCGGCGCGATCAGCAGCATCCAGCATAAGGACGCGTCGCGGCGATGGCTCGACAATCCCTCCTTCGCTTCATCGATCGTGGTGACGGATGAATTAATCAATCGCTACAACCACGGCCCGACGACGCAGATGGCCGTGTCGCTCGGACCGACCGAAGGGAATCCGTCCGAAGCCGCCGATTATGTCGGCACGTACGTTCTCCTCTTCCCGTTCAAGTTCGCGGTCAGCCCGGTGCTCGACGGCGCCGGCTCCGCCGCGTGGGATAACATGTATCGCCGCGCCAACGTCCTCTTCGACGGCTTCTCCGCCGCCGATCTGAAGGTCGGCCCGAACGACGCCGGAAAGATTCTCGATCCGGGCGACGGGGCGATGATCAAGCTGCTGCGACTGCTCGAAGCGAAAAGCGCTGGCGATGATCCGTGCGAGATCACGCTCGTCGGTCACAGCATGGGCTCGATCGTGCTGAACGAGCTCGTTCGCCGCAGCGTCGAGTACAAGGTGCAGTACGACAACATCGTCTACATGGCCGCGGCGTGCAGCGTGCGCGATTTTCAGCGCTCGGTCATCCCGTACCTCGAGCGGCACAAACGGTCGAAGTTTTACAACTTATGCCTGCATCCGGTGAACGAGCTGCGCGAGCGTCACGCGGCGGATCTGGTGCCGCGCGGATCGCTGCTCGTTTGGATCGACGACATGTACTCGAATCCCCACACGCCACTCGATCGGACGCTCGGCCGGTGGGAGAACATCGTCGGCGCCGCGTACGTTGTGCCGGAGGAAGTGAAACGTCGCGTCGCGCTCAAAGGTTTCCCGTGCTATCTCACGCCGCCTGTACCTGATCGCGTCCCGCAGATGCACGGCGATTTCTCGACGATGCCCTATTGGGATCCGTCCTTCTGGCAACCTGATCCCCCCGATATCGCGACGAAGAATAATGCGCCCGTCGCGCAGAAGCGGTTCGAGTTGCGTGCCTACGAGAAGGGCCGGCAGAAATCGCCCGCGTCCCGGCCCAGCACGCGTGCGACCCGACAGCCGAGCGTCCGATAACTCCTCATCGGCCGACCCCTCCCGCAAATTCTTCAGCTTCACACGCCGACGGCTCCGATAACACCCATGGCCAGGCGGAGAAGCAACGAGAGAAGTGCGGAAGGCAGCGACGCATGACCTTAGTAACCTACGACCCGTCCGATCTCGCTCACGTTCACGAGCTTGAGGAATCAGCCGAGCGCCGCCGCGGCCTGCGCGTGCAGCAGGCCCGTCCGATCAAGGTGTACGAGCCCCAAGGCGCCAAATACTTCGGCGGGCAGACCGAGGACATCAGTGCGACCGGCCTTCGCATCGAACTGCCGTCTTCCGCGCCGCTCCACCCGGGGAAGGTGCTCAGCGTCCACGTCGGTCTCGACCGCGACTCCCTGTCCTCCCCGCTGCCGAATCGTCGGCAGATGATCCCTGCCCGCGTCGTCTGGGTCGACCGCAGCTTCACGCGCGGGTTCGTGATCGCCGGGGTCGAATTCATCACCAGTATCGCGGCGCATCTGGACGCAGCGTAGTTTCCCCAATCCAAACTAATCATCTAAAGCCCCGCGGGACCGCACCCCGCGGGGCTTTTGCACTGATTTTGCTCCTGCTTTCCCCGCGTCGCACCGCCGCGACCGCAGCTACAATCGAACACGACACATGGACAAAGCCGCACGACGATTCGCCAGTTGGGTCCTCGGAATCCACGGCATCGTCCTCGGGCTGCTGGTTCTGATCGTCATCGTCGCATCCTACGAGTTCTATTCCAACGCGCGCCGCCAGGCGTTGGAGCAACTCAAGGTTCGCCAGGAGCTGCTCGCGGCTCAATCAGCGCGCGGGGTCGAGGGCTTCTATCGCACGGTCGTCGACACTCTCGCGATGGAAGGACGCGCCGAGGCAGCGAAGGTCGATATCGCGCCGCTCATCTGGGAGCAGCTCCGCGGCGAGGCAACGTCGCTGATCGTCTGCGACCGTTCCGATCGCCACCTGATCCGATACTTCCGCGACACGCCCCCGACTTCCGCGGAGCGCCGCCAGGCGGAGCAACTCGCGCGCGACGCGAAGCCCGGCGTGAATGACATTTACGTCGTCGCGCAGACGCCCGATCGGATCTTGCTTGCGGCGATTCCCATGACGTCAATCGAGAGCCGCTTTCTCAACGACCTCAACCAGCCCGAGAACATGAGCTCGATGCTGCTCGACCAGCGCATGCACGTGGTTTCGGCGGAGGACAAGACGCTCGTCGGCGCCGACGTCACCGGCGAGCACGTCGATCCGCGCGTCCGCCAGATCGCCGCGGAGTACATGAGCAAGGCTCAGAACAACCACACCACGCGCGAGTTTTCCGAGGCGGTGAAGATGCGCGGCGTGAAGCTGGCGCCGGCGATGGTCACCGTCCAACCGCTTGACCTGCCCGACGGCAAACGGTGGATGCTGATCGTTTCTTCGAGTCTCGCCGAAGTCGATCAAGTCGTCGGCCAGTTCTTCCGCCGCGCCATCATCGGTGCGTCGCTGGTCATCCTGGCGATGTCCGCGGTGCTGGTCTCGACGTCGACTCAAATGATCCGCGGCCGGCTGCGACTCGAGCGCCTGCAGAACGACCTCCTGACGCGCGAGCTGACGCAGGCGCGCGAGATCCAACTCGCCTGGCTCCCCGAGAAACAGGAGCAATCGATCCACCTCGACATCGCCGCGATGAACCGCCCGGCCAGCCACATCAGCGGCGACTTCTACAACTGGTTCGAGCTTGCCGACGGGCGGACCGTCATCGTCGTCGGCGACGTCACCGGCCACGGCCTCCCTGCGGCATTCTTGATGGCGACGACGCAACTGCTCGTTCGCATGGCGATGGAACGCATCGCTGATCCGGGCGGCGCGCTGCGACTGGTCAACCGGGAGCTCTGCCGCCACGTTTTCAGTGGGCAGTTCGTGACGATGATCATCGTCGTGCTCGACGACAAGAAGGGCACCGCTGAGATCGCGACCGCCGGCCATCCCGCTCCGCTCGTCGGCAGCGGCGGCGATTTCACCGCGCTCTCTTTGGAGCCGCAACTCGTCCTCGCTATTCAGGACGTCGACTACGTTACGCAGCGATTTGACCTCGGGCCGGGCACGAGCATGCTGCTCTACACTGACGGCGTCACCGACGTCCAAGACCCCTCGGGAGAACGCCTCCAGATCGAAGGGCTGGAAAAAAGCCTCTACGGCCGCTTCGACTCCGCCAAGCGACTTGTGGACGCGGCGACCGATGCGATCGAAGCCTTCCGCCTCGGCCGCGAGCCCGCGGACGATCTCACGCTCGTCGCCGTCCAGCTCGAGCCCGTCTCGTCCCAGCGCGCGCCGGCGACCGCGGATCGCCTTGACACTCCCCTGCACGCGGCTAAAGTTAATCCCGCCATGACGGGGCCATAGTGAAATGGGATCACGCGACCATGGCATGGTTGAATTTGGGGTTCAAAGCCCCATGGCTCCACTGAAGTTTTGATAGCGCCAGCGGGGGTTGGCAAAGAATTCGGCAAACAATTCACCCCTTGACACCCCGCCCGCAAATCATCCTCATGCGGGCATGATCGCCACAAAACCCAAAGTCGGGCGCAAAGCCAAGCACTATGTTGACCCGAAGACCGGGAAGCAGATTTTTGGCTTGGGCCGGGACGCAAAGAGCGAGCGCTGGCGCGTGATCGGAACCAATAAGTTCTTCCGCGAGTCCGATCCGGCGAAGGCCATCGCGCGCTTCCTCAAGATGACCAACCCGGAGCCGACGCTCCAAGAGAAAATCGCTGCTGGTGTTTGGTATCCCGATCACCCTGGAACGCTGCTGGGGAGAATCCTCTCCGCGGTGGCCAGCCGCGATCTCGTTGAGGCCGGGTTATTGTCGGGCAAGACGCGCGAGGAGGATTCGGACGAAGTGGTGATGAAGATCGTCGGCGAAGAAATCCTGCGCCGGCCAAAGTGGGCCGCGAGCAAATCCGGCGTCGAGCAGTTCGGTTATCTCCTCGACATGAAGCCGCCAGCGCCCTTGCCTACTCTCGATCATCTCGAAGAAGTCTGGCAGAAGTACGCGAAGTGCGGATCGACCCAGAAGAAGAAGGTCCTCCGTTCGTGGCGGGATTTCCGCAAGGTGACGAAGATCGCCGACCTGCGCGACATCACGCCGGAAGTCGTCGTTGCCTATTCCGATGATGTGACCAGC
>JAICTV010000099.1 GCA_025936175.1 Phycisphaerae bacterium
ATGACACTGGTTGCGGCAGTGGCGGGATGCGCAAGGCGGTCCCTCAGTTCACCGACACCATCAGCGGAATGCTCTTCTCCGCGACGTGATTCGCCAGTTGATCGATGATCGTCACCTTCAGGATGTATTTCCCGACCGGCAGCGTTCCGGGGATGGTCATTCGATCGGCGAGGAAGAAATCGCGGCGGCGGTTTCGGCACTTGTCGGCGATGGTCGTCGGCTTCTTGCTGACGACCGACACCCCCGCCTCGTTGTCCGCGTAGAGCACCGCCTCGTACGAGAGCTTGGTTTCCCATCGCGAATCCGACGTCGCGCGGGAGAGGAAGTTGTCGATCTCGCAGTAGACGATGATCGGCGTGTCCGTGCCCGCGGTGAAACGCGCGGGCTCGAAGGGGTCATACACGCCGTACTGTGTGACCGTGCGGCAGGCGGCCAGCTTCGGGATCTGCAGCGGCTGCGTGTCGCGGATGCGCTGCGACAGATCCGCCAGCGGCGCGGATTTGCTCGCCAGCAATGATCCTTCATCACTCGCGGCGCGACGGAAGGCCGCGAGGCCGTCGATCACGCTCGCGATCAGGCTCCGCTCGTCCGCCGGCAGTTCCTGCATCGATTCGGCAGGTTGATTGTCGAGCAGCCGGCGAAGCTCGCGATCGAATTCTGAAGCGAAGGAAGGCCTGGTGGTCGGCGCCGGCGCGGCGGTTTGTTCGAGCGATGCAAGCTTGGCGCGTTCCTCGACCGGCCGCGTCGTCGGCGTCTGACGCGGCTCCGAAACGTCCGCCGCCGCTTGCGTCTTTGCGGAGGGCGCGGGGGACGACGCGGCGGACGGAGCGGGGAATGGCGCCGGGGTCGGCGCCGCCGCCGCCGCCGCGTGGCATCCCGCGCACATCGACAAGATCATCATCAAAATAGAAAGGAGCGTCTGAGCCATCGAGCAACCCTCCGTGGTTGCCATCCCCCTTCAGCCCGGTGCCGACATCATAAATCCGGTCATTTTCAATGCAACTGGCGGCTCCTTGACACCCCCGCGGCCGTCCCTATCATGCCCGCTCCGCTTCGGCAACGAAGCGTTCGTCGAGAGGTTCGGTGATGAGCCGAAAGGGTAGGCGAATGGTCAGCCGCTTCACACTCACGCTGCACCCTTCGTTCTTTCCCTCGCTACAATCGAACCCGCCTCGACGTGTCCGGCGATCGCGCCGCCACTGGCCCGTGGTGTAACGGTAGCACAGCAGATTTTGGTTCTGCTTGTCATGGTTCGAATCCATGCGGGCCAGCTTCGTGAAGAAGGATGAAGGCAAAAGGATGAAGGATGAAGAAACGCTTCTTCGTCTTGTTTCATCCCTCATCCTTCTGCCTTCATCCTTATGAGCCTCACCGCCGTCATCCTCGCCGCCGGCAAATCGACTCGCATGAAGTCGAAGCGCCCCAAGGCGCTGCACGAAGTCTGCGGCAAGCCGATGCTGCACTACATCCTGCAGGCGTGCTACGACGCGGGCGTGACGCGCATCCTTCTCGTGGTCGGGCACGGCAAGGATGAGGTGATCGACGCCTTCCGCTACGACGACCGCATCCGCTTCATCGATCAGACCGAGCAGCTCGGCACCGGCCACGCCGCCCGCATGTGCGTGCCCGAGCTGGAGAAGGTCAAGGGCGATGTCTTCCTCCTCGCCGGGGATGTGCCGCTCATTCGCGGGCAGGTGCTGCAAACGCTGCTTCAGCAGCACAAGTTCGAAGACGCCGCGGCGAGCATGGCCACCGCGGTGCTGGATGATCCAACCGGCTACGGCCGGATCGTTCGCGACGACAAGGGCGATTTTCTCGAGATCGTCGAGCAGCTCGATGCCACGCCGGAGCAGCGCGAGATCCGCGAGATCTTCCCGAGTTACTACTGCGCCCGCGTTCCCGATCTGCTCTTCGCTCTTTCCAAGCTCACGAACGAGAACAAGAAGAGCGAGTACTACCTGACTGACATCTACGGCATCCTCCGCAAGGCGGGGAAGAAAGTCGTCGCGGTGCAGGCGGCGACGTACGAAGACGTGCTCGCGCCCAACACCCGCCAGCAGCTCGCCGACGCCGATTTCGTCATGCAGGAGCGCATTCACCGAGCGCTGCGCGAGGGCGGCGTGACGATCGTCAGCTCCGCCAACACTTACATCGAAGCCGGCGTGACGATCGGCCCGGACACGGTCATCGAGCCCTTCACGTTCGTCGGCCGCGACACCAGCATCGGCTCCGACTGCTGCATCGGTCCGTTCGCGTCGGTCCCGCGGGAAAGCATCGTGCCCGAAGGGACGACCATCTCCGGCAACATCTCGTACGAAAACACGATGCTCAGTCGAGGTAGCGGGAGTTGATCATGGCCAACTCTGACGCCGACAAGCTCAAGGTCTTCACCGGCCGGGCCAACCCGCTGCTCGCGCAGCACATCTGCGAGCATTTGCAGATTCCGCTGGGACGCGGGCGCACGGAGCTGTTCCCCGACGGCGAGTTGATCGTGAAGGTGGACGAGGATGTCCGCGGGCGCGACTGCTACATCGTGCAGCCCACCTCGCATCCGGTGAACGCGCACCTGATGGAGCTGATGGTCTGGACCGACTGCCTCAAGCGCGCCAGCGCCAGCCGGGTGACGGCGGTCATCCCGTACTTCGGTTACGCGCGGCAGGACCGCAAGGACGAGGGCCGCACGCCGATCACCGGGAAACTCGTCGCCAACCTGATCGAGCGCGCGGGCGCGGATCGCGTCGTCGCCATCGACCTGCACGCGGCACAGGTGCAGGGGTTCTTCGACATCCCGGTCGATCATCTCTCCGCCTCCCCCGTGCTGCTCAAGTGGTTCAAGAGCCTGCGATTGAGCAATCGAGTCTTCGTCTCGCCCGACGTCGGCAACGTCAAGCGCGCGCAGGTCTACGCCAACATGCTCGGCGGGGAGATCTGCATCATCGACAAGCGGCGCAAGAGCGGGAGCGAGACCGAGGCCGCCCACATCATCGGCGACGTCGAAGGTAAGAACGTCCTGATGGTCGACGACATGATCACGACCGGCGGCACGATCACCGAGGCGTGCCGGATCCTCCGCAAACATGGCGCGGCGGAGATCTACATCTGCGCCACCCACGCCGTCTTCGCCCCGCCGGCGCTGGAGCGATTGAAGAACTGCGATTTCACCAAGCTGGCGGTGACCGACACGATCCCGATCGGCAACCGCTGCGACGCGATCAAGGATCGCCTGGTCGTCCTGAGCATCCACGAGCTGCTCGGCGACGCCATTCATCGAATTCATCACAACGAGTCAGTGAGCGCTCTGTTCAAAGGAGAACCCGGAAGAGCGCTGAGCGAATGAGCGAGATTTTCAATTTGCGATTTGCAATTTGCGATTTGAACTTCAATTGCAAATTGCAAATCGAAAATCGCAAATAGGAGAAACCATGGCCCAAACCGCACAAATCACCGCCAAAGCCCGCCCCGAGCTCGGGTCGCGCGCCAACAAGCGCCTCCGCGATTCCGGCATGCTGCCGGGCGTCATCTACGGCCACAAGGAGGCCGTCGTCCCGATCACGCTGCCGAAGAAAGAGGTCGTCAATCACCTCAGTCACGGCGCGCATCTCTTCGAGCTGGCGCTGGACGCCAAGCGCGAGACCGTGCTCGTGAAGGAAGTGCAGTACGACCACCTCGGTCTCGAGGTGATGCACGTGGACTTCGCGCGCGTGTCCCTGGATGAAGAGGTCGAGATCACCGTCCCGCTCGAGCTCAAGGGCGAGCCCAAGGGCGAGAAGGACGGCGGCGTGCTCCAGCAGATCATCAACGAGCTGGAGCTCAAGTGCAAAGTCACCGACATCCCTGACGTCATCCGCCACGACGTCAGCGAGATGGCGCTCGACGACGTGCTGCACATCAATCAGCTCAAGCTGCCGAGCGGCGTGACGTGCCTGCAGGACGGCGACTTGATCGTGGCGACGGTGAAGGAGATTCAGGAAGAGGTCGCGGCGGCGGCCCCGGCGGAGGAAGGCGCCGCCGAGCCGGAGGTCATCGGCCGCAAGCCCGAGGACGAAGCCGCCGAGGGCGCTGCACCGGAAGCGGAGAAGAAGTAGGGGCGACACTTGTGTCGCCCTTGTGTGCGTGCCGCATGAAACTGGTCGTTGGCCTCGGCAATCCCGGTCGCGAATACCTCGCAACCCGTCACAACATCGGGTTCGAAGTGATCGACCGCGTCGCCGAAAAGCTCGGCTGGGTCGCCAGAGGCGACTACGATCGAGCGGCCAGGAGCAAGTTCGAGAGTCTGATGTTCGACGGATCGGTTCAAACGTCTGCGGGTGACTTCGAGAAGCTCGTGCTTCTCAAGCCGCTCACGTACATGAACCTGAGCGGCAACGCCGTGCAGGCGGCGATGGCGTTCTATCAGTTGAACCCGTCCGACATCATGATCGTGCTGGACGACCTCGCATTGCCGGCGGGCCGCTTGCGTCTTCGCGCCGGCGGATCGTCGGGCGGGCACAACGGTCTGAAGGACATCGAGCGTGCGATCGGCACGAGCGATTATCCGCGCCTGCGGATCGGGATCGATCCGGCCCCGCCGCAGATCCCGGGAAAGCAGTATGTGCTCGGCCGCTTCACGCCCGAGCAGCGAAAGTTGGTCGATTCCGCGGTCGATCGTGCAACGGGCGCGGTCCTCACGTGGATGGACAAAGGAATCAACGCCGCGATGAACCAGTTCAACGTCGCGGGCGATGAGTCGAAGGAAGACAAGAGTAACTAGCGGTCGGACTCGAGCCGGCCAAACCCATGCTAGGGAGCAATCACTATGGCAGAGCGTAAGAAGAAAACGACCACCAGGAAGCTGACCGCCGAGAAGGCGCCGGATTCGGCGAAGTACGAGGCGATGTTCCTCTTCCCGCCGCCCGGCACCACCGACGTCGACGGAATGCAGAAGGCCGCCCAAGGCATCATCGAGCGCCACGGCGGGAAGATCATCTTCATCAAGAAGTGGGACGAGCGCAAGCTCGCCTACGAGATCAAGAAGCAAAAGCGCGGCACGTACATCGTCGCGTTCTACGAAGGTCCCGGCGCATCGGTCGGCGCGATTGAGCGCGACGTGAACCTGAGCGAAGACATCCTCCGCGTTTTGGTCACGCGCGCGGATCATCTCTCGCAGAAGGAGATGGAAGCGGTCGAGCCGCAGCCCATCCAGCCGCGCGAGGAACGCGCGCCGTGGGATCGCCCGGACTTCAACCGCCCGATGCGTGGCGGCGACCGCGGCGGCGATCGCGGGCCCCGCCGTGAGGAAGCCGCCCCGGCGGAAGTCGGCGCGGGCGAGGACAAGGAATAAATGACGGGATTTTGCAGCGCTCGTTAGGATTTTTTTAGGTTGCATCGCTATAATCCTCCCGACCGCGGGCAGGATTCCGCGGCCCGGGCGAGTTGATTGAGGTGGCCAGTCGCCGCCTCCCTCGGGCCACCTGATCTCGTGGCAATGACGACGGCAGCCGTCGTCCACATTCAGAAAGGGGCCGCCATGGCCAGCTTCAACAAGGTGATCCTTCTCGGCAACCTCACGCGCGACGTGCAGCTCAAATACCTGCCGTCGCAAACGGCGGTCGCCGAGTTCGGCATCGCGTGCAACCGAAAGTTCCGCACCGCGCAGGGCGAAGACCGCGAGGAAGTCACCTTCGTAGACATCACCGCCTTCGGCAAGCAGGCGGAAGTCCTCAACCAGTACATGTCCAAGGGCAAGCCCCTCTTCATCGAGGGCCGGCTCAAGTACGACACCTGGGACGACAAGAACGGCGGCGGAAAGCGCTCGAAGCTGACCGTCGTCATCGAAAACTTCCAGTTCGTCGGCGGACGAGATGGTGGTGGAGGAGGGGGCGGCGGTGGTGGCGGCGGCGAAGGCTACCAGCGCTCCAACGACGGTGGCGCCAATTACGATCAACGTCCGCCGCAGCGCGGGCCGGCGCGCCAGCAGCAGCAGCCGCAAGGCGCCGCGCGAAACAGCGCCCCGCCGCCCGAGCAGCCCTTCGGCGACGAGCAACAGTTCAAAGAAGACGACATCCCCTTTTAGTAGCATGGGCGTCTCGCCCGTGCCGTTGATGACGCAAGAGAACCTGAGGATCGAACATGGCAAACGTGAAACTGCTTCTCAAAGAATCCATCAAGCACGTCGGCAAGGTCGGCGACGTCGTGGAGGTCTCCGCCGGCTACGCGCGGAATTACCTCCTGCCCAAGGATCTCGCCGTCGAGCCGACGCCCAACAACGTCAAGAAGATCGAAGCCCGCCGCAAGGAGATCGAGCGCCTCGAGGCCGAGAAGCGCGCCCAGCAGGCCGAGATCATCAAGAAGCTCGAGGGCGTCGAGGTCATGCTCGAACGCCGCGCCAACGAGCAGGGCCACCTCTTCGGCTCGGTCTCGGCGACCGAGATTGCCAAGCAGCTCCAGGGCCAGGGCTACGAGATCGAAGCCGACGACGTCACGCTGCCCGGCAAGCTCGATCGCATCGACAAGTACACGGTGAAGGTCAGCTTCGCCGACGACCTGGCCGCCGATGTCAAGGTCTGGATCAATCCCGATCCGGACAGCAAGGCGGCGATCGACGAGTACAACAAGAACCGCCAGGCCGAGCCCGCGCCCGCGAGCCCGTTCGAGCGCAGCGCGTAACTCGAGTCGTCAAAGTCCTGACATTGTCATCCCGAGCGGTACTCCGCAAGGGATCTCGGACGCCAGCAACCTCCGAGATCCCTCGCGAGTACGCTCGGGATGACATGCTTTACGGACGGCGCGAACCCGTACCTGCGCGGGGGCTATTCCATCCTTCGCGCATCGTCTGCGCTGTGAAGAACCGGTGCATAACACGTCGCCCCCGCGCCTTCGTCGCGCGTCCCCGGCGGTCTAGCCGTATCCTCCCGATCCGTTTGCAGATGACGCCGTCTGTCAGGATACTGTTCGCGTCGTCTACGCGCGGAACGGAGGCCACGTGTCCCAGCTCATCGACTCCTCGCTCGCATCGCAGTTCGACAAGCTCCCGCCCCACTCGATCGAGGGCGAGATGTGCCTGCTGGCGTCGATGATGCTCGACAAGGAGATGATCGGCCAGATCGTCCAGATCGTCGATCGCGAGAGCTTCTTCCAGACCGATCACCAGATCATCTTCGACGTGCTGGTGAAGCTCTACGAGCAGAACCGCTCGATCGACGCGCTGATCGTCCGCGAGGAGCTGATCAAGCGGCAACTGCTCGACGAGATCGGCGGCGTGCAGTACCTCGCCGCCATCCTCAACACCGTCCCCTCCGCCGCACACGGCGCGCACTACGCGGGCATCGTCCGCGAGAAGGCGCTGCTCCGCCAGCTCATCTCCGCCTCCAACGACATCCTCCGCGACGCCTACGCGCCCCACGAGCAGGCGGAGCTCGTGCTCGACAAGGCCGAGAAAAAGATCTTCGAGATCGCGCAGAAAAAAGTCGGCAAGGCGATGACGTCGATGGAAGACGTCCTGCACGAAGTCTTCGACATGATCGAGAACCGCGGCCAGCGCGGCATCGAGACCGGATTCTTCGAGCTCGACGACATGCTCAACGGCATGCAGGCGGGCGAGATGATCATCGTCGCGGCCCGGCCGTCGATGGGCAAAACCGCCTTCGCGATGAACATCATCGAGCACGTCGCCGCCGATCTCCTCATGCCCTGCGCCGTCTTCTCGCTGGAAATGTCCAAGCAGCAGCTCGCCCAGCGAATGCTCTGCTCGCGCGGGCAGGTGGATGCGCACCGGCTGCGCAAAGGAATGCTTTCCAACGAGGAATTTCAGCAGCTCGCCGTCACGGTCGGCGAGCTCGCCAAGGCGCCGATCTGGGTGGACGATTCGCCGGGACTGACGCCTCTGGAGCTGCGCGCCAAAGCACGGCGGCTGAAGCTCCAGCACGACATCAAGTGCGTGATGATCGATTACCTCCAGCTCATGGACAACCCCGGCGTGGAGAGCCGCCAGCAGCAGATCAGCGAGATCTCCCGCGCCATCAAGGCGGTCGCGCGCGAGCTGAACGTGCCGGTGCTCGCACTCTCGCAGCTCAATCGCGCTACCGAAGGCCGTGACGGCCACCGCCCGCGCATGAGCGACCTCCGCGAGTCCGGCTCGATCGAGCAGGACGCCGACGTCGTCGCCCTGCTGCACCGCGAGGATTACTACCGGATGGCCGAGCCGGATTTTCAGCCCGACAACATCGCCGAGGTGATCATCGCCAAGCAGCGCAACGGCCCGACCGGAACGGTCAAGCTCACCTTCCTCAACAAGACCACGCGCTTCGAGAACCTGGCCACCGCCGCTGACCCTTTTTGATGACCACCGCCCTGCCGTCGCAGGCCGTCTTGTGTGCGGTGTTTTCCGAATCTCCGGAGGGACTTTCTGCATTGCCGGTGGCTATGGTTGACCATTGGCGCGTCGCGCCGACGCCTCACAGGAAGGAATGGATCATGCTGAAATCCCACGGCTATGCCGCCTACGACAAGACCAACCCGCTCAAACCCTTCAACTTCGAACGACGCGACGTCGGCCCCGGCGACGTGCAGATCGACATCCTCTTCTGCGGGGTGTGTCACTCCGACATCCACCAGGTACGGGATGAATGGGGCGGATCGATCTATCCGATGGTGCCGGGCCACGAGATCGTCGGCCGTGTCGCGAAGATCGGATCGGCGGTGAAGAAGATGAAGGTCGGTGATCTCGCCGGCGTCGGGTGCATGGTCGATTCCTGCCGCACCTGCGCCATGTGCCGCGAAGGCGAGGAGCAGTACTGCGAGAATCCCGGCCCGGTCCTGACCTACAACGCGCTCGACAAGAGCGGCGCGCCCACGTACGGCGGATACTCCAACAACATCGTGTGCGATCAGGCGTTCGTGCTCAAAGTCTCGCCCAAGCTCAACCTCGCCGCCGTCGCGCCGCTGCTGTGTGCCGGCATCACGACGTACTCGCCGCTGCGGCACTGGGGCGTCGGCGAAGGCCAGCGCGCCGGCGTGGTCGGGTTAGGCGGGCTCGGTCATATGGCTCTCAAATTCGCGCGGTCGTTCGGCGCGCACGTGACGCAGTTCACCACCTCGCCCGGGAAGGAAGAGGACGCCAAACGTCTGGGCGCCCACGAGGTCGTGCTCACGCGCGATCCCGAGAACCTCAAAAGAATCGCCGGCAGCTTCAACTTCATCATCGACACCGTTTCCGCGCCGCACGATCTAAATCTCTACCTCAACCTGCTGAGAACCAACGGCCACATGGTCCTCGTCGGCGCGCCGGAGAAGCCCAGCCCCGTCGCGGCGTTTCCGCTCATCATGAAACGCCGCTCGCTCAGCGGCTCGGCCATCGGCGGCATCCGCGAGACACAGGAGATGCTGGACTACTGCGCCGAGAAGAACATCACCTCCGACATCGAGCTCACCCCCATCCAGAAGATCGACGACGCTTACGCGCGAATGCTCAGGAACGACGTGAAGTATCGCTTCGTGATCGACATGGCGTCGCTCAAATCTTCGTAAGCCGCCGACTGCGGGTTGATCACGAACGTGCAGCGCGAATCGAGAGGCGGCCTTTACGGCAAGATCAGGCTTCCCGATCCACCGCCGCCGCGATCCGCTTAATCGACTTCATCATTTCGCTGAACTGCTTTGGCGTCAGCGACTGCGCGCCGTCGGTCATCGCGTGCTCGGGATCGCCGTGGACTTCGATGATCAACCCGTCCGCCCCGCATGCCACCGCCGCCTTGCACATGTCTGCCACCAGGTAGCTCTTGCCGGTGCCGTGGCTCGGATCGACGACGACGGGGAGGTGGCTGCGGCGATGAAGCTCGGGAACGATCGCCAGCGGAAGCGTGTTGCGGACGTAATCCTCGAACGTGCGGATGCCGCGCTCGCAGAGGATCACGTTGGTGTTGCCGCGGGCCATGATGTACTCGGCGGCGAGGAGGAACTCTTCCAGCGTCGCGCTCATGCCGCGCTTGAGCAGCACGGGCTTGGTCGTCTCGCCGACCCTGGAGAGCAGGTTGAAGTTCTGCATGTTGCGGGCGCCGATCTGCAATACGTCGGCGTACTCGACGCAGGCGGGGATCTGCTCGATGCTCATCACTTCCGTGACGATCGCCAGCCCCGTCTTCTCCCGGGCTTCGGCGAGGTACTTGAGTCCTTCTTCAGCGAGTCCCTGGAACGCGTAAGGCGAAGTGCGCGGCTTGAACGCCCCGCCGCGAATGGCGATCGCGCCCGCCTCTTTCACCGCGTGCGCCACCTCGAGCAGTTTGACGCGATCTTCGACGCTGCACGGCCCGGCGATCACCCCAACCTTCATCCCGCCGATCGCGCCGGCGGCGCCGAGTTTGACGCTGGTCCGCTCCTTTTTCATCTCGACCGACGCCATTTTGTACGGCGCGAGGATCGGCACCACTTTGTCGACCCCTTCGACGCTCTCCAGGCGGCTCTTGTCCTTGAAGCGGTCGTCGCCGATGACGGCCACCACGGTTCGCTCGGTCCCGACGATGACGTGATCTTTGAGTCCCATTTCTCTCACCAGTTTGACGATGTGGTCGAGCTGCTGCGGGCTCGCACCGGGTTTCATGACGACGATCATCGCGCGTACCTCCGACCTTCCACCTGCATCGGCCGAACCGGGGCCGTTAAACGAAAGAAGCCCCCAAACAAAAAACCTCAGGACCCGCGTCCTGAGGCTTCGTTTGCTGTTAAATCAAACCCGAGAGCTTCAGTCCGCGCAATATCCGGCCGGCCAGAAATAGCCGCTAAACCAATAGCCGAACTTCGCGAACCCGGCGCTGCTCATTTGCCTTTTCACAGTAACACGGCTCCAGAGGTTGTCAAATTCGTTCCGAGAGCGGATAAACTGATTAAACGTCCGGAACTGCGGTTCCGGCGGTTGATCCGGGGCGTAGCTCAGCTTGGTAGAGCGTCTGGTTTGGGACCAGAAGGCCGCAGGTTCGAATCCTGTCGCCCCGACTTCGTCAGTCCGTCGCTCGGTCAATCACAGCCCATGAACCTGCCACCAATTCGTCTTTTCGTAGCAGGTGCCCTCCTGGCACTGTGCTGTGCCGCCGACGCGCCGCCCGCAACGCGCGCGGCGAAGGTGCGGATCGCGCTTGCGGGTGACTCGACCGTCACCGACTCCGTCGGCTGGGGCAAGGGCTTGGCCAAGTGTTTCACCGAAGACGTGCAAGTGATCAACTTCTCCCGCAGCGGGCGCAGCTCCAGGAGTTTCATCCGTGAAGGCGCCTGGCAGAAGGTGCTCGACGCCAAGCCCGATTACGTCCTGATTCAGTTCGGCCACAACGATTCGCCGGGCCATCCTGGCGACCGCGAGACCGATCCGCAGACGAGCTACAAGAAGTTCATGACGCAGTACGTGGACGACGCGCGGTCGACAGGGATCAAACCGGTGCTGGTCACGTCGCTGAGCCGGCGACAGTGGGGAGCGGACGGGAAAATTCACTCGACGCTCATGCCGTACGTCGAGGTGGTGAAGCAGGTCGCGGCGGATAAGCACGTCCCGCTGATCGATCTGCACGCGCGATCGGTCGAGCTGTACGAGAAGCTCGGTCAGGACGCCGTGCGGAAGCTCGAGCCGATGAAGAAACCCGAGAGCGCAACAACGACGAGGACCGCATCCGACGCGCCCGCGGTGGCGGCGACGACGCGGCCGGTGGTCCCGGACGCGACGCATCTGAATTCAAGGGGGAGCGACGTGATCGGTCGGGTGGTCGCCGAGGGACTCGCCGCGGCGGTGCCCGACCTGGCGCGTTACCTTCGCGAACCGATGTAGCGTTGAAAGCGAGCGAAACGAGCATCATCCTCATGCGCCTGCTCCCGGTTTGGTTTCTGGCCGCCGCCTTCGCCACCGCCAGCGCCGCTGCCGGTCGGGAGTGGTTCGTGCGCCAAGGCAACCCCGACGCCTCCGACACGGCCGAGGGCTCCGCCGATCATCCGCTGCGCACGATCAACGCCGCGGCGCAACTCGCCCAGCCGGGTGACGTGGTCACCGTTGGCGCCGGCACCTACCGCGAATGGGTTTCCCCCGCGCGCGGCGGCAGCGCCGCGGCACCGATCGTGTACCGTTCGGTGCCGCAACGCGCGGTGATCGTTCGCGGCAGCGACGTCCTCGCTGCGCAGTGGCAACCGTTACCTGACACGGCCGGCGTCTTCAGCGCGGCGCTGCCCCAAGCGGCGTTTATCTTCGGCAATCCCTTCGCGGGATCGAAGGAGAGCAAACGCAACGCGCTCGTCTTCCTGAATGATCAGCCGATGTCTCAGGTGACTTCGCGCGAGCAGCTCATTCAGACGCCCGATAGTTGGCTGGCGAGCGACGATGCTCAGCAGATCCTCGTCCGTCTGCAGAGCGGCGCCGCCCCGGCGCCCGGCACGATCGAGATCACGACACGCGACCGCATCTTCGCGCCCCACCGCCGCGGCCTGGGCTACATCCACGTCGAGGGTTTCGTCTTCGAGCGCTGCGCCGGCCGCCGCGCCTGGCCGCAGTTGGGCGCGCTCAGCACCCGCACGGGAGATCACTGGATCATCCGCAACAACATCGTGCGCGACACCACCGGCATCGGCATCGACTGCGGCAGCGAAACGTGGGAGTCGGATACGCTGATCGCCACCGAACAAGAGGACAGGCGCATCCTCATCGGAGGAAATCACCTCGTCGAAGGAAACCTCATCACCGGCAACGCCGAGTGCGGCATCGCCGCCTGGAACACCGAGTCCGTGCGCATCATCGGCAACGTCGTCCGCGGCAACGCCTCCGCCGGGGGAGAAAAACCCAAGCCGCCCTGGTCTCTGGCCGATGCCGAGGCGGCGGGGATCAAGGTGCACGCCTTTCGCCACGGCCTGATCGAGCGCAACCTCGTCGCCGACAACGCGTCCTTCGGCATCTGGCTGGACAACGGCTGGGAGAACGCGCGCGTCACCCGCAACATCACGACCGGCAATCGCGGCGCCGGCATCTTCGTCGAGTTCGGGTTCGGCCCGGTGCTGGTCGATCACAACCTCGCGGCGGAGAACCCGGCGCTCTGGCCCCCCTATTTCGGCGACGGCATCTATACCCACGACGCCTCCGGCGTCACGATCGCGCACAACACGCTGTTGGACAACCCGCATTACGGGCTGGAACAGCGTGTGGCGGCCGAGCGCTATTACTGGCCCAAGCGGCTGTCGGAAACGTCGGACGAAACCATCAGCGGGAACCTGTTCTACGGCAACCGCGACGCAGCGATTTCCCTGCCGCTCGATTCGCCGCGCTCGCACGACAACCATTGCGATCACAACGCCTTCGAAGCCGGCGCCGGCTTCGTCATCAACAACAACTCCGGCCGCATTCCCCTCGACACGATCCTGAAGGTCTGTCGCGAGCGGTTGCATGCGGCAGACGTGCAGCGGAAGCAACCCCCGGACTCGGATCCCAAGCGCGTGGTGACGTTGTCGCTGCCGCAGTGGCGAGCGGTGATGCAGATGGATCAGGACAGCACGACCTTGCCGGAGAAGCTCGGCATCCGGCTCGATCGGCGGCAGAATGTGCTTCAGCTCGATCTGCCCACTGCCGACGCCCTCCCCGCGACGCCGGCCGTTCCGGCGGACGATGTCGATCTGCTCGGAGAGCGATACCGTGACGCCGGCGCGCGGGCCGGCGCCATCCAACATCTCCGTGCGGGAATGCAGACGATCAGCCTGTGGCCATTGCCCGCGGCGAGTCAGCCCGCGACCACCACGACTGCCCGGGAAGATCGGCTGCGCGCGCAGCTCGGGCACGACGAACAGCGCAGACCGTAGCGGGCACAGGCGGGGAACCGGAATTCCGGGGTGGGCGCAAGGTCACGTCGCCGCGCATGTTGTCGCCATGACCGCGATCGTTGCCGGACTGTGGGGACTGCTCGCCGGGTCCGCGCTGCTGATCGGCGCGGCGGTCGGTTACTTCATCAACCTGCCGCAGCGGCTGATCGCCGCCGTGATGGCCTTCGGCGCGGGGACGCTCATCTCCGCGCTCGCGTTCGACCTGATGGATGACGCCTTTCGTCGCGGCGGGTTCGACTCCACCGCGATCGGCTTCGTCGGCGGCTCGATCGTCTACACCGCCGCCAACTGGCTGCTCACCCGCCACGGCGCGCAGCACCGCAAGCGCTCGGGCGACAAGCAGCCCAGCGAAGCCGAAGAGGCCGGATCCGGGCTGGCGATCGCCGTCGGCGCGCTGCTCGACGGCATCCCGGAATCGATCGTGATCGGCGTGTCGATGATCGCCGGCGGCGCGGTGAGCTGGGTCGCGGTGATCGCGATCTTCCTCTCCAACATCCCCGAAGGTTTATCCAGCTCCGCCGGCATGCGCAACGCGGGGCGGTCGAAGCTGTACGTCTTCGGCGTGTGGGGCGCGATCGCCTTCGTCAGCGGCGTGGCGTCGCTGATCGGCTTTGCGGTCTTTCGCCACTTCAGCAACGACGTGATCGCCGCCACCACCGCGGTCGCCGCCGGCGCGATCCTCTCGATGCTTGCCGACACCATGATGCCCGAGGCCTTCGAATACGCGCACAACTTCGCCGGGCTGATCACCGTGCTCGGGTTTCTCGCCGCCTTCGTGCTGACAAAATTGGGCAGCGGGTGACTAAGATGTGCCGGCGATGGCGCAGCGCGTGAAAGTCCGACGATACCGCGACGGTGATGTGCTCGACGAGCACGATGAGCTGGCGGCCGAGGAGCCGCTGGAGATTCGCGTGCGCGGACGGGCCGTCACCATCACCATGCGCACGCCGGGACACGACGAGGAGCTGGCTGCGGGATTTCTCGTCACGGAAGGTTTGATCCGCCAACGCCGCGACGTGCTCAAGATGGAGCCCTGCGATCGGAATGACGAGGGGAACTTGCTCAACGTCGTCGTCGCGCCGGAAGTGAACATCGACTTCGACCGCCTCACCCGCCACGTCTTCGCCTCGTCGAGCTGCGGCCTGTGTGGAAAGGCGACGATCGACGCGATCCGCTCGCTCTTCCCGCCGATCGAATCCGATGTCGTCATCGACGCCGCGACGATCTTGAAGCTTCCCGAAATGATGCGCGAGCAGCAGCCGACGTTCGATCGCACCGGCGGCCTCCACGCCGCCGCCCTTTTCGACGCATCCGGCAAACTGCTCGTCCTCCGCGAGGACGTCGGCCGTCATAACGCAGTCGATAAGGTGATCGGCCACGCGTTATTGAACGATCTCCTGCCGCTCGATCGGCACGTGCTGCTCGTCAGCGGACGCTCGTCCTTCGAGATCGTGCAGAAGGCGCTGGCCGCGCGGGTGCCGATCGTGGCGGCCGTGTCGGCGCCGTCGAGCTTGGCCGCGCAGTTCGCGGAGGAGAACGGGCAGACGCTGATCGGATTCCTGCGAGCAGGCCGGATGAACGTGTATTCCCATCCGCGGCGAATCCGGTTCTGATGGCAGCTCCATGTTGACCGTCCCGGTCGCAACCATTGTCATCAGCGCGGATAGCAAAAGGCACACGTATGATGAGCCGCGATCATATGAGTGACGACCAATCGCACATCGATCACCTCATCTCGCCGGACCTCGACGAGCACAGCGCGCCCGAGCAGTTCGACTCGCGCCGGCCGAAGCGGATCGAAGACGAGCGACCGATGACCACGCCGGACGTCTCGCAGCGCACGCCCGATGCGCAGTATCCGCCCGGCGACGACGTGCCGGACGTCGGCCAACGTCACACCGCCGCGGCGGGCATGCCGGGCGTCCTGCAATCGCTCAAGTTCGCGCTGAAGGAGGGTCCCGCGCGCAGCGTGCGGTCGCTGGTCATCATGAACCACAAGGGCGGCTTTGATTGCCCGAGCTGCGCGTGGCCGGATCCCGATGGCGATCGGCACGTCGCCGAGTTCTGCGAGAACGGCGCGAAGGCCGTCGCGTGGGAGGCGACGGACAAGCGCGTCACGCCGGAGTTTTTCGCCGAGCATTCGATCGCCGAATTGGCGAAACAGACCGAGCAATGGCTCGGCGATCAGGGCCGCATCACGCACCCGATGATCCTCCGCCGCGGCAGTCAGAACTATGAGCCGATCGCCTGGACCGACGCCTTCCGCATGATCGGCGATGCGCTGAACGCGCTGGTCTCGCCCGATGAGGCGCTGTTCTACACCTCCGGCCGCGCCAGCAACGAGGCGGCGTTCTGCTATCAACTCTTCGCCCGCCAGTTCGGCACCAACAACCTGCCGGACTGCTCCAACATGTGCCACGAATCGAGCGGCTACGGCCTGACCCGCGCGATCGGCATCGGCAAGGGCACGGTGAAGCTCGACGATTTTTATTCCGCCGACGCGATCTTCATCATCGGCCAGAACCCGGGCACGTGTCACCCGCGTATGCTCACCGCGCTGGAGCGCGCGGTGAAGAACGGCGCGAAGATCGTCAGCATCAACCCGCTGCGCGAGAGCGGGATGATCGAGTTCCGCAACCCGCAGAACCCGCTCGCGCTGCTGGGCCTCACCGGCACGAAGATCGCCTGCCTGCACCTGCCCGTCCGCATCAACGGCGATGTCGCGGCGCTCAAGGGGATCATGAAACACATGCTCGAGATGGACTGTCTCGACCACGATTTCATTCGCAACAAGACCTGCGACTTCGACGAGTTCCGCGACGATTTACTAGCGACGGCGTGGGACGAGATCGAATCCGGCTCGGGCCTCTCGCGCGATCAGCTCCGCGAAGCCGCGCAGATCGCCGCCAGGAGCGAGCGGATGATCACGTGCTGGGCGATGGGCATCACGCAGCACGCCAACGGCGTGCGCAACGTGCAGACCATCGTCAACTTCAACCTCCTGCGCGGCCAGATCGGCCGCCCCGGCGCCGGCGTCTGCCCGGTGCGCGGGCACAGCAACGTGCAGGGCGACCGCACCGTCGGCATCTGGGAACAGATCAGCGACCGCTTCGCCGACGCGCTCAAGCGCGAGTTCAACTTCGACCCACCCCGCAAGACCGGCTTCGACACCGTCACCGGCCTGCAGGCGATGCACGAGGGGAAGGTGAAGGTCTTCATCGGCCTCGGCGGCAATTTCCTCAGCGCCGGCCCCGACACCGAGTACGCCGCCGACGCCTTCCGCCGCCTGCGCCTGAGCGTGCAGATCTCGACGAAATTAAACCGCAATCACCTGATCACCGGCGAGGAAGCGCTGATCCTCCCCTGCCTCGGCCGCACCGAGCGGGATGTTCAGGAGAGCGGCGAGCAGTTCGTCTCCTGCGAGAACTCGATGGGCGTGGTCCAGGAGAGCCGGGGCGTCCTCGCCCCGGCCAGTGAACACCTCATGTCCGAGACCGCGATCATTTGCCACCTC
>JAICTV010000189.1 GCA_025936175.1 Phycisphaerae bacterium
CACGCCGCCGTCCAGATCGCCGCCAGCGTCAGCACGCTGTCGGCTAATGACTTGGCGGTGGCATCGCGACTGGTCGCGTTGTTCCATAGACGCTCGGCGCGCTTCTTCTTCGTGAGCGTCGGGTCGTCGGCTTTGATGATGTCCATGGGGGAAAGCCGCTTCTGCGCGTCGTTCATCAGGCGGATAACCTCGACGGCGGCGTCATGGCCCGTCGCATTGTTCGGCAGCGCCGGCGCGTTCATCGCCGCGATCTTTTTGTCCACCAGCGTCAACGCCTCCGCCGGCTTGGCTTCCAGCATCGTCTCTTCGTAGATGCCGTGGATCTGCGCCTCGGGCCTGGTCTTGAAATCCTTGAAGTCCTGGCTGCTGCGCGGGAAGGGGTAATCGCGGCCCTGATAAGTGGTCATTGGTGGCACGCCGTGATGCATGAAGGAACAGTGCAGTGGCTGCGACGCGTCCCCCACGTAATGCGCCAGCACGCCGGCGGCCGCGACGAAGTGGATTACGTCCTTCTTACTGGCGTAATCCACCATCGCATCGTAAATCTGCCAGACGCGGAACGGCAGTGCCCCCTCCTCCGGCCCGACGCCCTGCGCGGCGAAGCCGTCGAAATACTTCTTCCACACCGACCCCGCGATATTCTTCGAGTCGCTCACGCACCGGTCCAGCAGCGACGGCTTGCCGTCGATGTCCTCGATGTCAATGTCGGCGAAATGCTGGATCGGCTCATTGGTGGGGCGCGTGTTGATCCAGACGTAGTCCGGCACGTCGGCCAGCGGGACGAATTTCTTGCTGTCCACGCTGAAGGTGCCGCTGAGCTTGGCGTCGTCGAAGCCGATGTTTTCCTGGTTCTTCTTCATCAGCGTCGCGAGGTTGCCAGAGAGCTGATCGCACGCCTTGAACCCAATGGTGAAGTGGCCGATTTTCCCCCAGAACTCGTCGTGGCCGATGCTCCAGTCGCGCACCACCTCCACGTCGAGCGCACGGCAAACGCTGGAGAGGAACGTCCCCAGCGCGTACGACGCCTTGCTCCCGTCGGGAAGGATGACGCGCCTGCCGCCCCACTGCATCGCGACGGGCCGGCGGCGCGGGGCGCGCGCGCCGTGCTCCAGCCGCGGCGGCGGCGGCTGATGCAGGTCGGCGTTGGTGCGATGCGCCTGCTCGTCGGCCTCCTGGTCATAGAACCACAGCGAGCCCGAATCGCCCGGCTGGGTGAACGGGTGATCGTTCGATCCGCCCCCGCCGGTCTTGGCCGCGCCGGCTTTACCGCCGGCTCTGCGCTTGGCGCCATTTCCTCCGTTGGCCGGCTTGCGTCGCGGCGCGATCAGCACGTCCGTGACGTAGTCATAGCCGCCGAGCGAATCGAAGCGGACAAACAGTGCGCGAATCTCCCCTTCGGCAAGGCCGCTGGCGGCGTTGAAGGCGCGCACGGGCGTTCCGATCAGGTCCAGGGTTAGCGAGTATTCCGTCGCGTCGAAGACCTCTCCGATCTCCCCAATGCCGAAAGACTGAGACGTCCAGTCGTTGATGTCCTCGATTCGCGCCAGCCCCGCGTCCATCGTCAGCAGCGACTTGGGGTACGGCCAGGTCGGAAAGACCTTGGGCATCGCCACGCGATCGAGCGCGAGGCCGGAGGTGGTGGCGACCGGCTCGTACTGCCCGCGCACGACCGCGTTGACAATCTCGCCCTCGCCGCCGGCGACGTGACGGTTCGTCAGCGCGTAGTAGGTCCCGCCCTTGCGGACCAGGCACGCGAAGGTGCCGCGTTTCTCCTCGCCCTGATGATCGCGCAGGCACGCGTAACCCCCACCGATGAGCGGCGTTGTCGGGAACGAAGTCGGCGGCGCGACCGGCTGCGTCTCATCCGGGGCCGTCTCGACCACGCAAACGGGCACGACGCGCCCGTCCGGCAGGTACAGCGTCGGTGGAACCGCCTGCGAGCCGAGTTTTCCCGTTTGCTCCCACTTCCTCACGAACACCAGAACCGACGGCCACGACCAGGGCTTGATCACCGTATTCGCCAGCGTGCGCGGGACGCTCGGTTTCCTGGCGTGCTTCGACTTCTTCCCCTTGTCGCGCTGAGTGCCGGGCGGATGGGTTGCGTACCAGTCGTCCTCCCGGATGAGATACCTCCCGACCGCCGTCCCGACGACGTTCTGCAGCGACGAGAGATAGACGTGGTACGCGTCGCGCGCGTCAAGCAGGTCTTTCATCGAAAGTGACGCGTACCCTCGCCGTGGCGGAAACACCGCGGGCGCGCCGGTCGGACGGCGCGTTTCAAGCGGCATGTGCCCCTTGCCCTTCTTGGTCATGGCTTGCTCCTTTTGCACGCAAATGAGATGTGACGGCATGCAGGTGACGAAATAATGTAGACACGCGGCGGCGGCGGAGGCAAAAATTCGTCACGTGCGCGACGGGGGGCGCGACTGGGTCCGGCATGAAATGCAATGAGCCCCCGCCGCAAGCGGCGGAGACTCAGAAAAAGCCGAAGGTGGGATTTGAACCCACAACCCCCGCTTTACGAAAGCGGTGCTCTGCCATTGAGCTACTCCGGCGGCCATCTCATCGGGCGAGGGATTTTAGCGAAACGATCCTGCGAATCAAACCGGCCGAAGCGGTCAGTGAGGCATGTCGAACACCAGCAGCTTCACAGCCTGCCGTGCGAGCGTGGTTGAAATGGAAATCGTTCCGTGAACGGCCGGCGCGGGATGAAGAACGTCGCCGTCGTCGAGTTGTCCTGCTCTTTGCAACGTCGCGCGCTGCTGCGGGGTCGGCGATGCGGGCGCGCCCATCTGCTTCCACGCGGCGAATGCGTTGGCGTGCGTGCCGTCGATCGTGAACTCCGAGGATCGCGGATCGACCGCCGACTCGGGCAAGGCGTTGACGGTGAGATGAACGGTTGCCCCCGGCCCCGGCAGGTCGTCGTCGTGATAATGCCAGATCAGGATGCAAATGCGATTGCCGTCGCGGGTGGCGAGCGCGCCGACGTCGGGCGCGGAGCGCACGCCGTCCTTCAGCATCGTGTCGAGCGGCACCTCCGCGCTGCTCGCGAGCGCGATGCGATCGCCGCTCATCTTGCCCAACATGCGAAAGACGTTGAGCACCGGCAGCTCGATGCCGTTGGTCGCCAGCGCGCGGAAGCCGGCGAAATAAGGCTGGTCTTCGAACTCGAACGCCCACGTCAGCGCGCCGTCGAGGTTCGCGCCGTGCTTGTCGGCCAGCGCGAACAGCCGCGCGAAGCTCGCGGCGGTGTAGCTCGAATACATCGTGCCGTTGCGGTAGCCGAGCTGCGGCCCCTGGCAGGCGGCGCAGCCGTCGGGATCGCATTCGCCGATCACGATCGGCTTGCTCTTCAGCTCCGGATACGACGCGATCATCTTGAACGCCGAATCGATCGTGCGGAGTTGATTGGCGATGCCCATCCGGACGTGGCCGTCGACGAAGCTCGGGTTGCCCTTGGCGTGGAAGGAAACGAAGTCGATCGGCGTGCCGTTCTTACCCGTCGCGTAATTCTTCCCGCGCAGGCAGTGCTCGAGGAAGTCCGCCATGAACTTTCCGCCGGCGCCCGCGCAATCGGGCCCGCCGACGCGCGCGGCCGGCAGCGCCCGGCGGACAGCGTCGATCGCGACATCATGAAGGCGGAAGAATTCCTCTTCCGTCCCGTGCCAGTAGCCGATGTTCGCCTCGTTCCACACCTCCCAGTACCACTGCTCGACTTCCGCCTTGCCATACTTCTCGACGCAGTGCGTCGCCCACTGGAACACCAGCTCGCCCCATTTCGCGTAATCGGTCGGCGGATATGCCCAGCCGGTCTCGATCGTCGCGTATTTTTCGCCGGGCTTCCAATGATGTTGATAAGGCTGCGGCTTGATCGACAGCGCCTGCGGCATGAAGCCGATCTCGACATACGGCTTCAGGCCGGCATGAAGGCAGGTGTCGAAGATGCGATCGACGATCGTCCAGTCGTAGATCGGCCTTCCCGAAGCGTCTTGCGTGTACGCGTTGGTGCTGCCCCACTTGAGCGCCGGCGTGCCGTCGCCGGTGGTGAGCAGGTTGTGCGCGCGGAAGAACTTGGGCACCGGGCCGATCTGCCCGATCTCTTCGAGCAGTTTCGCGCCGTCCTTCATGTACGCGTAGTTCGGCTCATCGGCGCCGAAGAATCGCCAGATCGGATGCATAGGACCGATCGTCTTGCCGGCATCGACGACGACCTGAACGTCGAACGGCTGCGTCGTTGCCGCGCGAGTGACAGCGACACAAGTGAGGAGGACGATTGACGCGATTCGCATGAGGTGACGCCGCAGGATACGCCGTCGATCGCATCCTGTTCAACATTTTCGCTGCTGACGTGCTAAGGCTTGATGCATGCCTACCCGCTCGATCGTGTTGCTCTCCTTCCTGTTCGCCGTCCCGTGCTTCGCACAATCCAAAGCCGCGGATCACGGCAAATTCGTCAACCTCGGCGTGCAGATCACGTCTACGACGATCCAGGGCACGACCTTCGCCAAAGAGCCCGACGGCCGCGACGTTGTCTGCACCGTCATCCGCGGCGAGCCCGCGAAGCTGCTCGTCTTCGACATCCACAGCGGCGAACTGCTCCGCCGGATGCCGCTGGAAGGAGCGAAAGGCGCGTGGAACGCGACCACCGCCAGCGACGGCAGCGTCTACGCCGGCACCGATAACAACGGCCATCTCTATCGCTGGATTCCCGGCGAGAATGAAATGCACGACTGCGGTCTCGTCGGACGCGATCAAACGTTCGCGTGGGAAGCCGCCGCGGGCGCGAACGGCGAGGTCTTCATCGGCACCTATCCCGGCTGCAACGTCATTCGTTACGACCCGAAAGAAGGGTTTAGCGATGTCGGTCGCGGCGCGATGACCAAGGGCGAGAACTACGTCCGCGGCGTCGCGTTTGATCCGGCGAGCGGGAAGATCTACGCGAGCGTCGGCTCGCATGCGCACCTGGTCGAGCTGGATCCGAAGACCGGTGAGAAGACCGAGATCCTGCCGCAGAAGTACGCGAGCCGCGAGTTCGCGTATGCGGTCGATGTCGTTGGCGGGAAGCTGATCGTCCAGCTTACTCCCAACGAAGCGATCGTCATGAACCCGGCGACGCGCGAGATCGAAGCGGCGCTGCCGAACGTTTCCGGCCAGCAGGTCGTCACCGCGAAATCACCGTACGCCGACGCGTTCTACTACTACGGCGACGGCGGGCTCGCCGAATACGACCTCAAGACGCGAAAGAGCCGATCGACCGACGCGGTTGGCAAGCAGCAGATCGTCGGCCTCGGCTGGGTGACGATGAAAGACGATCCGGATTTTCCGGGCCCGACGGTCGTCGCGCTGGCGCGCTATGGAAACCTGATCTGGTATCACCCGCAAACCGGCAAGACCAAACGCATTCACCTGAAAGTCCCGCCGGAGTCCACGCCGATCCATTCGATCCGCCTCGGCCCCGACGAGAAGATTTACAGCGGCGGCTATCTTTCGGGCGGACTCGCCGCGTTCGATCCGAAGACCGGCAAGCACGTGCAATACGGCTCCATCAGCCAGTCCGAAGGCATCGGCGTGCTCGGATCGAAGCTCTATCTCGGCTGCTATCCGCACGCGCGGCTCTACGCCCTCGACACGACCAAGCCGTGGGACCCGAAGCAGGACAACCCGCACCAGTTCGACTCGCTCGATCGCGTCGAGCAGGACCGCCCCGTCGCCGTCCTCGGCGTGGCGGAGCTGAAGAAAGTTTTCTACGGCACCGTCCCCGATTACGGAAAGCTCGGCGGGATGCTCGCGATCGTCGATGACGCGACGTACCAGGTGGACACGCATCGCAACGTCGTCGCCGATCAAAGCGTTGTCAGCCTCGCGTACGCGGACGGCATCATCGTCGGCGGATCGTCAGTGTCCGGCGGGCTCGGAATTGAGCCCAAGGCGACCGAGGGGAAACTGTTTCTCTGGGACCCGAAGACCAACGAAAAGGCGTTCGAGACTTCGCCCGTCGCGGGCGCGAAGCTCGTCACCGGGTTGATCGTCGGCCCCGACAAGAACATCTGGGGCGTCGCCGACGGCACGCTGTTCATCTTCGACGTGTCGAAGCGGCAAGTGATCTTCACGAAGCCGTTGTTCCCGCCGAAGGCTTCCGCACGTCACGCCGGCTGGCGCGACGCGGCCATGCTTCTGCATCCCGACGGCAATATTTACGGCACGGTCAGCGACAAACTTTTCCGCCTCGATCCCACGACCAGGAACGTGACGGTGCTGCGCGACGACAACGCTCAGCTCATCGCGATCGACAACGACGGCCGGCTCTACTTCAAAGACGTCGCCGACCTCTGGCAGTACACTCCGTAGCCGCCATCAAGCTCGATCGACCAACCCTGTCGGTGTTTCTGACGCGCGCGGCGCTCGTGCTGGCGCTGTGCGCGTTCGCGTACGCGTTGTGCGTCAACCTGTACGTGATCACGCTGCCCGGGCCGCAGGAATATCGCGAGTCGGCGATGATCGTCGCGACCGATGCCCTCGCCCGCGGCCAGAACCTCTACTCGATTCAGAATCAGCCGCAACTGACGAACATGTACGGCATCGGCTATCACGCGCTGATGGCGCCGATCGTGCGCATCGCCGGCGGATCGACGTTGCTCGCACACCGCGTCGTCTCCACGCTGCTCACGCTCGCTTCGTGCTTCCTGATCGTCGCAGCACTTCGGCGACAAAAGCTGCAGTGGTCGCTCGCGATCGTCGCCGGCGTGTTGCTGTATCTCGATCTGGCGATCCGCGGCGCGGATCTCGGTCAGCGCGCTCTGCCGGAGACGATCCTCGCGCGCCCGGATGCGCTGGGCCTGCTGCTGTTCCTGCTGAGCGTCCTGCTGCCGCTGCGCTTCGACTTCTCGAACAAGTCCCTCATCGCCTCGATCGCGCTGGCCGTCCTCGCGCTCTTGACCAAGCCGTACTTCATCTTCGGCTACGGCGTCGTCGGCGCGTATCTCGTTCTGATCGGCCGCCGAAAACGCGGGTTGATCTACCTCCTCGCCGGCGGCGCGAGTTTCGCGCTGGCGATCATCGCAGCGACCTGGCTGATGCCGACTTACGCGGCGAACGTCATCACCGGCACCGCCGCCGCCTCGGCGCAAGGCAGCTTCTCGCACCTCTTCGCTCAACTGCGCACGTACCTGATGGAGCTGCCCGGCGTGATCCTGATCGTGATCATGTCGGCCTGCGCGATGCGAAGGCGGCCGCTCGCTCTCCCGACGTTCGCCGCCGCGTGCGCGTTCGTCATCCTTGTCGTAAAGCTCGGCCGCTATCACGGCAATTCGATGATCTACTTCGCGCACCTGCTGACGCCGTTCCTGCTGCTGTCTGCCTTCGGCGCGATCGCGATCACGCCGCCGGCGCGACGCTGGGGCTGGCTGCTGCTCGTCCTGCTCGATCTGCTGCTGCTGCCGCTGACGGCCCAGCGCCCGCCGCGCGCTCATGCGGATGTCTGGGCTCGGTGGGAGCAACTGCTGGCGACGAAGAAGAACGTCTACGCCCCGCCGCCGCTCGATTGGATCCTGGTCGCGCAACACAAGCCGATCTACGACGGCGGGCTGTCCGACAGTTTTCTCCATTCGATGGAGCGGCCGATCTATCCGCCGGAGCGCGTGCTGCGCGAGCGCTACGCCGCGTTCCTCGCCGACCTGCGCGCGCAAGTGGAGCAGCAACGGTTCGACCTGATCGTGTTGCCCTACGAGAACGGCGGCCCGAGCCTGTGTTTCGTACCGACGACGGCGGTCGAGCGGTTCTACCGCCCGATCGGGCAGCTCGATCTGCCGATGGATTGGCAGCCCGGCTGGTGCGGCGTCGTCTTCGAGCCGACTAAGCCGCTGGGGCCGTGAGGGCCAGTCGCTGCGTGTGCAGGCGAGTCAGCACCGATCGCACGATCTCGCGGCAGACGTCCCGCCACGTGCGCCCGCGCGTCCGAACGGCGAAGTCGCCGGCGGAATCGTGGACGGACGCGACCATCTCGTACATGTGACCGATGCGCCGCACGGTGATCGTCAAAAGAAAATCCCCCACGCGTTCGCCCATCTGCGCCGCGCGCCGCAACCACGCGAAGAGCTGCCTGCGTTGTGACGGCTTGAGAGCACAGTTGCCCGGCTGAAGCTTAATCATCAGGCATCCTCCGAAGGTGAAAACGTCGCCCTGAGGAGACCGAAGCAAGTGATATGCCGCAGGCGGAACTCTACCGCGCGCGCGATGCTGGACGCATCTAAAATCTGCCGATAGTGTTATGGGACGGCTCACGAAACGCGTTCCACGGAAAGGAGCAACGCACATGGCCAAGCCACGGCGCCGCCGCAAGGTCGGCAGCAAGAAGCGCAAGGCGCGTCGCGATCGACGCAAGCGGTAATTGAAAGGTAAAACGAAAAAGGAAAAAGGAAAAAGGGCCGAAACGGCCGTCCTTGTCCTTTTTCCTTTTCTCGTTTTTCCTTTTTCCTTCATTTCCCTCCGTACCAGAAGGCCCGATTCCACCGATGCTCGCGTAGCTTCATCTCCATCTGATTGCTCATCGGCGCCTGATCGCTCACCGCGCAGTTCATCTCCGCCTGCTTCACGTTGCGAATGCCCGGGATGACCGTCGAAACCGCCGCGGGTTTCAGCGCGAACTTCAGCGCCGCTTCTGCCAAGACCGGCTCTTCAGCGCCGAGGATATTTTTGATCTTCTCCACCCGATTAACCGTGCGCTCCAGGCGATCGCCCGCAAAATATCCGCGACGGAAATCCCCCTCGCCGAAGGTCGTCTGCGCCGTCAGCTTCCCCGTCAGCGCGCTCTCGTCGAACGCCACGCGCACGATCACCCCCACTCCGTTCTCCGTCGCCGCCGGGAAAAACTCCGCCTGCGGCTCCTGCTCGAAGATGTTGTAGATCACCTGCACGCAATCGAGCCACCCGCCGCGCATCGGGTCGATCAGCGAGTTCTGATCATGCTCCGGCGTGCTGATGCCGATGGCGCGGAGCTTTCCCTCTTTCTTGAATTGCCGCAGGACTTCCAGCGCCCTGGGCTGGCGGTTCCACGCGCGCGTCCAGGTGTGAAGCTGAACAATGTCGATGCAATCGGTCTGAAGATCGCGAAGGCTTCGCTCGAGCCGTTCGCGGAGATAATTCTCGGGATAACGATCTTCGACAGAATCGTAAGGGGACGGCGGCCACGCGCCGGGCGCCGGCGGGATCTTGGTCGCGACGTAAATCTTCTCCCTCGAACTGCGCTGCTTGAGCGCCTGCGCGATGACGCGCTCGCTCCTGCCGTCGCCGTAGCCTTGCGCGGTGTCGATGAAATTGCAGCCCAGGTCGAGCGCGCGGTCGAGCGCCGCGACCGAATCTTCGTCACTCTGCGGCCCCCAGCCCCCGCCGATCGCCCACGCGCCAAAGCCGATCTCCGAGACCTTCCATCCCGTCTTGCCGAACGTTCGATATCGCATGGCGCGAAATCGTAACCGAGTCGTGCATCGACGGCGCGATCGCCTGCCGTTACGATTGCGCCCATGCCGCAACCGGCGACCGAGACTCTCACCCGCGCTTTCGCCTCCGCCCAGCGCGAGGCGCGGCAACTGAACCAGGAGTTCGTCGGCACCGAGCACCTGGCGCTGGCGCTGCTCGATGACGACAAGAGCGAAGCCGTTCGCATCCTCCGCCAGATGAACGTGGAATCCGGGTTCGTCCGCAACGCACTGCTGCACACGCTGCCCGGCGGCAAGGAGCCGCCGGTCATCACCGGCGATCTGCCTTACTCGCCCAAGGCGCAGCGGCTGATCACCAACGCGATCGTCGCGGCGCAGAACGCCGGCCGGCCGAACGTGGCGACGCGACATCTGCTCGGCGCGATCTTGTCGGAAGCGGCCGGCGTGGTGTGCGAATCCGTCCGTCGCAGCGGCGCCGACGCCGCCGAGCTGGCCAAAGCGCTGCGCGAGCGCGACGTCACGCCGGAGGCATGACCGCGGCAAAAGACACGATCATGGCTGATCTCTTCTCCGACCGCCTCCTCGACGCCGTCGCCGCCAAAGCTTCGCCCATCTGCGTCGGCATCGATCCCGTGTACGAGATGCTGCCCGACGACATCGCCGGGCCGGCGAACGCGCGCAACGCTAACGACGCCCGCAACTGCATCGACGCGATCTTCGCCTTCACCGTCGAGGTGCTCAAAATCGTCGCCCCGCTCGTCCCCTGCGTGAAATTCCAGTCCGCCTACTTCGAGAAATACCTTTCCGAAGGCGTCGAGGCGTACTACAGCCTGATCCAGGAGGCCAAGGAGCACGGCCTGATCGTGATCGGGGACGTGAAGCGCGGCGACATCGGCTCGACCAGCGCCGCCTACGCCGCGGCGCATCTCGCCGATCCGCCTTTTGATGAGCACGAGGACATCCGCGCGCCCGATGCGATCACGATCAACCCGTTCCTCGGGATGGATTCGATCGAGCCCTTCGTCAAAACCGCGCGCGACGACGGCAAAGGCTTGTTCGTCCTGGTCCGCACGAGCAATCCCGGCTCGGCCGACCTGCAGGATGTGAAGAGCGAGGACGGCCGCACCTTCAGCGAGCTGCTCGCCGATCATTTGCGTCCGATCGCCGCGAAGGAAGGATTGGTCGGCGACTGCGGCTTCAGTTCCATCGGCGCCGTGGTCGGCGCGACGCAGACGCACACGATGGTTTCGCTCCGATCGCGCCTGCCGCAATCGATTTTCCTCCTCCCCGGCTACGGGACACAGGGCGCGACCGCAGAAATGACCAGAGCCGCCTTCGTCAAAGGCAAAGGCGCGATCGTGTCGGC
>JAICTV010000337.1 GCA_025936175.1 Phycisphaerae bacterium
CTATCTCTGAATGCCCTTCTGGAAAGTGGCCGTCACAAGCGCATCGCGATCCACTGTCAGCTTGACAGACGGCGTCTGGCGTGACGATCCTTCGCCTTGGCGGGCGTTTGCGGTAATGTCCCCGCTCATGCCCGCGGCCGCCGCCAACGTCTTCGTCGTCGACCACCCCGTCATCCAGACCAAGCTGACCGAGCTGCGCGACCACGCCACCGAGCCGCGCAAGTTCCGGGCCCTGCTCAACGAGATCGGCTCGCTGATGGTGTACGAAGTCACCCGCGACTGGCCGACCATGGCGCGGAAGGTGGATACGCCGATCGAGACCATGGAAGGCCGCGTGCTGGCGCGGAAGGTGACCCTGGTGCCGATCCTTCGCGCGGGCCTGGGCATGAGCGACGGCGTGCTGCGGATGCTCCCCGAGGCGCGGCTTGGCCACCTCGGCGTTTATCGTGACGAGAAAACGCTTGAGCCGGTCAGCTACTATCAAAAGCTCCCGCCGGACATCGCGCAGACGGAAGTCCTGCTGATCGACCCGATGCTCGCCACCGGCGGCAGCGGGTCCGCCGCAATCTCATTTCTCAAGAAGGCGGGGGTTACGAACATGCGTTTCGTCTGCCTCGTCGCGGCGCCCGAAGGGATTGCTGCGCTACATGCGCAGCATCCGGAAGTGCCGATTTATTGTGCCGCCATTGATCGACAGCTCAACGAGCTGGGGTACATCCTGCCCGGGCTCGGCGACGCGGGCGATCGAATTTTCGGAACCTGATTTGACAGAAAGTGTCACGCCTTTGCCCCTTGCCTCGGCTCACTTCTTCTCGTTTCATTGACGCGTCATGTTCGGCCAGACGTTTGATCTCCACGATTTGATCATCATCGGCGTGCTGGTGGTGCTCGAAGGCGTGTTGTCGATCGACAACGCGCTGGTGCTCGGGCTGCTCGCGCGGCGGCTGCCGAAACAGTTGCAGAAGAAAGCGCTGACCTACGGGCTGATCGGCGCGTTCGCCTTCCGCGCCATCGCGGTGCTCACCGCCGCTTATCTGCTGCAATGGCGATGGGTGAAGCTGCTCGGCGGGGCTTACCTGCTCTGGGTCGCATTCAAGCATTTCTTCCTCGGCGAAGAACTGCCGGAAGACGAGCGAGTTGCACTGGATGAGAAGGGCCGGCCGATCCTCGTCGATGAATCGACCGGCAAGCCGTGCACGGAGGAGGAGCTTGAAGAGCAACTGCTCGGCGAGACGCACGGTCGCGGCCGCGCGTGGGCGGATTACGCGCACGTCAGCAGCACGCATACCAAGGCGTTCTGGTTTGCCGTGGGCGCGATCGAGCTGACGGACATCGCCTTCGCGGTCGATTCGATCGTCGCCGCCATCGGCGTAGTGGGCAGCGCGAAACACGCTCCCGACCAGCCGCCGCCGCCGGTGCATCCCAAGTTGTGGGTCATCATCGTCGGCGGGATGCTCGGCGTGATCCTTATGCGCTTCGCGGCCGTCGTCTTCATCAGGCTGCTGGAAAAGTTTCCCCGCTTTGAGACGTCGGCCTACCTGCTGGTGACGGTCATCGGCGCGAAATTGGTGGCGGATTATCTCTTCAACACTCCCGACGAACCGGACCGACTGAACCTGCACAGCCCCAGCGCGCTGGCCTTCTGGATCTTCTGGGGCTTGATGCTCGTCTGTTTCCTTTTCGGATTTCTGCCGCACATGAAGCGCGAGGCGGCCGCCGCGGAGTAGAATGATGCCCGCGCATGTTCGCGGGCAGACCGGTCATCGGGATCGCGGGTGGGATCGGGAGCGGCAAAAGCTTCGTCGCCGCCGCGTTCGCGCAGCTCGGGTGTCACGTCATCGACTCGGATCGGCAGGTGACGCTGGCGTACCGCGATCCGGCGTTGCGCGAGCGGTTGCGGACGTGGTGGGGCGATCAAGTCATCGACGCCGACGGGGAGATCAATCGTTCTTTCATCGCATCGAAGATCTTTGCGGATCTGGCGGAGCGCCGCCGGCTCGAAGGATTGATCCACCCGCGCGTCAACGCCGAACGGGTGAAGGAAATGATGTCGGCGGCAGGCGGCGCGGGCGGGAAAAAGCCGCCGGTTGCCTTTGTGTGGGATACCCCACTACTGTTCGAGACCTCGCTCAACCTGCAATGCGACGCGGTCGTATTCGTCGATACGCCCGTGGAATTGCGGCGGCGGCGGGTGCGAGAAACTCGCGGCTGGACCGAGTCCGAACTCGCCGCCCGCGAAAAATCGCAATGGCCTCTGGACAGAAAAAGGGAAATATCCGATTATGTGATTAGAAACACCGCCGACGCGGGCAGCATTCGCGTCCAAGTCAAAGACGTACTTTCCCGGATCCTTGCCAAATGTGAGCAACGGGCTTGATTCGAACGGGTAGCCGGTTCGGCAGCCTCTTCCGGGCAGCGCTTCCATGGCGCGGCGTGTTTTCAGGGAAGATTTTTCGCGGTCGGTCGAACTTCCGCCCTCGGGCGGGGTATGATTAGTCAGCTTTCCCCAGATGAATCAAATCGGGTCCGCGCGGCGGCTTGAATCGTCATCGTGACGGCGGCGGCCGACAGATCCGGCGAATGTTCCAAACATAAAACGAAAAGAGAATGCGGCGGCCGTGTCGGCTGCCGGATGTCGGTCCCCCCGGCATTGATCGATTTTCCCGAACAATTGAGAGAGCGAAGGGCGCGCCAGGAAATTTGCTTCCCGCCGTCGCAACTTTTGGTCAGTCACACCTTTTCTCGGAGAGTAGCCACATGGCGAAGTCCCAATCCGGCAGCAACAGTGGTTCGCGTGGTCGTCGGCCCCACACCCCTAATCCGCAACAGGCCGACGACGCGCAGGACGTGAAGGAAACCAAGCCCGCGCCCGCCGCCGCAACCGCGGTTGCCGAGCCCGCGCCGAGCGAATCCGCCAAGCCGCAAAACAACGGCGGCGGCGGCGACGACGTCGGCGCGATCGACGCGGAGACCAATGCCAAGTACGAGCAGGTCAAGGGCGGAAAGCTCTACATCAAGGACCTGCAGCAGATGGACATCATGGGTCTCCATGACATCGCCAAGCAGGAAGGCATCCAGGATTACATCGGGCTGAAAAAGCAGGACCTGATCTTCCAGATCCTCCGCAGCCGCATCCGCCAGAACGGCTTGATGTACGGCGAAGGCGTGCTCGAGATCCTGCCGGACGGCTTCGGTTTCCTGCGCTCGCCGGAATACAACTACCTGCCGTGCCCGGACGACATCTACATCTCCCCGTCGCAGATCCGCCGCTTCGGCCTGCGCAACGGGCACGTCGTGCAGGGCCAGATCCGTCCGCCCAAGGAATCGGAGCGCTACTTCGCGCTGCTGCGCGTCGAGGCGATCAACGGCGAGGATCCGGAGAAGATTACCGACACCGGCAACTTCGAAGACCTCACGCCGCTGCACCCCAACCGCCGCATCGTTCTCGAGCACGATCCCAAGGACCTGAACATGCGGATCGTGGACCTGGTGACGCCGATCGGCATGGGCCAGCGCATGCTCATCGTGGCTCCGCCGCGAACGGGCAAGACCGTGCTGCTGCAGAAGATCGCCAACGCGATCAGCGCAAATCATCCTGAGACGGTGTTGATCGTCCTGCTGATCGACGAGCGCCCGGAAGAAGTGACGGACATGGAGCGCAACACCAAGGCCGAGGTCGTCAGCTCGACCTTCGACGAGCCCGCGTCGCGTCACGTGCAGGTCGCCGAGATGGTCATCGAGAAGGCCAAGCGCTACGTCGAGTTCGGCAAGGACGTGATCATCCTGCTCGATTCGATCACGCGTCTGGCCCGCGCGTACAACACGGAAGTCCCGCACTCCGGCAAGATCCTGACCGGCGGCGTGGACGCCAACGC
>JAICTV010000268.1 GCA_025936175.1 Phycisphaerae bacterium
AGCGAAGTCGCCAAAGCGATCTTCGGCCTCGATAAGAGCGCAACCGGCGCCGTCGAGCTGCTCGGAGAAAAACTGCCGCTCGGCTCCGTGCGCACGGCGATGCGCCGCGGCATGGGCCTGGTCCCCGAGGACCGCAAGCGCCAGGGCCTGGTGCTCAACATGTCCGGCCGCAACAACACGAGCCTGGCGATGCTCAAGCGATTGCGAAAACTGCTCCTCCTCGATCACAGGAAGGAAAAAGAAATCGCGATCCGCTACTTCGATCAGCTCAGGGTGAAAACCCCGAGCATCCGCACGCCCGTCGCCGCCCTCTCCGGCGGAAACCAGCAGAAGATCGCCCTGGCCAAGTGGCTCGCGCGCGACTGCAAAGTCCTGATCGTCGACGAGCCGACGCGCGGCGTAGACGTCGGCGCCAAGGCCGCCATCCACGCGATCATCGACGATCTCGCCCGCAAGGGGATCGCGATCATCCTGATCAGCTCGGAGCTCCCCGAGGTGATCAACCTCGCGACGCGCGTGTTAGTGATGCGCCACGGCCGCCTCGCGGCGGAGTACACGAGGGAGCAGGCGACGCAGGAACGCCTGATGCGCGCGATGGCGGGGGTTTCTGAAGCGACGGCAGCATAACTTCCTCGGTGTGTGAGCGGTCGCAGCTTATCATGCGCTACACCGATGTCATCGAAGCTCTCCGACAGCGTCTTCTGGCCCACGTCGACCAATCCTGACGGGTACCACCTTGATGCGGAGTGGCGCGCCCGGCAAACTGCGGGCGGCGTTCTCTGTGCGAATTGTGGCAGCATGCGCCCGGAGCGTCTAAGTGAGTTTCGTGCGGTTGTCGTCAATGAGAACCGTTCAGTCGGCGGCCACTTTGGCGCCGTTTGGGGCCTCGCTGGCGTGCAGGTGCTCAGCACCGAAGTCGTCGCCGCCATCGGACGAGAGCGGCTGCTGAACCCTGGCAATCTGGTTCCTGTGGTGACGGGTACCGGTCGCACCATCGTGGAGCACGTCTGCCTCGTCGGTGCCGGTAGCGGCGGCACCGTGCGGACGAATCATCCGGATCCGCCCCGCGTGTGCGATGAGTGCGGTCGACTGAAGTACTGGCCGGGCTGGCCATCGAGCAGGTGGTACTTACTTCGCCGATACTGGGACGACCGGTCGGACCTGATGCTGATCAATGAATGGCTGCTCTGTGGCTCCATGCTCTGGCACGACGTCATCGCCCCAAAGTTTCTTAGGGGCGTGAAGGGCCACAAGGTCATGTTGATCGACGAGCCAACGGATGCCTTGGCGCGCGGATTTTTCACAATTGCTCAACGAGATCCGAAGACGCGGCCGGGTGGACTAGACTGCGGCGGACTAGGAGGACGCGTCGCGTTGCGCTACGAAGCGTGCCGGCGAAGAATGGCGATCACGGGTGAAGATCATCAACTCGGTCTTTTCCAATCCACCGAGGTGCTTTCATTTCCAAAAATGAAAGCGTCCAGAGTGGAAATGCAAGCAGGGGCGGCAGCAAGGGGACGTCCGATATCCCCGGACTTCCGCCGTGTCCCGCCAGATTCAAACCGAATCTATCGTGATACAGATCCAGTTTATCGTGAGATAAACCCAACCTGTCGTGAGACAAGTCCGGTCTATCGTGAGATGAACGCGATCTATCGTGAGATCAGTCGGACTTGTCGTGAGATAGACGCGATCTATCGTGAGACAGATCGAATCTATCGTGAGATAAACTCGATCTATCGTGAGATGAATTGAATCTGTCGCCGGGCCAATTTGGCCTCGCGGCGAGGGCGGCGGCGTGATGGTCGCCGAATGCGGCTTTTCTCGGACGCGCGTCGTTCCTCGCCAGATCAGACCCGCCGCCCGTCCTTCAAGAACGGCTCGGCGACATTCCACGGCTTGCTCCCGTCCTTGGTGAGGATCGGTTCGGGCGAGTACTGGCAGAGGTAACTGCGGCGGGGTTTGTTCGTCGTGTTGGCGCCGCTGCGGTGAAAGAGGTTGCTGGAGAAGGCGACGATCGTGCCGGCGGGGACGATGACGGGGATGCCGGGGTCGTCGCCGTGGTAGCCGACCATGTCGTTGGTGCCCGCCTCCTTCACGTGCTTGACCGTCTCGCGCACGCCGGCGCGGCTGAAGGGGAGGACGTAGATCGTGCCGTTGGCTTCCGTCATGTCATCGAGGGCGCACCAGCAACTCACGTAGGGCGCGTGCGCGTGGCCGACGTAGCCGCTGTCCTGGTGCCAGGCGAATTTCATCCCCACCTCCGCCATCTTCACCACGAACTGCTCGACGAAAAGGAAGGCGTTGTCGCCGACGCTGGCCCGGCAGACCTCGGCCATCAGATCGCCGAAGAGAAAATCGCGCAGCGCCGCGCTGTCCTTGTAGCGGTTGGCGATGAAGTAGCGCTTGTCGCGGTGATTGATCCCCTTGACCGTCACGCCGGCGGCGTCCATCTCGGCGTTGATCGCATCGATGAAGCGCTGACACTCGTTGCGCAGTGTCTCGAGCTGCTCCGGCGAGATCGCGCGCTCGAGGATGAAGTAGCCTTCTTCGCGGTACTGACGCTTGTGGTCTTCGGTGATCGCGACGGGGGAGGCGGCGGTGGTGGTGCTCATGATTCGGAACGATATCGAGGTGCCGGCGGCAAAGTCCGGGGGATCATTTGCAATTTTGGAAAAAGACGAGGGCGCGTCGGGAACTGTCATCCCGAGGTACTCCGAGGGATCTCGGACGACAATCGACACTCGAGATCCCTCGGAGTACCTCGGGATGACCATGCGCACAGCGCACAGCCTTTCAGTGCCGGACGGGCTACGCGCCAAGCAGGCTCGACAACTGATTCTCTTCCAGCACTGACTTCACCGTCACCGGTTGCTTCGTCTCCAGACTTCGCTCCATCGCCGTCATCACGGCGACGGTGACGATTCCCTCGGCGAGATCGGGCTTCGGTGTACAGGGGGGGCCTTCGGCGACGCAGCGGGCGAAATACTCGATGTAGTTCTGGTACTCGCCGGCGTGGTGGCCGCGGCCGCCGAAGCGGAAGTAGTAGGGGGCCTGGTGCTCCATGTCGTACTGGACGCACCCTTCGCCCTTGAAGTGGGTGGAGTAGCGCAGGTCGTAGTAATCCGCCTGGCTCGCGCCTTTCTCGCCGCGGAGGACGCAGGTCATGTGGCTGTCGCGCATGTGCGGCTGCGGCGGGGCGCTGTAACAGCCGCTGACGCGCGCGATCTTTCCATCCGTTGTGCGGAGGATGAAGTGCATGGAGTCATCGTGCTGTAATCCGAGGGCGCGTCCGTTTTCCGTGAGCATGCCGTAACCCATCACTTCCGTGATGTCGGGGAAATACCAGCGGACCAGATCCACCGGGTGCGAGAGCCCGCCGTAGAGCCATTTGAGCCCGCCGGCGCGCGCCCAGGATTTCTGCAAAAACCAGCGGTTGTCGGCGTTGTACTCGGCCTCGACGGAGAAAAGGTCGCCGTGCTTTCCTTCCTCGTAATCGGCGCGCTGGCGGATCATCGAGGCGAAGAAGCGCGAGCTCTGGCCGACGAAGACGTGCTTGTTCGCTTTTTTCTGCGCATCAAGCAGCGACCGCGCATCCCTCAAATTGTCGATGAGCGGCTTGGTGCAGATGACGTGCTTGCCGGCGTCGAGGCACTGGCGGACGTGCGTCGCGTGCAGCGGGTCGGGCGTATAGATGCCGATCGCGTCGATCGATGGGTCCGCGAGCATCTCGTCCATCCGCATCGTCCAGCGATCCAAGCGGAACTCGGCGGCGCGCTCCTTGCACAGCGCCTCGTTCAGGTCGCAGATGCAGGCGAGCTCCCACAGCTCGCTGTTGAGCGCGGCGGAGATGATCGAGCGGCCTTCGCCCAGGCCCAGAACGCCGAGTCGGAGCTTATTCACGAGAGGACAACCTCCAAAGAGTCATCTTACCGAAAAAATGCCGTGGACTTCGAACTCGGCTAACGCGGGACGGGCGCCGCGCGGGAGCGCCACGAAGGTAATTCGGACGTAACGCGCGTTCGCGCCGACGGGATAGATCTCGTTGCGCACGCGGTTGGTGTTGAGGGTCTGCGAGCGGTCGATGGCACTCGTCCAGCTCGTCGCGTCATCCGAGAGCGCGATCGTGTAGCGGTAGTTGCCGACTGTTTCGAAGACGAGGCGGCCGCCGCTGATCTGGTAGAAGCCTTCAAGATCCACTTGCCACCACGCCGGAGGCTCGTCGTCGGCGGCGATCCAGAGCGATTGATCGTCGCCGTCGTTGGCGAAGCGCGCGGGATGGTTCGACTGCTCGGAACTGGCGCGACACGGTCGATCGCGTGCGACGTTCACGGCGTTCTTCAACGCGTCGATGGACGCCTGTGACGGCGGCGGAGGCGTGTAGGGTCGCGGCAGCGCGGGCGGCGTGACGCCGGGAATGAATGCAGGTTCGCCGGTCGTCGTGATGGTGATGGTCGCATCGCGAAGTCCCGGCGAAGTCGCGCGGATCAGCGTCGTCCCGGCGTGATACGAGCGGAACTCGATCGCGGCCTGACCCGCGACGATCTGGATGTCGGTGCTCGCGTCGAAGGTGATCGATGGGCCGGTGGGAAACTCGCCGGGGCCGGATTCGATCGTCAGTATGATCGGCTGGAGGGGCGAGATGTGTCTCGCCCTCGGCGTGGGCGACACAAGCGACGCCCCTACATGAGTGCCGGCGGCGTCGCAGACGGTGACGATGAGCTGAACGTCGTCCGTTGCATCAGTGCCAGTGATCGTCGCCTTGTCCGCGTCGAGTCGCAGCATCGCCGGCACGCCCTCGCACGGCGCGGGCGGTGGCGCGATGCCGCGATACGCGTTGCGGTACCAGTGCCAGCTCCGCTTGGGCAGGCGGAAGTGGTTGATGATCCCTTTAAGCCCCTGCCTGCCCGCGATGGAGCCGTAATCGAAACCCGCCCAGATCGCCTGGCCGGCGCGCCAGTTGAATCGCTCCTGTTGCAGCTCGCCCCAGAACGGCTCGTACGCATCGTGCGGTTTGCTGATCGCGCCGTACTCGCTGACCATGTTCGGCACGCCGGGGTTGACGAAGAGGCGGGCGCCGTCGCCGTTGTAGCCGGCGACGTCGCCGATCTTGTCAACGTCGCCGCGCTGCGCGCCGCCGATCGCGGCGGGGCGCGTGGGATCGAGCTCGTGGCTCAGATTAGCCAGATCGGACAGAAGCGCGCGGGTGCGATCGAGGTTGTAGGTGAAGAACGCCTCGTTGCACAGGCTCCACGCGATGATCGACGGGCTGTTGCGATTCTGCTCGATCATCTCGCGGAGCTGCTGCCGGCAGCTCTCTTCGAAAGGCGCGAAGTCCGCTTCGCTCGTCGGATAAGCGCTGGCGTTCCAGTAGCCTTCGGGCCCGAAGCCGCCCTTGCCCCAGAAGGAAAGCTCCGACCAGAACAGCACGCCGAGTCGATCGCACGCCTCGGCGAAGGCGCGGTGGTGCGGGTAGTGCGCGCCGCGGATGAAGTTGAAGCCGGCTTCTTTGATGAGGCGGACGTCGCGCTCGCAGCCGGTTCGCGTGGAGGCGATGCCCCAGCCGGCGCGGTCCTGGTGGACGTTGGCGCCGCGGAGATACAGGTGCTCGCCGTTGAGGAAGAAGCCGTGGTCGGCGGTCCATTCGATCGAGCGGAAGCCGAACGGCGATTCGCAATCATCGACCAGCGTGTCGCCGTCATAGATCGCAGTCGTCACGGTGTAGAGATGGGGGTGATCAGGGTGCCAGAGCTTTGGTCTTTCGACGCGCGCCTCGCCGTGATGAGAGACCGTCCAATATGGCGGAATCGACCGCGCGACCGAATCGATTACCGCGACTTGGTTCCCGCCGGCATCGCAAACGCGGGATTTCAACTTGCAGACGCGCGCGTCGGCGTGGTCGTTGCGAATCACCGTCTTCACGTTCACCGTTGCCGATTCGGGTGAGACGTGCGGTGTGCTGATCGATGTGCCGTTCCACGTCAGGTGCAGCGGGTTCGTCACGATCAAGTTCACGTCGCGGTAGACGCCGCCGCTGAAGATGTGCTCGCCCGCACGCGGGGCGAGGCGCGGGTCCCAGAGATTGTTGACACGGACCGCGATGATGTTGACGCCGACGCGCACGGCATGGGTGATCTCGACCGAGAAGGCGGTGTAACCGCCGCGATGCCCGCCGACGCGCGTGCCGTTGACGAAGACCTCAGCGACCTGGAAGACGCCGTCGAATTCGAGGAGGGCACGGCGTGATCGAAGCTCGTCCAATTCGATCGTCTTCCGATACCACCCGTACCCAACATAAAACTCCGGCGTGCGGAAGTAGGGCAGGTCGAACGTGTGCGGCAGGCCGATCGGCTGCCACGACGAATCGTCGAAATCGATCCGCTCGGCGCCGGCGAGGTCGCCGCGGAAGAACTTCCAATCGCGGTTGAGGTTGCGACGGACGCG
>JAICTV010000193.1 GCA_025936175.1 Phycisphaerae bacterium
CGCGCGTAAGTCGCGCATTGCAGTTTCGTGATCACATTTCTGCAATGCGGGGGGATATATAGAGGGCATGTTCTTTGACAACCGAATGCACAAGCGCCATCGCTGTGCGCTGCTCAAAAGCCCCACGCTTTCTATATGGACAGGGCCGCGACGCGCTCGAGTCACCTTGGCGCCGTGCAACCGCGTGCAACGTGGTGCAACGCCATGCAACAAAAATGGCGAATGCACAATTCGAACCCAACGGCGCATTACGGCGCGCGCGGGGCGATCAGGCGGGCATCCCCGCCCCGCATTCGGGGCACCGATCGCCGGACGCGGCACGAAGGTCATAGCCGCATGTCAGACAAAGTCCGCGCCGCTCCCGCCGCCGACGTCGAACTCGTCGCGCGACTTCAAAACTCGGCAGACCAATCAGCCCCGCCAGCACGACGACGATCGGCGCGCCGATCGCGTACGTGCGATAAATCGCGCCCGGCCGCCGTCCGACCCAGCGCGACGACTGCTTCCCCACCCCGATCGCGAACCCGCCGATGCTGTTCTCGGCGTAGTCGGTCGCGACGGCCGCGCGCTGTTCCGGCGAGAACGAAGCGTCATCGATTCGCCGTTGCACGACGAGGAACAGCGTCGGCCCGTCGATGCACAGCGACGCTTCAGTGTTTGCGACGTGCATCGGCCGGATGTGGTCCGCGGCCCAGTTGCTCAAGCCCGCGAGCCACGCGATCGCCAGGAGCACTGCCAGCAGCAGCGACGTAAGGACCACGGCGAGCTTGAGCGGGCGGCAACGCATCTGGCATCCACATCATCGCGCCGACCGCCGCCGATCAAAAGACCGAATAAGTCCTGTTTCATTCGGGCCGATAACGTGGGCATGGAGATGGCGGACGTGATCCTGATCTTCGCTCCCGGGCAATGCGAGCGATTCGACGACGAGCTGCTGGCCGGGCAGTTCGCCGCCACCAATATCGAGCGGCCCAGCGAAGGCGCCATCGCGTGCACCGTCCCCTCCTACCTCATCCATCGCCTGGAGCACGACCCGCGCATCGCCTACGTCCGCCGCGTGCAGGCGTACCTCGGCAGCATCGCGTCGTGATTGGCGGTTCGGGTCACCCCTCGGCGGGATCGAGATCGATGTCGCAGTTGAGGGCGTTGCCGACGGCTTCGAGCTCGCCGCGCAGTTTGCCCAGCGCGACGGCCGGCGGGATGGTGATGCGCATCTCGGTCAGGAACAGCGGCGAGCCCGCGAAGGCGGCGGATTCCTGTCGCGCCCAAAGGTCCTCGATGTTCACGCCGAGCGCGCGCAAGACGCCGGTGAGACGCGCGATAATGCCCGGCTGGTCCATCGAATAGGTCTTGAGCTTGTACGGGATTCCGGCGGCGGGCGCCGCGGCGCGCGATGACGCTTCCTGCGACGTGACGTCGAGGTTGAGGCCCATCTTCTGCCCGACCGAAGGGAGATCGTTGCTCAATCGCCCGGCGGCGTCGGCGTGGCACTCGATCAGGATCACCAGCGCGAACTGCCCGCGCAGGTTGACCATGCGCGAGTCCAGGATGTTCGCGCCGCTGGAGTGCAGGTGAGCCGTCAGCTCGCCGACGAGACCGGGGCGATCGGGGCCGAGGGCGGAGATGATCAGTTGGGCCATGCTTTTGTCATCCTCGTTCGTCCGACCACTTTACCCGCGCGGCCGATTATGATCACGGGCGGAAGTTGTAGTGGAGACTGGCATGCGAGGTGTGCGATGAACGAGCCGGGAGGACGAATGCCATCGACCGACACGCCACGCGTGCGCAATCCGATCTCGCAGGTCACCGAGAAGGTGGCCGGGCCGGCGCGGTTCCTCGGCGCCGTCTTCGGGCTGGTCTTCTTCGGCGTCGGCCTGACGGTGATCATCTTCATGTGGTCGCAGCCGTTCAATGGATTCGACTCGCCGCCGCTGTTCTTCCGCGTCTTCGCCAGCTTCATCGCGCTGGCGTTCGTCGCGATGGGCGGAACGCTGGCGTACGGGTCGATCTTCAAGGGAGGGATGATGGGAGAGGTTTCCGATCTGGCGGATGAGGCGATCCGACAGCGGGGGGCGCAGCTGAACGGCCAAACTTCCGCCGCATCCGTGGGATACGTCTGTCCGAACTGCGGCGCGGCGCTGGGCGAGAAAGCCGACGTCTCACCGCTCGGCGACGTCAAGTGTCCCTTCTGCGGGACGTGGTTCAATATCCACCGCCGAATGTGATGCGCCTTCGCGCCCCGACCACGCCCGTGTTACATTGGCGGCTCACTTCCACATCAAGGAAAGGAGCCCGTTCATGAAGCGTCTTCTCTGCCTGGTCGCACTGGCCGTCGCCCTGCTGCTGCCGTCGCGCGCTTTCGCCGCCGCCAAGACCTATCAGGTCACCGGCAAGGTGCTCGAGGTGACCGACAAGATGATCGCCGTCGAGAAGGGCAAGGACCGCTGGGAGATCGATCGCGACGCCGACACGAAAGTCGATGGCGATCTGAAGGTCGGCGAGAAGGTAACGATCACCTATCACATGACGGCGAACAAGGTCGAGGCGAAGGAAGGATCGTCTTCGAGCGACAAGAAATCGGACGACTCCAAGAAGTGACGCGGCTGCTTCCGTAGCATGGCCGTCTCGGCCATGCCTTCTCCCGTATGAAGTGCCTCGTCATGGAACAGGTATGGGCGGGACGCCCATGCTACGTTGAAGCGCGAGCGCGATTCGTCACGACTCGGTTGCGGTGCGCCGCGTCAGTTCACGCTCGGGTCGTCTGGGATGCGGTCGATGTCGACGGCCTTGCCCATCGCGAGCCAGGTGCTGAGCTTCGACCACTCGCCGTGATCGTCGAAGACGTGCTCGCTCGTCGCGGGCGTCATGAGCCACGCGCCTTCTTCGATTTCGGCGTCGAGCTGGCCCTTGCCCCAGCCGCTGTAGCCGGCGAAGTACTTGGCGGCGCCTTTGTGGTTGGCCATCAGCCACTCGATGTCTTCCTTGTCCATGCAGAAGCGCACGCCCGCGACGACTTCGTCTTCCCCGATCGCGGGGTTGTCGTGCAGGACGATGAGCGGCCCTTCGCACGGCCCGCCCTGGTGGATCGGCGAAGCGACTTCCTCCGCCGCTTCCACCTGCGACCCGCAGGCGTCGGCGACGCTCACCTCCATCGGGCGATTGAGGATGACGCCCAGCGCGCCGTCTTCCTCGTCCTTCACGATGAGCACGACGGTCTTGAAGAAGTTCGGGTCGCGCAGGCGCGGCGAGGCGATGAGAAGCTGTCAGCGGCGAGTGGACATTGATCAAACAGCGTACGACGCGGAGGTAGGATCGGGCAACTGATGCAGGTGCGATAAGACCGGGGAGGGCGAGGCTCCTGCCGAGCCGCGGGCGCGGGCGCGGAAAGAAAATGCCGGCTCGGCGGGAGCCTCACCCTCCCAGGCCCACTCAATCGCCAAAACTCGTCCCCACCGCCCGCGCCGCGGTCAGCAGCGGATGATCAATGGGCACCAGCCGCTGCCGGTTCGCGACCTTCTCGATCGGCGTGTGATTGATCCCCCCGCCGCTCCAGACGACGAGCTGGCCCGATGCGCCGCTCATCAGCAGCTCCAGCGCGTGATGACCGAATACGGTCGCGAGCACGCGATCGAACGGCGTCGGCGAGCCGCCGCGCTGGATGTGGCCCAGCGCCGTCGCGCGGGTGTCGAGGCCCGAGCACTGGCTGATGTCGGCGGCGAGCTTTATCGCGATGCCGCCCAGGCGAATCGGATCAGGGCTGCTCTCGATGCGCTGCGCGACGACCTTCTCGCCGCCCTTCTGTGACGCGCCTTCGCTGCAGCAGATGATGCTGAAACGTTTGTCCTGCCGGCTGCGGTCGGTCAGCACGGCGCAGATCTTGTCCAGGTCGTACGGAATCTCCGGGATGAGGATGATGTCGCTGCCGCTGGCGACGCCCGCGTGCAGCGCGAGCCAGCCGGCGTTGCGACCCATCACTTCCACCACCATCACGCGGTGATGGCTCATCGCGGTCGAGTGGATCTTGTCCAGACATTCGGCGGCGGTGTTGACGGCGGTGTCGAAGCCGAACGTGCGCTCGCAGCCTTCGAGATCGTTGTCGATGGTCTTCGGGACGCCGATGCAGTTCAGGCCGTGCTTGATCAGGTCCGCCGCCCCGCTCATCGTTCCGTCCCCGCCGATGCAGACCAGCGCGTCGAGCCCGGCGGCCTGCGCGTGTTCGACGACGCGATCGGTGACGTCGATGATCTCGGTCTTGGCGCCGCGCTTGACGGCGTACTTCTTGGGGTTGGCGGCGTTGGAGGTGCCGAGGATCGTTCCGCCGAGCGTGAGGATGTTGCTGACATCGCCCCAGGCGAGTTGGCGGATGCGGTTCTGGATCAGGCCGAGGAAGCCGTCCTCGATGCCGAAGACTTCGAGCTTGTACTGATTGAGCGCGGCCTTGGTGACGGCGCGGATGACGGCGTTGAGGCCGGGGCAGTCGCCCCCGCCGGTGAGAATGCCGATACGTCGAATTGCGGGCATTTGTCCATCTTAACCCGCCGAACACCGCAAAACAGAGGCACGGCGTTTGCCTCGAATTCATCCGTTATGCCCACTCATCCCGTTTCTTCGATCAGCGGCGACGACGTTCGCCCGCCGGCGGCTCTGGGGCATCTCACCTGGCTCCGCACCATCGGCCTGGCCACCAGCGTCCTCTGCCTGCTGATCTCGGCGACGGCGAAAGTGCCGACGTATCGCGTGAACCCGATCTTCCTGCTCCCGCTGCTCTGGCTCCCCTACTGGCTGCGATATCGGTTGCATCTGCACCCTTTGCACTACTTGATGTTCGCGGTCGCGATCCTGTTCCATGACCTGGGCGCGTACGGCTTCTACCAGCACTCGCCGTTCCCGTGGTCGTTCGACATTTACGTGCACTACTATTTCGCGATCCCGGTGACGATGATCCTCTACCGCGGGATCGCGATGAGCTTCCCGATGCTCCGACGCTGGCAGGTCTCGCTCACCGCGGGCCTCTGCATGATGGGCTTCGGCGCGCTGCACGAGATCATGGAGTACATGAGCTATCTGCTGCTCGGCGAAGACAAGGGGATGCTCAAGCCGTCCACGAGCTACTTCTTCGACACGCAGCGCGACCTCACGAACAACCTCCTGGGCACGAGCACCGCCCTGTTGCTCATCGCCGCTTACTACGTCATCATGCGGCGAAACAACAGACCCACGGAGGCTTCGGCTTGATCAATCGTCATCTCGCTCTCGCGCTGGCACTTCTGGTTTTCGTCACCGGCTGCCCGTCGCATTTCCCGGAGGTCGCCAACGCAACGCAGGCGCCGACTCTCGCCTACCACGTTCCGCCGAAGGAGCTGATCGCCATCGTCAAGGACGTCGTCTCCTCGCCGCCGCTGTCGATCGGCGTGCAGGAAGAGAAGGACGGGTCGATCCTGACCGGCTGGCAATCGTTCCCCGGCGAGTGGCACGTCGCGCGGCGCTGGCAGGAGCGGACGCAGTACCGCATCACGGTCATCCCCGACTTCAACGACGCGGCCAACGCCGGCCGCATCAGCGTCCAGCAATACACCGAGACCCGCGCCGCCGAGGGGATGAACTGGAACGCCGATCCGGACGTGCAGCGCGCCGGCCGCGCGGACGACATGCTCAAGACGCTCGATCAGGCGATCCGCGCGCGCGTCAAGACCTGAACGCGCGCGCCGCAGGGGTGCCCCAGATTGCCAGGCGGGCCGCAACCGGGGGCCAAAATTGCGCCGCCGCGGTCATTTCCGCTCTGAGAACACCTCGTATAATCCAGTCTTGTTTTCAGTGGGTGGGTTCGTCCTCATTTCGCGGAGTCTTGTCATCATGGCAGCTTCAACGCCAACGCGGCCGGCGGCGCCGGCTTCAGCCTCGCCCGCGGCCGCATCGCCCAACGAGGCGATCGCCGCCACGCGCAAAATCGTCAGCATCCTGTTCATCGGCGGTGCGCTTTCCGCCATCGCCGCCATCTTCTCGCTCGCCTACGCCAACTTCGGCGCGGCCGCCGTGCGGCTGACGCTCGGTGTGCTTCAGATCGTGCTTGCGTTGCACCTGGGCAAGCGGACCGCGGCGATCCGAATCGTGACGCTCGTCTGGTTCGGCCTGGTGATGGTGTTCATGATCTTCCGCGTTCTGCGGCTGAAGCACCACATCCAGGTGTACGGCGCCAACGCCCACCCCGGGAACCTGATCGCGACGTCGCTGATCTGCTTTGGCGTGGCGGCGTGGGCTTATTGGACGCTCACCCGCCCCAACGTGCGGGCCGCGTTCAAGTAAGCTGTCGCGCAGTCAACCGAAAGTTGTCGAACCCGCCGCCGCAGCGGATACGATGCCGCCACCCATTTACACGAGGTGCGACGTCTATGAAGAATCTGCTCATCGCCGCTTTCGCTATCACGACCCTGGTCGCCTGCGGCTGCGAGAACGGCAAGATGCACATGCCCTGGGACAAGAAGTCGACCACGCAGCCGGCGACGACGCAGCCGGCGATGATGTCGACGCAGGATGACTGCCCGATGTGCCCCGGCGTGCAGCACGCCGATGCCAAGGGCTATTGCCCCAAGTGCGGTATGAAGGTTAAGGGTTGATCGCCCGCCTCACCGCCGCCAACACAATCGGCTTTGCGTTCGCGCTGTCGGTTCTGACATGCGCACTCGCGCAGGGGCAGGACGATCGACTTGCCGTCGGTCTCGCGTCGCACGCGTTCGATCATCTCGGGAACATCGGCGATCAGGCCGAGACCGCGGCGGCGTGCGGGGCGAACGTCATCTACGCGGGCGGGTTCGGCTCACTCGGGTACGAGGGACTTCCGCCGCCCGCCCGGCTCGATCGCGCCGCCGCCGATATCGCCGATTACGGCCGTCGCGCGCGAGCGGCGGGGGCGCGCGTCCTCATCGGCTACGTCTGCGGCACGTCGATCGTGAAGCTCGACACGTTCGATCGCAACTGGACGCCGGCCTTCCGCGCGCAGTTCAAAACGCCGCCGGGCCAATGGCTTCAGCGCGGCCGTGACGGCAATGCGCTGCCGAGCTGGTACGGCGGCGATTACCGTCCGGCGTGCATGAACAACCCGGACTGGCGGACCTACGAGAAGCAACTCGTCCGCCTGACGCTCGACGCCGGCTACGACGGCGTCTTCTTCGACAATCCCACCGTTCATCCCGACGGCTGCTGCTGCGAACACTGCCTGCGGAAGTTCGCCGGGTTCATCGCCGCGGGGGATGCGCAGACCGCGCCGATCGACACACTCCGCGAGTTGCCGCAGCAGCATCCGCGCGATTTTTTGCGCTTCCGCGCGACGATCGCGGCCGACTTCCTCGCCGAGATGCGCAGCTTCGCGCGGTCGATCAACCCGAAGGCGATCATCACCTGCAACAACAGCCTCAACTCGCCCGATGCTTTTTACGCGCAGTGCCGCACGTACGGCTACGACATCTTCGAGATGAGCAAGGCGGAGGACCTGGTCGTCGTCGAGGACATGGCGACGCAGCCGCGGACGGCGGCGGACGGATCGATCGTCGAGTACGCGCCCGTCTACGAGATGCTCCGCGCGATCGCGCGCGGCAAACCGATCGTCGCGGTCACGCTCGCCGAGGGCGACTATCACACCCCGCCGAACCTCGCGCGGCTGGCGATGGCGGAGGCGGCGGCGCACGGCGCCTCCTACATGCTGTGGCCGACCTGGCCGGCGGAAGTCCGCGAGAAGATGACGGCGGCGATCCGGCCGGAGGCGGATTTTCTGCGCGAGCACGCCGATCTGCTCAACGCACAGCCGCCCCCGGACGCGGTGCTGCTCCTTCTGCCGTTTGAACAATGGCTCGATCGAACCGACTGCCCGCAACTGGCCACGGCGCGGACGCTGGTGAAGGAGAACGTGCCGTTTCGCGTCGTCACCGTGGACGATCTGGACGCTGCGTTGAATACGAATCACGAATCAGTGGTCGTCGCCGAAGCCCGGTTCGATCACACCAAACATGCAGGCGTGACCGCGGTGGATGGGTCGAAGCCGGACTGGCTTGCAGAACTACGGAAACATCTGCACGACCAGGCGATCGCGACGCCTTCGCGCGTGGAATTGATCAGCGCGCCAGCGACCACGCGATTGGTCGTTCGCCAAATCCTTGATCAGCGAACCGTCGTCCACCTGTTAAATCTGAACGTCCGGCGCATCTCGTCGTTCGAAGACCGCGTCACGCCGGCCGAACACGTGCGGCTCCACATCCGCGGTCACAAAGGGAGTCGGGTGACTGCGTACACCGCGGACGCCGGCGGCGCGAGCGGCGTGATGCAGACGGATGCGGACGGAAATGTGACAATCGAGCGGGTTGAGCTGTCAACGATTCTGTTGATCGATTGACCGGCGCCTCGGCGGCGGAGCCGCGCGGATCATCCCGGCGCCACGCCCTGCTTGTTGTTGCTCCCGCCCATCGGGTCGGTGCCGTTCCACGGCGTGATGTAGTTGCCGCTGGTGTACCCGTAGCGCGAAGTGTTCGTATACCCCGTCTCGCGCCACCCGTCCCCGTCCTTGGGAATATAGCGGACGGTGCTGCGCGCGCCCCACCGCTGCACGTCCCGCGCCGTGATGTACGCCGGCGCGGCGTGACCGTCGAGGAACAACGCGTTGTGGATGCTCTGACTGCTGTGCGCGCCCGGCAGCGCGACGTGATAGAACGTCGACCAGAGGAACCAGATGTCCGCGCACATGACCGTCTCGCTCGACGGCCAGGTCTTGACGATCTTGGAGATGCCGGCGTTGAAGTAATTGACCTTCTCGTGCGTGATCGGCCCCGTCATGCACTTGTAGTACAGGTTGACGATGTCGACGTCGTTCATGAAGCCGCGGTTGGACATGTAGGACGTGCCGGAGGCCTGATAGGGAGAGCCCACGCCCGGCGCCAGGTAATCGACCGGCAGTCCGTACCCGCGACCCATGCCGCCGCCGTCGTCCGCCGGGCAGCGGAAGACATCCCGCTCGACGCGCTTGGCCGCCGGCGTCTTGGCGCCCAGCCACGGCTCGGGCGCCAGGTCCTTGTAGATGTAGCGGTCGAGCGGCTTGGAGTGATCGTCGATGTAGCCGATCGAGACGCTGTCGATCGTCGTCTTCCCGCCGAAGCTGAAGGCGGTCCACCACACCGCGTTTCCGGTCGCGCCGGGCGGGACGGGATTCCACGGATAATTGCGCAGGGAGAAGAAGAAGGGGATGCGCCCGACGTCGCTCTTGTACATCATCATCCCCTGCCCGATCTGACGGAGATTGGACAGGCACGCCGCCGCGTCCGCGGCCTGCCGCGCGCGCCGGAGCGTCGGGAGCAGGATGGCGACCAGCAGCGCGATGATGCCGATGACGACCAGAAGCTCGACGAGAGTGAAAGCGCGCCCGGCGGCAAACTTCGTTTTCATGACAGGACCCCTTCCATACGCCAGAACTGAGTTAGGTAAGCAACATAGCCTTTGAAAGTCGGTCGGAAAAGACCGACTTCGTCATTTTTTGTCGGGATTCAATGGACGTGTGGATTCACAGGCCCAAAACCTCGTCCATCCGCTTGGAAATGTCGCGCAGCTCCGCCTCCCCGCCCCCGGGAACTTCCGCCGTCGCCCAGCCTTTGTATCCGATCCTTGCCAGCGCCGCCCGCACGTCCGGCCAGTTCTCATCCCCCTCGCCGATCTTCACCCACTTCTTCTTGTGACTGTACCCCTTCACGTGCAGCTTGAGGATCCGCGGCCCCAGCGCATCGATCCACTGCGCCGGCGGGCTCCACTTGACGACGTTGCCGATGTCGAAGTACGCGCCGACCGACGGAGAATTGAGCTCATCGATGTACTTCACCATCTGCTCCGGCTTGGTGAGAAAATCATTCCACACGACTTCAATGGCGATCTTCACGCCGGCTTTTTCCGCGTCCGGGATCACCTTGCGAATCTCCGCCTGCGAGCGCGACCAGACGTCGTCGAAGCTGATCTCTTTCGTGACGCGACCGGGAACGAGCAGCACGGTCGATGCGCCGAACGCCTTGGCGTCATCGAGCGCTTTCTTCAATCCTTCGATTCCGCGAGCGCGAACTTCCGCGGACGGATCGGAAAGACAATCCTTCCAGTGCACGCTATCCACGACGCCGTGAACGGTGATCCCGGCGTCCTTCGCCGCCGCGATGATCTCCTCGCGATCGAAATCGCCCGGCGCGTTGATCTCCAGCCCTTCGAAGCCGACGGATTTGATCAGCGCGAGCTTCTCCTTCATCGGGCCCTTGATGTCGATCATGGCCAGGTTGAGCGCCTTGCGGATCGGCAGCTTGGACGATGTCGATGGCGTCTGCGCGAACGCCGCCGGCGCGCTAACAGCAGCAGCGGCGGCGGCGGCGGCGAGACCGAGGGCGGTGGTCGAACGGAGAAAATCGCGACGGGAGGAGAGATGGCTCATGCGCGTCATTCTACCGATGGCGCGCCGGAATGTTGGCGGAGCGTGCGCACAAGGGCGCACG
>JAICTV010000081.1 GCA_025936175.1 Phycisphaerae bacterium
AGCTCGCGGCGGTGGCGCTCGTAGCGCAGGTCGATGAAGTCGCAGATGATCACGCCGCCCAGGTCGCGCAACTTGAGCTGCCGCGGGATCTCCTCGGCGGCTTCCATGTCGGTCTTGAAGGCGGTCATCTCCGCGTCGCTGTGGTCGCGGAACTTGCCGCTGTTGACGTCGATCGCGACGATCGCTTCGGTCGAATCGATGACCAGCGAACCGCCGCTGGGGAGCGGGACGTGCCGGCTGTACATCATCTCGATGTCTTTTTCGATCCCGTACTTGTGGAAGAGGGGGATCGGGCCTTCGAAGACCTCGAGCGTGGTCCGGGTGCGCGGGCTGGTGATCTTGATGACTTCCTTGACTCTTTTTGCGACTTCCCTGTTGTCGACGACGAGCCGCTCGACGTCGTTGGAGTACACGTCGCGCACCGTGCGCGCGACGAGATCGCCTTCGGTGTAGAGCTCCATCGGCCCGGCGCCGGAGGTGCGCTTCTTCTCGATCTGCTGCCACAGGCGCGACAAGTACGTCAAATCCCGCTGGATCTCCGCCTTGCTCTTGCCGATCCCCGCCGTGCGGATGATGAAGCCGACGCCCTTGGGCGGCTTGAGCGAGTCGAGGATCGCGCGCAGCCGGCGGCGCTCTTCCTCGTCCTCGATCTTCTTGCTCACGCCCATCTTCCCCATGCCCGGCATCATCACGAGGATGCGGCCGGGGATGGAGAGGTAGGTGGAAAGCGTCGGGCCCTTGGTGCCGATGCCTTCCTTGATGATCTGCACGATGATCTCATCGCCACGGCGGAGGCAGCGCTGGATCGGCGGGCGGTCGCGCCGGGCCATCTTCTTGCCGACCGATTCCTGGATGTCGCTCCCCGCGCGGCCGAAGTAGGTCGGCATGAGGTCGGAGATGTGCAAAAATCCGTTTCGGCCGAGGCCGAAGTCGACGAACGCCGCCTGGATGCTCGGCTCGACGTTCGTCACCCGCCCTTTGTAGATGTTCCCGACGTGGGACGTGGAGCTGGTGCGCTCCATGTAGAGTTCTTCGAGTTTCCCGTTGTCGAGCAAGGCGATACGGCACTCTTCGCCTTCGCTGACGTTGATCAGCATTTCTTTAGACATGAATTGTGGGTTGCAGGTTGCTGGTTGGAGGTTGGTGGGAAGACGCATAACGCGTCCTTCAACCAACAACCCGCAACGAGCAACCCGCAGTTCCTTTAAAAAGCTTCAGGAATGAACTTCCGCGTCTCTTCGCGCAGGAAGTGCATGACCTGTCGTTCGCTGTCGAAGCTCATGACCTTGCGCGCCACGTGGCGCGCGTTTTCCATGGTCGTTGAGCGGATGATCTTTTTCACTTCCGGGATGTCCGGGCCGTTCATGCTGAACGTGTTGAGCCCCAGACCCAGGAGCAGCAGAGTGTACAGCGGATCGCCCGCCATTTCACCACACACGCTCACGGCGATATCCGCCCGGTTTCCGGCACGGATGACATCCCGCACCAGCCGCAGGTGGGCCGGGTGCGCCGGGCAGAACAGCCCGGCGACGCGCTCGTTGGTCCGATCGACGGCAAGCGTGTATTGCACCAGATCGTTTGTCCCGATGGAGAAGAAGTTCACCTCCTTGGCGAATTCCGACGCCATCAGCGCCGCCGCCGGCACCTCGATCATGATTCCGATAGGAATATCACGGCGGAACTCGATGCCATCGTCCTCCAGCTCTTCCATGACGTCGTTCAGGACCATCCGCGCCTGCCGCAGCTCCATCAGCGTGCTGATCATCGGGAACATGATCCGCACGTCGCCGGTAATGCTGGCGCGAAGCAGAGCGCGAAGCTGCCGCTTGAACATGGGGATGTCGTGCAGGCACATGCGGATGGAGCGGTCGCCCAGGAACGGATTGCGCTCCGGGTTGCCTTGTTTCGCCTGAGTCTGCTTATCGGCGCCCAAATCGAGGGTACGGATCACGAGGGGCTTTCCGCGGCTTCGGCGGATGGCCTCGCTGTACGCGTCGAAGTGCTCGTCCTCCGACACCTCCTCATCGCTGCCCTTTGACAGGTAGAGGAATTCAGTGCGGTAAAGTCCGACGCCGGTTGCGCCGCGCTCGACCGCGTCATCAATCTCGTAAGGGAATTCGATATTCGCCCAGAGACTGACCTCGTGACCGTCCACCGTGCGCCCGGGCAGCTCGGCAAGCTGCTTGAGATCCGCCTCGAAACGCTCTTGCTTGCGCTCGAGCTCGCGGTGCTCTTCAAGCTGCTCGGCATCGGGGTTGATGATGACGACGCCGCGGTTCCCGTCGATGATGACCAGATCCCCGCCGCTCACCTCGGCGGTGATGTCACCCAAGCCGACGACGGCGGGGATGCCCATCGCGCGCGCGACGATCGCTGTGTGGCTCGTCCGTCCGCCGACGTCGGTGGCGAACCCTTTGACGTGCAACTTGTCCAGGGCCGCCGTCTGGCTGGGCAGCATGTCATGGGCGAGCACGACGACGTCGCGCGTCAGGTGAGAAAGGTCTTCGCGCTTCTGCCCGATGAGCTGCCGAAGCAGCCGGCGCTCGATGTCGTGGATGTCCTTGACGCGATCGCGGAAGTACGGGTCGCTCATCTCCTGGAACTGCTGCGCGAAGCGGCGCATCACCACGCTGATCGCGTATTCCGCCGACGAGCGGTTGAGCTCGATCTCCCTGAGGATCTGCTTCACGATGGTCGGGTCGCGCAGAATGCCGATGTGGAAATCGAAGATCCTGCCGACTTCGGCGCCGTGCTTCTGCTTCGTCTCGTCGCGCAGGGTCGCGAGGTCAGCGGAGCCGGCGGACATCGCCTTCTCGACGCGCGCGACCTCCTCCCCGCGCTGTTTAGAATCGACCTGGCGGCGGGGCACGACGAGATCCTCGGCGTCGAGCACGATCGCCGTGCCGATCACCACGCCGGGAGAAACGCCGATGCCTTTTTTAATCTCCATCGTGTAGAGGTTTGAGGTTGGAGGGGTTGAGGTTTGAGGCTGAACTCCTCCAACCTCAAAATCAAACCCTCAAACCACAAACTCAGTCCTCTTCGCCAAACTTGCTCTGAAACAGCTCAGCCAATTTCGCCACCGCCTGATCCGCGTCTTCCCCGTCGGCCTCGATGCGCATCGGGGTGCCTTCGGTGGCGGCGAGGATGATCATCTGCATGACGCTCTTGCCGTCCGCTTCGCCGGGCTCCTCGCCGAACTTGAGGACCTTGATGTCGCTCTTGAACTGGTTGGCCACGTCCACGAACTGCATCGCCGGCCGCGCGTGCAGCCCGAGCTTGTTGGAGACGACGATGTCCTTCGAGGTGGTGGGCATGAGCATTTGCGATTTTCAATTTGCGATTTGCAATTGAACCCAATCGCAAATTGCAAATCGCAAATCGGCAATCCGTCTATTTCCCCGCATCCGCCTCGTCCAGAAGCTCCACGATCGCCTGCTTCGTCGCGCTCTGTCGCAGGAAGCGGCGGAACATGTCCTTCTGGAGGTTGCTGAAGACGATGTTCATCGCCTGCAGGTGCTGCTGCGGCTGGGCCTCGGGGCTGAGCAGCAGCACGATGCTGTAGACGGGCTGATGATCCAGTGCTGCGAAGTCGATCCCGCCGGTGCTGCGGCCGATCGTGCCGGACATCTTCTTCACCGCCGCGTGCTTTACGTGCGGCACGGCGACGCCCTTGCCGAAGCCCGTCGAGCCGTTCTGCTCGCGCTTGATCAGCGCGGCGACGACCTCGTCGACCGATTCCCTGGGCAGCGCGCCGGCGAGGGCGAGCGCCGTCACCAGCTCGCGCAGCACGTCATCGCGCTCAGAGCCTTGCAGTTCCGGGATGATGGCATCGGCAACGATAAAGTCCTTCAGTTTCATGTGGATGCGATACCTCCGCGCGCGACCGGCTGGTCCTGAGTCTCCTGCAAGCCGCCTCTTCGCCTTCTGCTTTATGCTTCCGAGCCTCCCCGTCGCGGGGTCAACTCGTCGGGATGTTTTCGATTGCGATATTTCTTTTTGTGCTCGCTCAACTGCCGCTCGAGCTTGTGAACGCACCCGTCGATGCAGGCGTACGCGTCGCCGTTGTCGTGGTGGGCGACGAACGTGTTCTTGTGCTCGGCGTTGACGATCATCTCGACCCGCGTGCTGTCCTTCCCGTTGTCAAAAATGACTTCGACTTCCTGGATCCGATCGTAATACTTGTTGAGCTTCGTGGCCTTCTGCTCCGCGTACGTTTTCAGCGGCGGCGTCACGTCCATGTGCCGCGAGGTTACCGTTACCAGCACGTTGTCGCTCCTTTCCTCACTTCGATCGACCTACCCGAACAACATCCTGCACCCACATTGTAGCGGAAAAGATTCGCCACCACCGCGCCGCATCGCCGTCGGACTCAGCCGCGTGAATTTGATCACCCTGCCAGAGGCAATCGTGCCGGTTCGGATGTCGGCGACGACGACGCAGGTTGTGCGGCTTGAGCGACGTTGCCGTCCGGAACGATCACGCCGCCGCTGATCAAGAGCCTCATCGCCTCTTCCACCGTCAGCGGCAACTCGACCACGTTCCGCCGCGACACGACCAGCACGTAACCGCTAAATGCGGTCGGCGACGATGGGACGAAGACGCTGACCATGTCTTCGCCGACGGAGTCGCTGAGCGACTTGAGTCCTGCACCGGTCACTAATCCAATCGACCAGATGGCCTGCGCGTGCGGCTGCACGGCGACGACGCGACTGCCGGCGAACTGGCCGGTGTCTCGCTTGGTCAGCAGAAAATCGGTCACCTGCTTCACCGCCGGGTAGATCGCGCGCACCAGCGGGATCCGCATGACCGCGGTTTCCGCCAGGCGATAGAACGTCCGTCCGATGAAGTTGCCGACGAACACCCCGACGATGTAGACCAGCAGCACCGCCAGCAGCACGCCGACACAGTGCTCCAGCACCGGATGGATTTCCCAGTATCGTCTGATGAATCCATAAGGCTGGTCGCCGATGCCGTGCCAGATCACGCCGATGCCGAAGATGATGTGCTGTCCGAGCGCCTCCCAGAGGAAATCCCACACTTTGACCAGGAGCCAGAGCGTGATGAGCGTCGGGAGGATGGCGGCCATCCCCTTGACGAAGAAGCGGCGGAAATCTTCGCCGAAACTGACGCGCTCGCGACGCCGAGGCTTTGCGGATGGAGGAATCTGCGGCGGAGATGGGCCCACTACCAACCTCAGGATGCCGCCGCGCACGCACACGCACCCCGAGACGATCGCGCGGGCGGCGGCCGATCGGACGCGATGGTTTATAGAGGGGGGCGGAACAAAGATCAAACTGGACGCAGGGCCGCGGATTTTGCTGGTCGAGGTGTGGAAGCGGTGTCACAATATCCTCGTCCGCCGGCGGCGGTCGTCGGCGAAATTTTTTGTTCTGTCGTCGCTTGCCACGAGGAGGTTACGCCGCAGCGCTCATATGACGCGCGACAGGCCCGAGCGATCGATGCGACGGCTACGGTGCGAACGCAAACGCGACGAGACGCCTGCCAAACGCGAGAGATCCACAATCGGCAACGCCACCCGCACATCGCGGCAGTGGAATCCGCCATCATCTTTTATCATCGATAACCGCCGATCGAGTTTCCTCCGCGTCCCGCAAACGTCCATCGCAATCGAGTTAGCCCCGCCGGCACGTTGATCCCGCCCGCACGCCGCGCTCTCGATGCGCGCACGACAGCAGAACCACCTTTGGCAGCGACGCGTTCTCATAAGGAGGCGTCTCATGACGCGACACAATCGTCGTCCGCGCTCGCGCTGCGCGTGTGGTGTAACGCTCGTCGAAGTCCTGGTGGTGATGGCGCTCATCGTTTTGGCCATCGCGTTCTTTCTGCCCGTGCGTGGTCGAAGCACCGGCTGCTCCAACCGCGTGAAATGCGCCAGCAACCTCCGCCAGATCGGCCAAGCGTTACTGCTCTATTCGAACGATCAAAAAGGGGGTTACCCGCGGATGAAAGTCTCTCCCGGCCCCTATCGCGCGCCGACCTGGGGCACCGGCGTGAACTCCGCTGACGAGCAGGCGGAGAACGACGTCACTGGTGCGATGTTTCTGCTGCTCCGCACGCAGGACATCACGTCAGAAGTCTTCACCTGTCCCGAGTCGAACGCGGAGAAGGATGTCTACGGCGGCGGGACAAATGCACCGATCAACCGCTGGAACTTCACTGATGTGAAGAAGAACCTGAGCTACGCGCTCCAGAATCCCTACGCGAGCGATTCGGCGATCAAGGCGGGCTGGAAGTGGGATAACACGCTCGGCGCCGATTACGCCGTTGCCGCGGACGTTGGGCCCGGCGTCAAGGGCGACGGCGACAACGTCTTCCACCCCACTTCAACGTCGTCCGCCAAGGATATGCGTCAGGCCAACAGTCACAATCACGACCAGGACGGCCAGAACATCCTCTACGGCGACGGTCACGTGGCGTGGGAGAGCAATCCGTTCGTCGGCGTGAATCGGGATAACATCTACACGACCGCCGACAAGAAGATGGCTGCGTCGCCGGTTGACGCGAACGACAGCATCCTGCTGCCGTCGGATGATTGATTGGAAAAGTCATTAGTCATTGGTCATTCGTCGGGGACCGCGCGCATGGCCGACGCGTGTGTCCCTGACGAGTGACCTCTAATGACTGAGGACTAATGACAAATGTCCTTCCCTCGGATACACCTTCGCGTCGATGCTGAAGCACACGCCCTTCCACGATTTTCACGTCCAGCAGGGCGCCAAGCTCGTCGACTTCGCCGGCTGGGAGATGCCGCTGCTCTACCGCTCGATCCTGGACGAGCACGAGCAGACGCGAAAGAGCGGCTCGATCTTCGACGTCTCGCACATGGGCCGGCTGCATTTTTCCGGCAAGGACGCGGTCACGTTCCTCAACAAGGTGCTGACGCGAAACATCTCCGAGCAGAAAGCCGGCCAGAGCCGTTACTCGCTCGTCTGCAACGAGAGCGGCGGCGTGATGGATGATGTCATTATCTCCAGGGACGTGAAGAACTGGATCCTCGTTTGCAACGCCAGCAATCGAGAGAAGCTGGTCAAGCATTTCACCAAGGTCCGCCACGATCTTGACCTCGACTTCGACATGTCCGATCAGACCGAGGGCACCGCGATGGTCGCGCTGCAGGGGCCGAAGGTGATCGAGCGCGTCGCCGGCGTACTGCCGGTGGACATCAAGGCGCTCAAGCGCTATCAGTTCGAGTCCGGCAGCTACATGGGGATGCTGAAGTTCACGATCTTTCGCAGCGGCTACACCGGTGAAGACGGGGTGGAGGTGATCATCCCCGCCAAGATCGCCGGCATGGCGATCAAGCTCATCGCCGGCAAGACCGACAAGCCCGATGCGACGATCAAGCCTGCCGGTCTCGGCGCCCGCGACACGCTGCGTCTCGAGGCGGGCATGCCGCTCTACGGGCACGAACTGACGCAGACGATCGACCCGCTCTCGGCGGGCCTGGGCTGGGCCGTCGATCTGAACAAAGACTTCATCGGCGTCGAGCCGCTGCGCAAGATCCAGGCGGACGGGCCCAAGCGGAGGCTCGTCGGCCTCGAGCTCGAAGGCCAACGCATCGCCCGTCAAGGCACACCGGTCCTGCTGAACGGTCAACCGATCGGCGAAGTCACCAGTGGCACGATGTCGCCGACGCTGCAGAAGAGCATTGCGATGGCTTACGTCGACGCCGCTCACGCAACCGAAGGCACGACGCTCGCCGCCGACTTGAAAGGTACGCAGGTTCCCGCGAAAGTCGTCAAGCTGCCGTTCTACAAGCGCGCTCAGTAGCATGGGCGCGAGAGCCCATGCCGTTTCGAAGTTTGCTGGTTCGCAAACAGGCATGGCCGAGACGGCCATGCTACGAAAGAAAGCCATGCCCGACGCACCCAAAGATTACCGTTACCTCGAGTCGCACGAATGGCATAAACGTGAAGCCGACGGAACGATCACGCTCGGCATCACGCAGATCGCCGCCGACGAGCTGACGGACATCACGTACGTCGCGCTGCCGAAGGTCGGCGACACCGTTACCGCCAACCAGCGCTGGGGCGATATTGAATCGGTCAAGGCAACAAGCGACTTGTATACCGGCGTGAGCGGCACCATCGCGGCCGTCAACAACGAGCTGACAAAGAACCCGGGGCTGGTCAACAGTGATCCGTACAACGCCGGGTGGATGATCAAGATCAAGCCGAGCAACGCTGGCGAATTCGACAAGCTTCTCTCGATGGATGATTACCGGAAGAAGACCGGGCATTGATCGTCGCATCGCACCACGTGGCATGGCATCTCGCACGAGCATTCGCGGCTCTGGCCGCAAGTGCACGGGCGAGACGCCCATGCCACGTTGTTGAGAAGCAGGCGATCCGCCCTAGAATCGCCTGACTCGATGAGCACCAACGACATCCCTGACGACAGTTTTGTTCCGCGCCACATCGGACCCAGAGTAGAGGACATGCGCGAGATGCTCGCGCTGCTCGGCGTGTCATCACTGGATGAGCTGATCGACAAAACAGTGCCGCCGTCGATTCGGCTGAAGGAGCCGCTGCACCTCGGGCCGCCACGCAGCGAGTTCGACGTTCTGCAGGAACTGCGGACGATCGCGGGGAAGAACCAGGTCGCGCGGTCGTTCATTGGCCAGGGCTACTACGGCACGATCACGCCGCCGGTCATTCAGCGAAACATCATCGAAAACCCCGGCTGGTACACGCAGTACACGCCCTATCAGGCGGAGATTGCGCAGGGCCGGCTCGAGGCGCTGCTGAATTTCCAGACGATGGTCGCGGACCTGACCGCGCTGCCGCTGGCGAACAGTTCGTTGCTGGATGAAGCGACGGCAGCGGCCGAGGCGATGGCGATGTGCCGGTCGATCGTGACGGATGAGAAGAAGACGACATTCCTCGTCGCCGACAATTGTCATCCGCAGACGATCGCCGTCGTGCGAACGCGGGCGCGATCGATGGGCATCCAGTGCGTCGTCTCTTCAATCGCAAATTGCAAATCGCAAATCGCAAATGCCTTCGGCGTTCTCGTCCAATACCCGACGACTGACGGCCGCATCGTCGACTACAGCGACATCGTCGAAGCGGCGCACGCCGCCGGCGCGCTCGTCGTCTACGCGACGGATCTGCTCGCGCTGACGCTGATCAAGCCGCCGGGCGAATTCGGCGCCGACATCGCCGTCGGCTCGGCGCAGCGTTTCGGCGTGCCGATGGGTTTCGGCGGTCCCCACGCCGCTTTTATGTCCACGAAAAACGACTACGCGAGAAAGATGCCCGGCCGCATCGTCGGTGTCTCCAAAGACGCCGCCGGCGCTCCCGCTTATCGCCTCGCGCTGCAGACCAGAGAGCAGCACATCCGCCGCGAAAAAGCCACCAGCAACATCTGCACCGCCCAGGTGCTGCTGGCGGTGATGGCCAGCATGTACGCCGTCTGGCACGGGCCGTATGGGCTGAAACGCATTGCTCAAAAGGTAAATGCGATTGCGACGATTCTGGCACGCGCTCTAGCGGGACTCGGGCATCGAGTAGAACCTTCTTTTTTTGACACGCTCCGCATTCGTCTGAGCCAAACGAGCGGCATTAATGCTCGCCGTATTCTCGACGCATGGCGTGCGATCCCATTGAACCTGCGCGAGTATGACGACGGTTCGCTCGGCGTCTCGGTCGACGAAACGACCACGTTGTCCGACGTCGAAGCGATTCTGCGGTGCTTCGAAGCAGGTGGTCCGCTTCCATTTCGGCTTTCGGACTATTTGAATGATCCGCTCAATCGGCAATCGCAAATTGCAAATCGCAAATCCCCCTTCCTCTCCCACCCCGTCTTCAACTCCTACCACTCCGAAACGGAGATGCTCCGTTACATCAAGAAGCTCGAGTCGCGCGACCTGTCGTTGACGCACTCGATGATCCCGCTCGGCTCGTGCACGATGAAGCTCAACGCCACCGCGGAGATGTTCCCGGTGACGTGGCCGGAGTTCGCCAACCTCCATCCGCTCGCCCCGGCGGAGCAGACGCAGGGGTACGCGAGGCTGTTCGCGGACCTGGAGAAATGGCTCGCCGACATCACCGGCTTCGCCGCCGTCTCGCTTCAGCCGAATGCGGGATCGCAAGGCGAATACGCCGGGCTGCTCACCATGCGCGCGTATCACGAATCGCGCGGCGAGGCGCATCGCAACGTCTGCCTGATCCCGACCAGCGCACACGGAACCAATCCCGCCAGCGCGGTTATCGCCGGTTTCAAGGTCATCCCGGTCGCCTGCGACGAGCGGGGCAACGTCGAGATCTCGAATCTGAAATCCCTCTGCGAGCAGCACGCGCGCGATCTCGCGTGCCTGATGATCACCTACCCCAGCACGCACGGCGTGTTCGAGGAACAGGTCAAGGAAATCTGCGCGATCGTCCATCAGCACGGCGGGCAGGTCTACATGGACGGCGCGAACATGAACGCGCAGGTGGGACTGACGAGTCCCGGCGCGATCGGCGCGGACGTCTGCCACCTCAACCTGCACAAGACCTTCTGCATTCCCCACGGCGGCGGCGGTCCCGGAATGGGACCGATCGCGGTCGCGCAACATCTCGCGCCCTTCCTCCCCTCCGATCCGCGCGAGCCCAAAGCCCGGGGCTTCGCCCCGGGACCCGTCAGCGCAGCGCCCTGCGGAAGCGCCTCCATCCTCGTCATTCCCTGGGTCTACATCGCGATGATGGGCGCGGCGGGTCTCAAGCGCGCCACCGAAATCGCGATCCTGAGCGCCAATTACATGGCGAAGAAACTCGAATCGCATTACCCCGTCCTCTTCCGCGGCCGCGAGGGGTTCTGCGCGCACGAGTTCATCCTCGACTGCCGCGAGTTCGAGCGATCGGCGGGAATCAAAGTCGAGGACATCGCCAAGCGGCTGATGGACTACGGCTTCCACGCGCCGACGATGAGCTGGCCCGTGCCGGGCACGCTCATGATCGAGCCGACGGAATCCGAATCGAAGCAGGAGCTCGACCGCTTCTGCGACGCGCTGATTCGCATCCGCGAAGAAATCCGCGCGATCGAGAACGGTCAGGCCGATCGCGCCGACAACGTCCTTAAAGGCGCGCCGCACACCGCGGCCGCGGTGATCAGCGACGACTGGAATCATAAGTACGCGCGCGAGCTCGCCGCGTATCCCGCGCCGTGGACGAAACACCACAAGTTCTGGCCCGCCGTTGCGCGGATCGACAATCCGTACGGCGACCGCAATCTGGTGTGCGCCTGCCCGCCAATGGATACTTACAGCGCATGAACCGCCGATGGTCCGACCCATGCCCGCGCCGGTCTGGAAAAAGTTAAACCAATCTTCGACCTGCGCACGTGACGCTCGCGTCTGGGCGCGCTACAGTCGTCGCATCATGGAACGCGAGATCAAAGCCGGCAAGATCCTCCCCGGGATGACGTTCAACCAGAAAGTCTGGGCGCTCACCGCGCGGATCCCGCGCGGCAAGGTGGTGACCTACGGCGACATCGCCCGCGCGCTCAAGTGCAACGGCGCACGCGCGGTCGGCAACGCGCTCAATAGAAATCCGTACGCGCCGGCGGTCCCGTGCCATCGCGTCGTCGGCTCCGACGGATCGCTCACCGGGTTCGCGGGCGGGCTCGATAAGAAGCGCGAGCTGCTGACGACCGAGGGCGTGAAGCTTCGGCCGAACGGCAAAGTCGAGCTGACGGCAGCGACGCATCGGCTCTAAAGGGGCACGGCGGTTCCGGTCGCGCCGCTGCGCCGCGCGGCGTCCAGCAGCTTCATCGTCGTCAGCACGCTCCGCGCCGACACCGCCGGCTCACCCTCGCCGCGCGCGGCGGAGGCGAATCGCTCCCAGATCTGCGTCTCCGTCAAGCCGGCGTCTTGCGGCCTGGCGAGTAGTCGCGGCATGCTTCCGTCAGCCGGCGCGAAGCTCACACTCGACCACGTTTCCAGGTCGAACTTCGCGCTGTGCGGCGCGTCGGCCGAGCCCAGCGTCCCGTCGATGTGCCAGCGCGGCAGCGGCCGCGTCGTCGTCGTGTTGATCTCGACGATCGCGACGGCGCCCGGGCCTCCGCCTGCGTTGTCGAAATCGAGACAGACTCGGGCGAAGTCGTCGCAGTCGCGCGACCAGACGTTGCCGCGGAGCTGCGCGAAGACCCGCACCACCTTCGCCGGGAGCATCATTTGCCAGAGCTGATCGATGAAATGACTTCCCCAGTCGTAAAGTCCCCCGCCGCCGAAGCTCGCCTCGTTGCGCCACCCCGGGCGCCATTCTTTCGCCGCCGGACCGACGCACGAGGCCCACTGCCCGATGCGGCTTTCGATGTTGATCACGCTTCCGAATACGCCGGCCTCGATGGCGCGCTTGACCGTGAGATAGTCGATGTCCCAGCGGCGGTTGTGGAAGACGCTGAGGATACGCTGCTGCTTCTCCGCCAACTCGACAAGGTCTCGCGCCTGTGGCTCATCGAGTGCCATCGGCTTCTCGATCATGACGTGCTTGCCCGCGCGCAGCGCACTCGACGCGTCGGCGTGATGCATCGCCGTCGGCGTGGAGATCAGCACGGCATCGATCGAATCGTCATCCAAAATTCCCCCCGGATTGTCATACGTCTTCAGGCCGTGCTGCTCCGCGATCGCGCGGCGGGCGGGCGTCGGATCGGCGACCGCCGCTACGCGCGCGTTGCTGGTGCGGCTGATCCATCCCGCGTGCTCGGCGCCGATCCGTCCGAACCCGATGATGCCGATCGCCACCCGTTCCTGCTCATCCATGCGAACATTCTAGCGATCGGGCACGATGAGATGGATCGGCTCCCATCGTCCGATCTTCGCCTTCTGCGCGACGGCGCTGACATCCACCTCCTGCGTGAACGGCTCGCCGCCGCCGGGGCGATCGAGCACCGCGCGGTATTTCCCGGGCGCGACGGCGAAGGTCGGGCCGACGCCGGAGGTCCCTGTTGACTCAACTGTTTTTCCGTCCGCGTCGAGCAAGCGAGGCTGCGCACCCGCCATGAGAACACCGTCGGCTGTCCATGCAACGAGCTGCACCGAAGTCGTCGTCGCACCCGATTTCGCCGACGACATCGCTGACAGGTCTACTTCAATCTCGCGCGTTTCGCCGTCCTTCAACTCGATCGGACCAACCGCGGGACTGGGCCTGGCGGTCGCATAATCGAGTGACCGATAGGTGCCGGCTGGCAGCTTGATGGCAGTCGGCTTCGCGGGATCGACATGAACGTACGCCGACACCGTGTCGTCGGCATTGCGCAGCGACAGCGCTCGCTGCACGCTCGCTTCGTCGCCGCCGGCGGCTTTGAACTTCACGGTGAGCGTCGCCGTCGGCTTGGGGATTCGCAACGTCACCGGCGTCTCGGCCGCGCCCGCCTTGCGCTCGAGCGGCGCGGTCAGCGACACGGGCGAATCGTCGGCGAGATGCGCGGCGACGCGGAACTTGCCGACCGGCACGTTCTTCGCCCGCCACTTGTCCGCCGCGTTGGGCTCGGGCGATGCGCTGCTGACGCTGTTCTGCCACATGCGGTTGGGCAAATCGGTTTGGACGGAAAGATATCGCACCGACTTCGCCGCCGCGGGGTCGTCCCCTTGCACGGTGATAACGACGTCTCCGACGTCGCTCGCGATGTCACCGAGATCCTGCGGCTGACCGGTCACCTCGACGCCGTCGCGCACGCTCACCCATTCGCCGCGCTCACCCTTGGCCTGTGCGAAAAGCGCGTAGCGTCCCGGCGGCGGGCCGTGGAAGGTAAAGCCGCCTTGATCATCCGTCTGTCCGACGACCATCACCGCGCCGAAATACTGCGACTCGACCGTGAGTTCGATCTTCTGATTGGCGAGTGGCTGCCCCCCCGCAACCAGCCGCCCTTTGACCGGAACCGTTCCACCGAAATCGAGCTTGGCCGTCTGGCCATCGAGTGGGCGAACGACGCGACGCACGCACCCGCCGTGATCCCATCGCTCGGCAAGATTCACCCAGATGATTTCCTGCGGCAGGTGCTCGACGCGATAGTGGCCGGCTTGATCGGTCGTCGCCGTTGCGAGCCGGCCGGCGCGCTCGTCCTCGCCGCCGCTGTAGCCGCTCTCGTCCTGGAACTGCAGCACGATTCCGCCGGCGGGCTTGCCGGCTTCGTCGTAGACGACGCCTTCGACGTTGCCGCCGGATTTGAGCGTGATCGTGCCCGCGTCGGTGGGCTTGGCGTCGACGATCTTGAAGTTCTTCGCCACCCGCGACGCGAAATCGGGATGGACGATCTTGATCGTCTCATCGCCCGGCGCGAGGTGCGGCAAAGTGAAACGCCCCTGCGCGTCGGTGACGATCGCGCCGGCTTCGCCTTCGAAGCGATCGGCGTAGCCGCGGTAACCGGCGCGGGCCATCGACAGCGCGATGACTTTCGCGCCGCCGACTGGCTTACCAGACGGATCCGCGACGACTCCGCCGAGCGATCCGCCGGCGGTGAGTTTCAGCTCCGTCTTCACGGTGTCGCCGCCGGTTTCGACGCGGATGCGATCGCTCCAGAGCCACGCGTAGTTGTCCGCCGACGCCTGGACTTGGTAGATGCCGGGACCGACCAGCTCGATGTCGAACTGTCCGGTCGGATCGGCGATCTGCAACCATTTCGCGTCCTGCACATAGTTCTGCCCGCCGCCGAGCGTCTCGATCTTGCTCGCGCGGACGGCGAACTGCGGCACGGGTTTGCCGGTCGCGCCGTCGCGCACGATCCCGGCGAGGTGCGGCTTGCCTTTCACTACCAGATCGACCACCGGCAGCTCGCCCGGCAACTGCACCTTCTCGATCACCTTGTGCTCGAGCTCCGGCGACTCGAACGAGATGCGATATGTGCCGGCGGGAATCGCGTCGAACGTGTAGCTGCCTTCGCGAACGTTGTTCTTCGTCGCCGCGCCGACGCGGATGCGCCCGGCGGCGCGACCGTCGGTGCCGCGATCGAAGTTCACCTGCGCGTCAAAGAAGTCGCGGCTCCCGCCGACCCCCATTGCTTGGACCTGGATGTAGCTCGGCTGATTGCCCGTGACGCGCACGCGCCCCGTCACCTTCACCTGCGACGCCGGCGACGGATGCGGGATGTCCACGTGAAACGGCTGCGTCGGCGGCGGAAACGTCATGCTCGCGACCTCGTGGCTCATGTTCCCCATCATCACGTGCACCTGATACGGGCCAGCGCCGACGTCGGTGAGCGTGAAGTTCCCCTCCTTGTCGATGTCCGCCTGCGGCGGGATGTAGTTCGACTTCCACCACTCCGGATACGCGAACATCTTCCACCCGTAGGCGGGTTTGCCGTCGCTGCAGATCGCGACGCCCTTCACCGCCACGCCGGGCGTCAGCACCAGCTCGACCGACTGCGGCCGATCGACCGACTCGGCCTTAAGCATCGCGTGCACCGGCTGATGCTTCGCCTTCGTCGCGGCGACGATCACCGGCGACTTCGACGGGCGAATCGTGACGCCGGCCAGGCCGAACTCGTTGGTCGATTGACGTTCAACCTCTCGCCGCCCGTATCGCTCCCCGTCGGCGATCGCGACGTCGATATCCGCGCCGCGAACCGGCGCGCCCGTCACGTCGGTCACCTTCACGTCGATCCGCACGCCACGCTCGAGCACGATGTCTCGCTTCGCTTGCGACGTGGGCATGAGGCGAATGCCGGGATCGTTGCTGACCCACGGCTCGATCGGCAGATATCCGTCGGCGGTAACGCCGATGCGGTTCTCGCCCGCGCCGCGGATCGTCGGGAACGCATAGTCGCCGTTGGCATCGGTCGTCGCGGACGCGCCGGAAGATCCTTGCAGCGTGACGACGGCGTTGGCGACGGGTTTGCCGCTCGAATCGGTGATGCGGCCGGAGAGGACCGCCGGCTGCGTTGCGGGCGCGGTCGCGCTCCAGTTGGGCGGCTGCGGCGACGAAGCATTCCCGCCGGTCGTGATGCCGACGACCGACGAAGTCGCCGCAGCGCCGGCATCCGGAAGTTTCGCCTGATCGTTTCGGTGACGAGAAGCGACCGCCGCGATGATCCCGCTGCCGAGAAGAATGGCCGCCGCCAGTCCGATCAGCACCTTCGTCACGAGGGTCATCCCCACCACCGCCGAGGCGGATGACGTCACGCCGGTCAACCCGATCTTCATCAGATTTGCCGTCAGCGTCGCCGGTACGGCGGCGGCGGATGCGGCTTCGGCTTCGAGCAACGTCGCCAGCTTCACCACGCCAATGCCCGCGACAGCGACGCCCGCGTTCGTCTGGCTCAACTGCCGCCTCAGCGCCTCGATCGCCTGGTCGAGCCGGGTCGAAATTGTCGAAGGCGAGACGCCCGCGTCGCTCGCCAGCTCAACCTGCGGCCGGCCGACGAAATAACGCTGGATGATCAGCTCGCGCTGATCGTCGTCCAGCTTCGTCATCGCCATGTCGAGATGCTCGCGCAGCTCCGCGAGCGTCTGCTGCGGATTGTCCGCGGCCGCGGCCCCGCCCTTTGCCGCCGTGAGCGCGGCGGCGGCGGCGGATTCGTGCTTCGCGCGGGTCGATCGACGGCGATTGAGGTCCGTCGAAACGTTCACCGCGCATCGATGCAGCCACGCGCCCAGATTGCTGTGCAGCTCCCCCGCCTTCTGAGCAAGTCGAAGGAACGTCTCCTGGACGGCGTCGTCCACGTCTTGCGGCTGATGGACGATCCGACGGCACGTCGCCAAGATCAGACGCTGGTATCGCTGGACGATCCTGGCGAAGGCTTCGGGATCTTTGCGGCTCGCGTAATCGCTCAGGAGGTTGGTTTCCGTCATCGCAGGCTCCGGGACTGGGACAGACATTCGTGCCTGCCGCCTTTTATCAATAGACGCACGCCGCCCGCACAAATTCGCCGAATTCGCAAATCGTATGGTATAAGAATGGTATGAGCCGCGGCGGCGGGGAGCCCCGGGACTGGGGCGGGCCCTATCTGACGATCGTCGTCAATCACACGGAGGTTCAACGCAAGCCTCTGGTGGCCACCACCACCCTCGGCCGAAGTCTCGACTGCGACATCTGGATCGAGGACCCGCAACTCTCGCGGCGGCACTGCCAGCTCGAGGAAGCGCTCGAGGGCGACGGCTGGGTGGTGACTGATCTCGGCAGCCGCAACGGCACTTACGTCAACGCCAGGAAGACCGAGGGTCGCACGCCGCTCAATCACGGTGACGTGATCACGATCGGCAAGGTTCACGTGAAGTTCCGCGCGCGGGGCTATGTCCCGCCGCGACCCGCGAGCCCGGAAGAGGCGATCAAGATGTCGCCCAACCGCGCCGCGATGAAGGTCCGCAACGGCAGCTCATCGACGCGTCCGCTGCCGACGCCCTCGCCGAAGATCAGCAACGCCGACACGATTTCGCCCGGCGACAGCGCCGCGGGCGCGAAACCTTTGCCCTTCACCCGCCCGCCCGCGCGCCCGATCGTGAAGGAGAGCGAAGAGGACGACGTTTAACCCGTGGCTTGGGCGCCTCGCCCGAGCATTCGCGGCTTGAGCCGCTTCCGATGATGCTGAAGATCGCTTCGCTCCGAACGCTCGGGCGAGACGCCTAATACCACTCGGGATTAAAACGCGCGCTTGTCATCCTGAGGTACTGCGAAGGATCTGGCCGTGGAGTACATCGAACGCAGATCCTTCGGAGTACCTCAGGATGACATTCCTTTCGACCAGCGCCCGGATTAATCGGCATCCGCATAAGCCGCTAAGGCAGCTATTCCCACTCGATCGTCGCCGGCGGTTTGGAGCTGATGTCGTAGACGACGCGGTTCACGCCGCGGACTTCGTAGAAGATCCGATTGCTCATCGTCGCCAGCGTATCTAAAGTGATTCTCGCCCAGTCCTCCGTCATGAAATCTCGACTCTCGACGGCGCGGATGGCGACGACGCAGTCGTAGCTGCGCGCGTCGCCCATCACGCCGACCGTACCGATCGGGAGGAGCACGGCGAAGACCTGGGCGGTCTTGCGATACAGATTGGCGGCGATCAGTTCTTCCAGCACGATCTCGTCGGCATCCCGCAGGACGCGAAGCCGCTCGGGCGTGACCTCGCCGATCACGCGAACCGCCAAACCGGGGCCGGGGAACGGATGCCGCCACACGAGATTCTCCGGCAGTCCGAGCACCTCGCCGACCTGGCGAACTTCGTCCTTGAACAGCTCGCGCAGTGGTTCGACCAGTTCGAAGCCCAGTTCCTCCGGCAAGCCGCCGACGTTGTGATGCAGTTTGATGTTCGCCGCGGTGCCGGCGTAGCCGTGGCCGGATTCGATGACGTCCGGATAGAGCGTGCCCTGCGCGAGGAACTTGGCGCCGGGGATGCTTGTCGCCTCGCGCTTGAACGCGTCGATGAACTCCTTGCCGATGATTTTTCGTTTCTGCTGCGGATCGATGACGCCTTTGAGCGCGGAAAGGAACTGCTCGCTCGCGTCGCTGACGATCAAGTTGACGCGGAAGTGATCGCGGAAGGTGGACTCGACGACCTGCCGCTCATTCTTTCGGAGTAATCCGTTGTCGACGAAGATGCAGGTGAGTTGATTGCCCAGCGCCTTATGCAGCAGCGCCGCGACGACGGAGGAATCGACGCCGCCCGACAGGCCGCAGATCACCTTGCCGCCGCCGACCTGTTTGCGCACGGTCGCGATCGTCTGTTCGACGAAGTTCCCCATCGTCCACGAGCCGGAGCAATGGCAGATCTCGTACAGGAAGTTCTGAAACAGTTGCTCGCCGCGCGGCGTGTGCGTGACCTCGGGGTGAAACTGCACGCCATAGAACGGCCGCGTCTTGTGACGCGCGGCGGCGAAGGGACACGTCGGTGTCGTCGCGAGCGGAATGAAATCGGCGGGGAGATCGTGGACCTGATCGCCGTGGCTCATCCAGACGGTCGTCTCCTGCGGCAGACCGCGGACGAGCGGGTCAGTGGTCGTCACCTTCAACTTCGCCCGCCCATACTCGCGCGCCTTCGCCGGCTTCACCTGACCACCCAGAATCTGCGCGCCGATTTGCATCCCGTAGCAGATGC
>JAICTV010000330.1 GCA_025936175.1 Phycisphaerae bacterium
GCCGCTTCGGCCATGGAGGCGGCGGGCGGGATCGATTACCTCGTGCGCATCGCCGCCGGCATCATCCGCAAGAGCCCGAAGCACGTGACGATCATCGCGCCGGTGGTCGCGTACGTCTTCACGTTTCTCGCCGGGACCGGGCACGTGTTTTATCCGCTGCTGCCGGTGATTTACGAGGTGGCGATGAAGGGAAAGGTGCGACCGGAGCGGCCGATCGCGGTGGCGACGATCGCATCCCAGCAGGCGATCACCGCCAGCCCCGTCTCAGCAGCCACGGCGGCGATGATCGCCGTCTTGTCGAGCCACGGGATCGGCCTCGCGCAGATTCTGGCGATCTGCATTCCGTCGACGCTGATCGGCGTGATCGTCGCGGCGCTGGTGCAGAACCACGTCGGCGTCGAGCTGGAACAGGATCCGGAATATCAGCGGCGGCTGGCACGCGGCGAGATCGAGCCGGCGGGCACTGAAGACGTGAAGCCGACCGAAACCGTCGAGGCCAAAGGCAAGACCCGCGCAGGTTTATCCGCGGCGATGTTCCTCGGCGGCGTGCTCGTCATCGTGCTGTGCGGGCTCTTCCCGATCCTGCGAACAGTCCCCGGCGAGGCCCCGCCCGCGCCCAAGCCCGCGCCCGTCGCCGCCGCGACGACGACGCAGACAATCGCCGCAGCGCAGCCGGCCGATTCCGGCGATCCGGAAATCGCGTTGCCGAAACCGGTTACCGTTTCGATGCCCATGACCATCGCCATCATCATGCTCGCGCTGGCGGCGCTGATGCTCGTCTTCACCGGCGCGCCGGCGGGCGAGATCCTGAAAACGAAAACCGCGCAGGCCGGCATGACCGCCGTCATCGGCATCCTCGGCCTCGCCTGGCTCGGCGACACGTTTATTGCCGACAACAAGGACGTCATCATCGGCGGCCTGTCCGACATGGCCAAGGCGTACCCCGCGCTCTTCTCCGTCGGCCTGTTCGTCACCTCGATGCTCCTCTTCAGCCAGGCGGCGACCGCGCGCACGCTCATGCCGCTGGGCCTGTCGCTCGGCCTGGCGCCCGCGGCATTGGCCGGCATGTTCCCGGCGGTCAACGGATACTTCTTCATCCCCACCTACGGCACGCTCATCGCCGCCGTCAATTTCGATCGCAGCGGCACCACCCGCATTGGGAAGTACGTCCTCAACCACTCGTTCATGCTGCCCGGGCTGATCTCGACTCTCGTCGCGGTCGGCACGGGGCTGATCATCGCGAAGCTGTTCTTCTAGCAGTGGAGGCCGTTCACCATGGCAGACATCATGCAACAACTCGAAGCGCCCGCGCGGGCGATGGGAATAGCAACCGAAGAGCTGCAGGCGATCGTGAAGCGCGGCGAGACGGTGCGCTACGAAGGCGGAGCATCCCTCTTCCACGAATCGACGCCGCGCGAGTGGATGGGGATCGTCACGGAGGGTGAAGTCGATATCGTCCGCGGCCTGCACGGCCGGCAGACGCAGTTGGCGACGCTGTCGCAGGGCGCGCTGATCGCCGAAGGGATCTTGCTCGGCGGCACCGCCCATTCCGCCAGCGCGGTGGCGCGCGGGAGCGGCGCCCAGGTGCACCAGGTGCCGCGCGCGGTACTGGAGGAAGTTCGGGCGACCAAGCCGGACATCTACTATCGCATCGTCGCCCGCGTCGCGCAGCGGATCAGTGACCGCCTCCGCGCCGCGTCGGAGCACCTGGCCGATCAGGCCGAGCGCGCCCCGCAGATCACCTCCTACCGCACCGAACACGATTCGCTGGGCGAGCGCGAGATCCCCAACAGCGCGTACTATGGCGTGCAGACGGTGCGCGCGCGGGAGAACTTCGCGATCTCCGGCGTGCCGCTGCGCAACTTCGCTCACTTCGTCAAAGCGCTCGCCCATGTGAAAAAAGGGGCGGCCCAGGCGAACGCGGAGCTGAAATGTCTCGATGGAAAAATCGCCGACGCCATCTGCCGGGCGTGTGACGAGATCCTCGACGGCAAGTTTCATGAACACTTCATCGTGGACATGATGCAGGGCGGCGCGGGCACGTCCACGAACATGAACGCCAACGAGGTCATCGCCAACCGCGGACTGGAACTGATGGGCCACGCCAAGGGCGACTACCAGCACCTGCACCCCAACGATCACGTCAACTGTTCGCAGTCCACTAACGACGCGTATCCCACGGCGATCAAGCTGGCGGTGCTGTTCGCGCTCAAAGACACACTCGGCGCGATGCGTGAACTGCGCGCTTCGCTCGATGCGAAGGCGAAGGAGTTCGCGCACGTCTTGAAGATGGGCCGCACCGAAAACCAGGACGCCGTCCCGATGACCCTCGGGCAGGAGTTCGGCGCCTACGCCGTCATGATCGACACCGCCATGGCGGCACTCGCGCGATCCGCCGAGGAGTTTTACGACCTCAACATGGGCGCGACCGCGATCGGCACCGGCATCAACAGTCCGCCCGGCTACGCCGACCTCGTGACGAAGAAGCTCGCCGCGCTGACGGGCTTGCCGCTGAAGAAAGCGCTCAACCTCGTTGAGGCGACGCAGGATTCCGGCGCCTTCGCGCAGATGGCCGCAACGCTCAAGCGCGCCGCCGTGCAGATCTCCAAGATGTGCAACGATCTCCGCTGGCTCAGCTCCGGCCCGCGCTGCGGGCTGTATGAGATCCAGCTCCCGCCGATGCAGCCCGGCTCCTCGATCATGCCGGGCAAGGTCAACCCCGTCATCCCGGAGCTCGTCAATCAGATTTGTTATCAGATCATCGGCTACGACGTGACGATCTCGATGGCATCGGAAGCGAGCGAACTGGAGCTCAACATGGCCGAGCCGATCATCGCCTACGATCTGCTGCACGGGCTGATGATCCTCAAGAACGCCTGCGTGACGCTGGTGGCGCGCTGCATCAACGGCATCAAGGCGAACGAGGCGCGCTGCCGGCAGTATGTCGAGAACTCGATCGGCCTGGTGACCGCGCTCAACCCCGTCATCGGGTACGAGAAGAGCGCGTCGATCGCGAAGGAAGCCCTGGCGAGCGGCGGAAGCGTCTACGACCTCGTGCTGAAGAAAGGCTGGCTGACCAAGGAGAAGCTGGACGACCTGCTCAGCCCCGCGAACATGTGCGATCCGCGACAATTGCCGCCCGCGTAGCCAAACGTTTCGCGCGAGCTGCGATTCATGACGTGGCTGAAGGGCTTGAGCCCTCCCTGGCGGATCGTCGAGCGCGACGCAGGCGTCGCACCTGCAAATGACCTTTGGCGCTTTGGCGTGTGGAACACGCGCGTGGGCGGTCCCGATCCCGTTTCATCACGGATTCTTGCAAGACTCACCGGAAACCGTCCCGCATTCGGGGCAGCGGCCCGGCGTGGCGCGCAGATCATAACCACACTTTGGACAGATCCCCGGCGGCGTGGGTCTTGGCGGCGACAAGATGTGAGCACGCGACGCGGGCTCCCGAAGCGCATACGTCACGACCGTCACCAGTCCCGTTGCGGCGAAGACAAACCCCCGCGGCCACCAGACGAAGTAGGTTAGAATCGTCGCGGCAAGCGTCAGCCCGAGCAAAATGTAACACACCCGTTTCAATCCGACATTCTCCGACGACGCACCGCTACGAGAAACCGCAGTCCATGCCGGATAACGTTGGGCCGATCACCGGCCGGGCCGGCACCGTTCCGCGCCCGAGCGAGAGAAACTATACCGCCGGCCCGGTCCGGTGCATCGGCAGGTTATGCGGCGGTCGAACGGGTGCAGAGCCACATTCCGGACATCGGTCGGCGCTGGCGCGGAGGTCGTAGCCGCACGCCGGGCACAACCCCAGGTTACGCGCCCAATTCGTCCGCTCGCGGCGCCGCCGGCATACCCACCACGCCGGCAGTGCTGCCGTCGCCAGTACAACGATCCAGGCGGGCGTGTGGAAGTACCAGACCGTGTCGCCGGCCGCTGCAGGGACTGCACCTGCGGGCGGGAAGCGGTGGCGCAGGTAAGTCGTGCCTGCGAAACTGAACGAGGACGTAATCGTGTGACCGGGGATGCGGTAGGCCCAACTGTTCGTCGGAGCAGGCGCAGAGTATCGCCAGCCCGCCCACCACGTCTTTGCGGCCAAGGACGGGTCGGTCGTCGTCCACCGCCAGATGTGCAGCCGGCCGTTGACGAAGGAAACTTCGCCTGCCGCGTACTGTCCCGCGTAACCGATCGCGTCGGCC
>JAICTV010000280.1 GCA_025936175.1 Phycisphaerae bacterium
GTCGTGTCGAGGCCGAGGCCGCTCTCGTTGCCGGCATTCGGCAGGCGCGTCGCGAAACGGATTCCCACCGCAGGGCGGCCGGCCTCCTCTGACAGGACGCGGATCTTGGTGGCGACGACGATGTCCTCGACGTCGTGCGTCGAATCGCCGGTGAAGTTCATCTCGCCGGCAAGCGGACCGCCGAGGCGATGCGTCACGTGAAGATGGTTATAAAGGCCGCCGTCGATTTGCAGCTCGGCGATCGAGCCAACGCCGAAGCTGACGCCGAGCGTTGGGAAGCGAATGAGGTTGCCTTCGAGACCCGACGCTGGATACGTCACGTCGCGCCACTCGTCGAAGCCGCCCTCGATCAGGATGTTGCCCGAGCCGACCGTCTCGGGGTCTTCGGTAACCAGCGGGCGCTGCTGCGCGAAGACTGGTGCCGCACAGGCGATCACCAGTGCGATCGCGCCCACCCACACTCTCTGTCTCATCTCACCTCCGTGACTCGCAGTTGCCGTTTGATGTCTTTGACGTCGGGCACGGCCGTTTCGGTCGGGCGCCGCTCGAAATCAGACCCTTGATCCAGCCGTCGGTCGAGCAGATGGCGCGGCGCGACGTTGCCGAGCGCGCGCAGCATCGAATTCTTGATGGCCGGGTGCTCGACTTCGAGCTCCGCGATGAGCCGTTTGACCCGCTGGCGCTGCAGGCTCAGGTCGCCGCAGGCGCGGCAGCAGCAGCCGATGATCGGCAGCGCCGACGCCTTCGCGTATTTCATGGCTTCCGCTTCGGTGACGTAGACGAGCGGCCGGATCACGACGTGTGCGCCGTTGTCCGAGACGAGGCGGGCGGGCATCGCCTTGATCGATCCCTGGAAGAACACGTTCAGCAGCAGCGTTTCGATGAAGTCGTCAGCGTGATGGCCGAGGGCGATCTTGGTCGCGCCGACCTGCGTGGCCAGCCGATACAGCGCCCCGCGGCGCAGCCGCGCGCAGAGCGAGCAGGGGGTCGCCGTCTCGTCGAGAATGTCGTCGATCGCCTCGCCGATCTCCGTGTGCTCGACGTGGAGTTCCCACCCTCGCGCGGCACACGCCTCGGTGAGTTTGTGATGCTGGTAGCCCTCGTATCCCGAATCGATGTTCACGGCGACGAGCGAAAAGGCGATCGGCGCCCGGCGGCGGAGCACATCGAGCACCTGCATCAGCGCCCAGCTGTCCTTGCCGCCCGAGAGGCCGACCATGACCCGGTCGCCGTCCTCGATCAGGTTGTGTTCGGTGATCGCGCGCGTGACTTTCCGGGCGATGCGGGTTTCCAGCTCGCTTGCGTAGGGCATAACCAATCCACCAATTTACCAATTCGCCAGTTGTTGCACTGCACCCTGCCAGGTGAACTGCGCGCCGCGGCTTTCAGCAGCCGCACCGAGCCGCTCCGCGAACGCGCGGTCGTCCGCCAGCCGGCGAAGAGCGCGGGCAAGCGCCTGAGGCGTGGGATCGACGATGAGGCCGGTCACGGCATCCTGGACGAGCTCCGCCGGCCCGCCGGAGTCGCGGCACGTGACGACGGCCTTCCGGGACGCAAAGGCTTCGACGGTCACGAACCCGTAATCTTCCTGCAGTGGCGGAAACACGACGGCGCGGCACGTGGACAGCCGCCGCAGCAGCTCGTCCTCATCGATCCGGCCAAGAAACGTGACGCGCGAGGCGACGCCGGCGTCGCGCGCAAGCACTTTCAACGAACTGGACTCGTCCCCGCCGCCGGCAATCGCGCACGTCAGGCCCGCACCGTCCGGCATGGCGAGCGCGCGAATCAGGAGGTCAGCGCGTTTGAGCGCCGTCAACCGCGAGACGAGGAAGAAATCCGCGCCGTATCCGTCGCACCGGTACGCGCGCTGCGGCGCGGGCGGATACAGGACGCTGGCCTCGAGCGACCGCCACATGGTGTAGCGCTCGCGAATCGTGTTCGACTGGAAGAACAACCTGTTGACGTTGTGCGTGAGCAGGTACCGATCCGTCGCATGGATGGCGGCGCGCCGCGCGCGCTCCTTCAGCCGTCCCTGCGGCGACAGCGTCGCGCTGAAACGATCCCAGAGATCGTAGTACTCCCGCATCGTGTGGTTGAGCCAGCAGACGTGCCGCGGATGCCGCACGGCGTAGCTCGGATACCGCAAGCTGATCACCTGATCGATTGGCTGCCCTTCCGTCGATCGGACGTTGGTCAGCCACGTCGCGACGTACGCGGACGCCTGCTGCCCGAACGGATTCTGCGGCGTCACGATGACGTGCGCCTGGTGTCCGGCCTCCTGCAGCGCGCGCGTCAGCTCGCGCGCGATCACGAGATGGCCGCCTTCGGCCATCGGCGGACTCGAGGTGACGACGGCAATCCTCATTGCGGGCGCAGCTCGAGCTCTGGATGCACCCGCACGCCGAGATACCTGGAATCGCTCGACTGCGGGTCGTAGAAAATGGGCGTGAAGCCGCTGTCGCACGAGACCGATGCGAGCCACACGAGCGCCTGCACTTCCTTTTCGAACGGCGTGCCCGGCGGCATCGCGAGTGCCACCTGTCGCGTCTGGCCGGGATCCAGGTGCACACGCTCCGAGCGGCCGCCGACGGCGACGGTGACATCCGCCGACTTCGGACCGGACGTCAGCGTAAAGATGGCGCGGCGCATCGGGCGATCCGTCTTGATGATGAACTCCGCCTTCGAATCGCCGCGTGTCCAGAAGCTCTTGTCCGCTTCCCTGCCGTAAGCGTTGTCGTCGAGGAAGTACACGAGGAAGCCCGGATCGCCCTTGCCCGGGTTGTCGCCGAACCAGAGGCGGGCGTGGTCCGGATCCGTGTTGACCGGCAGGTCGTTGACGAGCGTCAGCTCCACGGGCAGCAGCCGAAGCAGGCCGCTCTTGGCGTTGTCCGCCGGACGAAACGACGCGACGAACGGATTGAGCACCATGGCCGAGACGAACACGCCGCCGGCGATCCATGGCGTCAGCGCCGCCGCCAGGGATTCGATCGGCGGCAGCACGAACAGCATCACGCCGTAGCCGCTGAAGAAGTATCGATTGCCGACGCCTCCGCCGTGCCAGGTATAGGGGGTCGCGACGATGAAGATGATGCCCTGCAGCAGTCCGGCCGCGAGCACCAGCCACTGCCACCCGGGGCGCCGGCGGGGCGCCGCGAAGAACGCGACGATCGCGAACACTGCGGGGAAGAAGTAGCCGAGAAGACCTGTGTATCGGCCGATGAAGAAGTACTCGAGGTTGTGCGCGAGGTTGGAGGCAAACGTCCGCGGATTGAAGATGATGTTGCCCATCACGCCTTCGCGCGACTTCGTGAGCCCGAGATCGTGCTGCGGCACGGCGTTCTGGAACGGGAACTCGAAGTAGTACGTGTTCCGCTCGCCGCCCTGGTAGTTCCACTCGCCGCTGACGGCCATGTTCACGGCGAACAGGCCGCCGGCGAAGACGATGAACACGAGCAGCGACGGGATGAGCGTGCGGGTCACGACCCGGCGGCCAGGCCTTGAAGGCTGATGATCGCTGACGCTCGTTCGCCGGCGAATCGCCCGCAACAGCCACCAGAGCACCGGCGCGGCAAAGAGCAGGGCGTTGGTCGGTTTCGAGAACGTATCGATTCCGAGAAGCGCGGCACAGACGAGATCGCTGCGCCGCGTGAACAGCCACGCGGTGCCGCGCGGCGATCGCGCAGTGTCTGCGACTTCTTTGTACAGCCAGCAGAAGAAGGCGAGCAGCGCCAGCGAGAAGTTGAAGACCTCCGGCATGATCCAGACGAAGTACACCGGAACCACGCTGGCCATGACGAACGCGCCGGCGAGAAGCGCGGAGGTCGCGGCCCGCGCTCGCGCGTGCAGGAACAGGTAGCTGCACAGCAGCACGATCGACACCAGCAGCGCGTGCAGCACGAGAAAGCCGTTCGTGCCGAACAGCTTCACGAATGGCGCCGCGGCAAGCGGATAGATGAAGGACTTGCCGTAGAAGTACCGCGAGGGATCGGGATCCGGACCGCCCTTCAGCGTGTGGCCCTTCTTCAGGAACACGCCGGCAGGGCCGCCGGGAAATTCGCGCCAGACGCGGACGAGATCCTCCTTGCGATACGCGAGGTCGCCGTCCTCGGCAAGGCTGTACCCCATCATGTAATACGTCGCTTCGTCGCTCTGAAACCCGAACGCGGCTTTCGGGAAATCGACCGTGAGCGCGAGGCCGCCGTAGACGCACAGGAACACCGTCGCCAGGAGCAGCCCCGGCCTGAGCGACATCGGCGTGACGCCGGCGGGGGCGCCCGTCGACGGCATCACGCGCGCGCCCCCTCCGTCAGAAACGAGAGGTCGGCCCGCAGCACTCCCTGTCGCTTCGTCTTTCGCGACACCTCGTGCAGCAGATCGTAGAGACGCTCCATCTTGCGCACGAACGCCGCGATGTCGTAGTGCTGCCCCGTCTGCCGCGCCGCGGCCGAGAGCCGAACGCGATCCGGCTCGCTGTCGATCAGCCGCACGATTCCGGCGGCGAGCGCCGCCGCGTCACGCTTCGGGACGATCACCGCGTCCTGTTCGGCCGTCAGCACGTCGACGAGTCCGTCCGCATCCGTTGCCACGATAGGCTTCCCCATCGCGAGCGCTTCGAAGACGGTGAGCGGCGTCCCTTCCCAGAGCGATGGGAACACGCTCATGTCGAACGCGGAGACGGTCCGCGCCACGTCCTTGGTGAAGCCGCCGAATACGAACCGGTCGCCCAGCCCGAGCGCCCGCGCCTGCGCCTCGAGTTCGGGGCGGAGCGGCCCTTCGCCAAACACGAAGAAGCGCGCGTTCGGCCGCTGGTTCAGCACCTCGCGGGCCGCATCGATCAGGTAGTTGTTGCCCTTGGAATCGTGCAGCCGCGTCACGGTGCCGACGACGGTCTCGCCCGGCCGCACGCCGAGTTCCGTCCGCGCGGAGCGTATGTCTTCCTCCGAACGAGGACGGCTGAACTCCTCGAGCGGCACGCCGAGATACACGACCTTGACCCGCTCGGGCGGCATCTGCCGCGCGCGGATGACGAACTCCGCGGTGCTCTTCGACACCGCGATCGCGAGATCGGTGGACGGCGCGAGCAGACGATCCGCAACTTTCTGAAACCACGGCGTGTCGGTCAGGTTCGCGTGCTCGTGCAGGATTGTCGGCAGCCCGCGCATCTTCCCCGCCAGCCGCCCGAACGTCGTCGCGCCATAGCCGTGCAGGTGCAGAACGTCGATCTGCTTGCGGTCGATGATCTTGAGCAGCGCGGTCAGCGTGGCCGGATCGAACTTCGATTTGTGCAGGTACTGAATGTCGATGCCGAGCGCGTCCAGCGTCTCTTCCGAGAGATCGCGTTTGCGGAGGCTGACGAGCGAGACCTCATAGCGTGAGCGGTCGAACCGCGGAATCATCCACGCAAAGAGCCGCTTGACGCCGTGCATCCGCGACCCTTCCCAGCCCAGGTGGTCGCAGACCTGCAGGATCCGCAACGGACGCTCCGCCATTACCGCGCGACGCCCCGCTGGCCAACGATCCGCGCCGGCACGCCGGCGGCGATTGCGCCGGCGGGCACCGCTTCACGGACCACAGCGCCGGCGCCCACGATCGCCCCGTCGCCAAGCACGACGCCGTCGAGGATCTTCGCGCCCGCGCCGAGCCACGCGCCGCTCCCAATCGTCACCCCGGCAGACCGTCTCCCCTGCTCCAGCACCGGGGCCGCCGGATCGCTGACGTCGTGATCGCCGCCGATCACGTAACAATACGCGGCGAGCAGCGTCGCGGCGCCGATCGCGACCTGGCTTGCGGAGAAGACCTCGCAGTTGAATCCGATGTTGGCCGCGTCGCCGATGCTGATATCTCCGTTCTTGCACGACAGGATCGAATTGCGTCCGATGAACACGCCGGAGCCGATCGTGATCCCGGCGTTCGACTCCCCTTTCGCGTCGATCAGGCAGTTGTCGTCGATGGCGACGTTGTCGCCCAAACGGATAGTGTGCGGATGCCGGAGCCCGACCGTCTGTCCGAACACCACAATGCGGCCGCACGCGCCAAGCA
>JAICTV010000177.1 GCA_025936175.1 Phycisphaerae bacterium
CCCGGGGCGTAGCGCAGCGGAGCCCGCGGATCACGCGGCAGCGACCGTTCCCGTCGAGCTGGTCGAAGCTCCGGATCGCCGCGGGGAAGTGGATGCCGCGGCGCGGCGCATCCGCGACCTGCTGCGACAAGGTCTTCGTCTGCGCGACATCGCGGTGCTTGTGCGGGAGATCGACGATTATCAGGAGCTGATCAACGCCGGCTTCCGCGAGCACGCGATCCCCTTCTTCGTCGACCGCCGCCGATCGGCGTCGCATCATCCACTGATCCAGTTCACGCGGGCGGTGTTTCAGATCGCGCGATCGGGGTGGCCGCACGATGCGATGACGATGCTGGTCAAGAGCGGCCTTGCCGGGCTGTCGTTCGATCAGGCGGAGCGGCTGGAGAACTACGTTCTGACGCACCGTCTGCGGGGCGTGCTGGCGTGGACGGTGGCGGAGCCGTGGAATTACCGCCGCGATCTGACACGCGCGCGCGAGGATGACGATCGCGTCGACAGCCGGGGGGGCGAGGCTCCCGCCGAGCCGAATTCACGGGCAAACCGCGGCTCGGCAGGAGCCTCGCGCTCCCAAATACCGTCGCGCGTTCAGGACGATGAGAGCGTGGCGATGGACGCGCTTCGGCGAGGCGTCGTCGAGAAGCTCGATCCGTTCGTCGCGCACCTGCGGTCGAGCGAGAAGCAGCCGATCGGCGCGACGGTGAAGAAGCTGTTCGATCTGTACGCCGCGTTCGGCGCGCGCGAGAGGCTGAGCAAATGGATCGACGACGCAATCGCTGCCAACGACGTCGAGCAGCGCGGCGAGCACGAGCAGGTGTGGGCGGAGCTGGTCGCCCTGTTCGATCAGCTGGTCGATCTGCTGGGCGAGACGAGCGTCACGCCGGTCGATTTCGTGGAGATCCTCGAATCGGGTCTGGAGCAGTTCGACTTGGCGCTCACGCCGCCGCGCATCGATCAGGTGCTCGTCGGGCAGGTCGATCGGACGCGCACGACGTCGGTGCATACGGCGTTCGTGCTGGGACTGGCCGAGGGACAGTTCCCGCGGATCGGGCGGGAAGATTCGGTGCTGAGCGACGGGGAGCGGCGGTCGCTGCGACAGCATCATCTGGAGATCGACCCCGACAGCGAGCGAAGATTGCTCGACGAGAGCCTGCTCGGCTACATCGCGTTCACGCGTGCGTCACGGAAGCTGATCGTCACGCGGGCGGCGTCGAAGGAGAACAAGCCGATCAACGCGAGCTCGTACTGGGTGCGGGTGCGGCGGTTGTTTCCGCAGCTCGAGCCGACGAAAGAGGAGCGCGAGGCGGATGCGCCGCCGAGCGCGATTGGCACGCCGAGGCAGTTGATCACGGCGCTGGTGCGCTGGGCGCGCTCGCGCGACGCCGGCGCGGATCAGCAGCAGCCGTGGGCGGCGCTGTATCAGTGGCTGACCGAGTACAAGTGCTGCAGCGACGCGATCGACGTGATGCGCTTCAAGGCGTGGCGGGCGATCGGGTACGTGAACGAGGCGAAATTGTCGCCCGAGGTCGCGGCGGAGCTGATGACCGGGCCGCTCAAGACAAGCGTCACGCGCTTCGAGAGCTTTGCCACCTGCCCGTTCCGACATTTCGCGCGCTATCACCTGGGCCTGGCCAAGCGCGAGGACGACGACGTGACGGCGATGGACCTGGGCAACGTCTATCATCAGATCCTCGACGGCGTGGTCCGCCAGACGATCGAGCGGCGGCACGACTGGTGCGAGCTGGAGCCGGCGCTGACGAAGCAGATGATCGGCGAGTTCGCCGGCGAGGTCGGGCGGACGCTGCGCGGGGAATTGATGCTCAGCACCGCGCGGAACAAGTACCTGCTCAATCGCATCGAGCGCACACTCGAGCGCGTATGCGCGACGCAGCGGGCGGTATTGTCGCGCGGACGCTTTCGGCCGCTGTTTACCGAGTTGGGCTTCGGCATCGACGGAGCGAAGCTGCCGCCGCTGGCAATGAAGACGCCCAAGGGGCGCGACGTGCTGCTCTACGGGAAGATCGATCGCGTCGATCGCGCGCGCGACGGGGCCGAGGTCGCGGTCATCGATTACAAGATGCCGGACAAACGGCTCGCGCTCTCCGACGTCTTCCACGGGCTGTCGCTGCAGTTGCTGACGTATCTGCTGGTGCTGGAGGCGAACGGGCAGACGCTGGTCGGGAGGAAGCTCACGCCGGCGGCGGCATTTTACGCGAAGCTGCTGCGCAGCGTGGAGGTGGTCGATCATCCCGACGATGCGCCCGCACAGGACGATCCGACGTTCAATCTGCGGGTCAAGCCGCGCGGGATTTTCGACGGGCGATTCGTTCATGACATCGACGCGGATTTTGAAAGTGGCGCGTCCGACGTGGTGCAGGCATACGTGACGAAGGACGGCGCCTTCGGCCGGCTCGAGACGACCGACGTCGCGGATTCCGCCGCGTTCGCGGGATTGCTTCGCTACGTGCGCAAGCGCATCGGCGAACTGGCGGATCAGATGATCGCCGGCGCGATCGGCGTGCGGCCGTACCGGCTCGGGCGGACGACGCCGTGCCCGAACTGCGAATTCCGCAGCGTCTGCCGGTTCGATCCGGCGATCAACCATTACCTGAACCTCGCGCCGATGAAGCGGAGCGAGGTGCTGGAGCGGGTGCAAGGCGATGGCGCGTAACGCGGCGACATCTTCCCGCGCGGATGCCTCCGCGCTTCCGCCCAAACCCGCGGCGTCGCGCTGGACGGACGACCAGTGGGCGGGCATCGCCACGACCGGACGCAGCGTGCTGGTCTCCGCGGCGGCGGGGTCGGGGAAGACCGCGGTGCTCGCCGAGCGCTGCGCCTATCTCGTTTGCGATGCCAAGCCGCGCTGCGATGTGGATCAGCTGCTGGTGGTGACGTTCACCGAAGCGGCGGCGGCGGAGATGAAATCGCGCATCGAGCGGGCGCTGCACGATCGGCTCGCAGAATCGAGCGGTGAAGATCGACGACTGACGCGCCAGCTCGCGTTGATCGATCGGGCGCAGGTCAGCACGCTGCACGGGTTCTGCGCGAAGCTGATCCGCCAGCATTTTCACCTGCTCGGTCTCGATCCCGCGTTCACCGTGATCGACGGCGACGAAGCCGCCCTGCTCCGGCTGGAGGTCGCGCGGCAGCTCTTCGCGGAGCAGTACGAATCGCCGGCGGCGGAGAAGTTTCATGCGCTGGTCGATGCGTACGCGGACGGGAACGATGAGCGGCTGATCTCGAAGCTCGTGCACACCTACGAGATGCTGCGCAGCCTGGTGAACCCGCGCGGGTGGATCAATGCGGCGCGCCAGCGCATCGCGGAGGTGACGGAAAAGCCGCTCGAAGAGACGTCGCTTGGGAAAGAGCTGATCGAGGACGTCCGCCGGCGGTTGTCGGAGCTGAGCAAGGCGTGCGATTCGTCGCTGGCGGCGGTGTCGCGGATGGACGGCTTCGCCAAGTACGTCGCCGATCTCCAATCCAGCGGGCAGGTCGTGCGGCACTGGTGCGACGTGCTCGAGAACGACGGACTCGACGCGCTGGCGGAGGAATCGAAGGTCGAGCTTCCGCGCCTGCCGCCGGTTCCCGCGAGCACGCCGGGCAAGGAGACGGCCAAGGCCTTGGTCGATCTCGTGCGCGATCAGATCAAGTCCGGGCCGCTGCGCAAGACTCTGGCGTTTTCAACGGCGCAGTGGGTGGACGGGCTCAAACGCATTCGGCCGCATGCCGAGCTGTTCCTCGAGCTGGTCGAACAATTCGGCGAGCGGTATCGCACCGAGAAGAACGCGCTGCGCGGCGCGGACTTCAACGATCTTGAACGGCTTGCGCTTCGGGCATTGCGGGATCCGAACAGCACGGCGCTGGCGCCGTCGAATGTAGCGAAGATGCTGCACAGGCAGTTCGCGCACGTGCTGGTGGATGAGTATCAGGACATCAACGAAGTGCAGGATGCGATCCTGCGGCTGGTGAGTCGCGAATGTCTGGAGACCGCCGACGGCGTCGTGCCGAACCTTTTCTGCGTCGGTGATGTGAAGCAGAGCATCTACGGGTTTCGATTGGCCGAGCCCTCGCGATTCCTCAAGCGTCGGGAGACGTTCCTCGCGGACGACGCGTACGGAAAGTTGATCGATCTTCAGGCGAATTTCCGCAGTCGCGCGCCGTTGCTGGACGTGCTCAATCGCATCTTTGCTCGATTGATGAGCAGGGACGCGGCGGACCTGGACTACGACCGCACCCACGAGCTGCGGCCGGGGCTGGAATTTCCCGACGCCGGCGGGAGCAAGTGCTTTCAGGGGGCGCCCGTCGAGCTTCATGTGCTGCCGGCCGATCTCGATCCTGAAGCCGTCGATCCGACGGCGAATGAGGATGTCGAGCCCGATCGCGCCGGTCGCGAGGCGATGCTGCTCACGAAGCTGATCCGGCAGATGACCGGCGACGACGGCGCGGCCAAGCCGATGTGCGTGTTGGAGAAAACCGCCGCCGGCACGCTGCAGCCGCGGCCGATCCGCTACGCCGACATTGTCGTGCTGCTGCGATCGATGCGCTACAAGGGCGACGATTACGCCAACGTCCTTCGCGCCAGCGGCATCCCGGTGCACAGCGAGAGCGGGAGCGGTTACTTCGAATCGATGGAAGTGCGCGACATGCTCGCGCTTCTGCAGGCGCTGGACAACCGCCGGCAGGACATCCCGCTCGCCGCCGTGCTGCGCAGCCCGATCGCGTCGGTGCCGCAGCCGGAGGATGCGCTGGCTCGCGTGCGTCTCAAATATCCGAAGCACGTTTGCGCGTTTCACGAAGCGGTCGTGCGCTATGCGAACGAAGCTCATGACGAGCTGGCGGCGAAGCTGCGCGATGTGCTCAAGCGGCTCGATGACTGGCGGCTGATGGCGCAGCGTCGGCCGCTGGCGGAACTGATCTGGGACGTCTATGACTCGACCGGCTACCTCGCCTTCTGCGCGGGGCTCAAGGACGGCGAGCAGCGCAAGGCGAACCTGATCGACCTGCACGAGCGCGCGCGGCAATTCGGGACGTTCCAGCGCCAGGGGCTCGCGCGGTTCCTCGCTTTTCTCGATCGCCTGCAGGAAGAATCCGATCTCGGCCAGCCGTCGATCGCGGGCGAAGGGGAGAACGTCGTGCGGATCATGACGATCCACCGATCGAAGGGGTTGGAGTTCCCCGTCGTGATCCTGCCGGACCTGGGCAAGGCGATCAACCTTCGCGATTGCGCCGGATCGATCCTCGTCGATCGCCGCGCATATCTCGGCATGGACGTGGTCGATGAGGCGAAGCAGGTGCGGTATCCGTCGCTGGCGTCGATGCTGGTCGCCAACCGGCTGCGGCAGAAGGCGCTGGCGGAGGAGCTGCGCGTGCTGTATGTCGCGACGACGCGCGCGAAGGAGCATCTCGTGCTGATCGGCACCGCGAAGGACGGCGCGGCCGACGCGTGGGAGGCGCGATGGACAAATCACGACGGCCCCCTGCCGGCGGCGGACGTGCTTGGCGCGCGTTCAATGCTGGATTGGCTCGGGCCCGTCGCGGCCACGCTCAAACGCGGCGGCGAGGAGCCGATCCGGATCATCAGGCACACGAGCGAAGAGGTCGCGCAGTGGCAGCCGCCGGACGTCGCGCGGGAAGCGGACGGCGAGCGACAGCAGCGCCTGGCGGGGCTGACGCCGCTGTCGCCCGCGCCGGTGACCGATCCCGTGGCGGATGAAATCATCGCGCGGCTGACGATGAGTTATTCGTTCGACGCGATGACGAAAATCGCGGCGGTGGAATCGGCGACGGAACTGACGAAGCGCCGTCGGGGAGACGAGACTCCTGCCGAGCCGCTTTCGCGGCTGCGGACCCGCTCGGCGGCAGCCTCGCCCTCCCCGGATCGCGTGTCGCTCGATCTGCCCCGCGCCGTTCGCATTGACACCAAGCCGAGCGCCGCCGACGTCGGATCGGCGACGCACGTCCTGCTGAATCACCTCGATTTCGCGCGAAAGTGCGATGTGAATGACCTTCGAACACAGCTTGGGTCGCTGGTCGGGAAGCGTTTGATCGCCGCGAGCGAGGCGGCACACGTCGATCTCGAATCGATCTGCTGGCTCGTCGGCAGCGGGATCGGTCAACTGATCCGGCGCCACGGGAAATCCGTGCGGCGCGAGTTGCCGGTGTATCTCGCGGTGCCGGCTCGCGATTTCGATCCCGCCGCCCCGGCGTCGGACGATCCGGAAGATCGCGTCATGGTCCGCAGCCGCATCGACGTCTTATTGCCTGGCGAGCGCGCGGGGGAATGGGAGATCGTCGATTACAAGACGGATCGACTCGACTCCGCCGCGGCGGTGGACGAGCGGGCCGCTTATTATCGGCCGCAGATGGAGATGTATCGGCAGGCGGTCAAGGCGATCACCGGCCGGGAGGTGGCGAAGGTGCACCTGGTGTTCCTGTCGGCCAAGGCGATCCGGACATTGTAAAATCATCTCGACGCGTGATGAGTGACGGGAAGGAAGAAGTCGCCGCCGAACACCCGCCGATCCGGCTGGTCGCCGTCGATCTCGACGGAACGTTATTGAATGATTCGAAGCAGGTGACGGAACAGACCGCCGGCGCGCTGGCGTGCCTGCCGCAGCGGGACGTGAAGGTCGTGATCGCGTCGGCGCGTCCGCCCCGCAGCGTGCGGCACATCTACCAATCGCTCGGGCTGGACACGCTGCAGATCAACTACAACGGCGCGCTGATCTGGGACGAGCCGAACCAGCGGGCGATCTTTCACCGCCCTCTTACAGGAAAACTCGCGCGCAAGATCATCGATCACGCGCGCGACATGTTCGAGGAGACGATCGTCGCCTGCGAGGTGATGGACAAGTGGTACACCGATCGCAACGACGCTTCGCACACCACCGAGACGGGAAAACTCTTTCCGCCCGATGTGATCTGCGCGCTCGATGAGCTGTGCAGGCATCCCATCACAAAGCTGATGCTGCTCGGCGAGCCGCCGGTGATGCTGAAGCTGGAAGACATCCTCGCCAAGGAGTTCGGCGGGCAGGTCACGATCCTCAAGACCGACCGCGACCTCATCCAGATCGCGCACCCGCAGGTGGGCAAGGCGATCGCGCTGGCGAAAGTGGCCAAGTGGTATGGCGTGCCGATGAGCGAGGTGATGGCGATCGGCGACGCGCCCAACGACGTCGGGATGCTGCAATCGGCGGGCGTCGCCGTCGCGATGGACAACGCGCATCCGCTGGTGAAAGACGCCGCCGACTGGATCGCGCCGAGCAACAATGATCACGGCGTGCACGCGGCGCTGGCGCGGTTTGGTTTGTGTGACACATAGCCCGCCACTTGTGGCAGGGTTTTTCGCCGCAGGCCAAGGACGAACGCCCCGCCGTAAACCGCGGGCTATGTGACCGCGGGCACGCGCGTTGCAACTCCTGTTGAGCAGGCAGTTCAAACAGGAGTCGTCATGATTGCTGAACTCGCTGCAATGTCGGTCGCGCCGGCCGCGATGGGGATGTTCGTCATCCTCGGCATCATCGTGCTGCTCGCGAGCATCTTCTGGATCTGGATGATCATCGACGTGCTGACGAGCAACATGGAAACCGGCGAGAAGGTGCTGTGGTTCCTCGTCGTTTTCCTGCTGCACCTGCTCGGCGCGATCATCTATTTCGTGGTGCGGCGGCAACCGCACGGACATGGCGGGACACCGGCGCTTCGGTGATCACGGCTCGGCATCAAGACTCGTCATGCTGAAGTACTCCGAAGCATCTGGGCGAGGAATGCAGATCCTTCGCGGGTACGCTCAGGATGACATAAGGCCAGGAGTCCGCGCTTAGAGGAACGTGACCGGTTCGAAGGTGTTCTTGAGGATCTTCGATGAGTCCGCGTTCAACCAGCGATCGAGCAGCGTGGCGTAGACGCGGCGGAAGTCGGTGCTGTACCTCAAGTCGCCGTCGTCGAGATCCGTCAGCGACGGGTATGAGCCGAAGATGCCGCCCTTGATCCCTCCGCCGATCACGAACATCGGGGCGGCGGCGCCGTGATCGGTGCCGGCGGAGTTGTTCTGATTCACCCGGCGGCCGAATTCGCTGAAGCACATCACCACGACCTTCTTGCCCATCCCCTTGGCGTCCATGTCCTTCTGAAACGCCTGGATCGACGCGGCGACGTTGTTGAGCAGCCGCTCGTGCTGGCCGAGCTGGTTCGCGTGCGTGTCGAAGCCGCCGGTCTGGCAGTAAAAGAGTTTCGTGCCGAAGTTCCCCGTGATGAGCTGCGCGATCAGGCGGAGCTGCTGGCCGAGCCCGTAGGGGTAATCCGCTTCAGGCTTGTAGTTCGCGACGACTTTGCGGATCTGATCCGCCTCGATGATCGCGTTGGTCGCCTGCCGCGAGAGGTACTGCATCGCCGGCGCCTCGTTCTTCACGGCATTGAGCTGACGGATGATCTCCTCTTCCATCTTGGCGTCGAAGGGCGTGTTGGGATCGGTGCGGATGCGGAAATCGTCGATCGACTGAATCGACGGGATCACCTCGTCATCCGCAACGAGAGCCTGCGGCAATTCAGGGCCGATGTTGACCGCCTTGAGCAGACCCTCGGTGCCGCGGAGGACGTGATCGACGTAGTGCCCGAGCCAGCCGGTCGGCTCGTAGCTGGTCGGGTTGGCGGTCTGCCAGATTTCCATCGAGCGAAAGTGCGAGCGGTTGGGCTGCGGATAGCCGCAGCCGTTGATGACCGCGAGCTTGCCGGCGTCGAAGAGGTCTTTGAACGGCGTGAGGCCGGGATTGAGCGCGATGTTGTCATCGAGGGTGTTGAGGCGGTCCTTCAGGCCGATCGTCGGGCGCGCTTTGAGGTACGCATCGCGCTGGTTCGTCGGGATGACCGTGTTCAGCCCGTCGTTTCCGCCGGAGAGCTGAACCACGACGAGGATGTTGTCGTCGCTGGTCTTCGATCCCGCGACGGATTCGGCGAAGGCGAACTTCGAAAGGAACGCGGGCATCGTGCCGGCAAGCGAGACGACGCCGAGACCGCCGAGGCCCACCTTTAACAGATCACGTCGTGTTGTTTTCATCTCATCTCCGATTTGCAATTTGCAATTTGCAATTTGCGATTGAATTCAATTGCAAATCGCAAATTGCAAATTGGCAATCACGCCAGTTGGTACTCCGGCATGGTCATCATCATGTGCAAAACGCCGCGGACTTTCGAGTTGATCGTGTCGGCGGTCAGCTTGAAGGGCTTCTCGTTGTTCTTCGCGTCGCGGTTCATGTAATCGAGCAGCTTCCTTCGCGCATCGGACGGGAGCTGCCCGTCGAGCAACGTAAGAGCGAAGTGATCGAGCACGTCGTCCGCGGTCTTGATCTTGTGCTTCTCCAGCCACTCGTCCAGCGCCGCCTTGCGCACGAACTCGCGCTGGCGTTGGGTGGCCATGGCCATCGCGAAGTTGAAGCGGAGCAGGACGGTGTTGGAGTTGATCCACGCGTATCCGCCGGGCCAGCCTTTGACGTTGGGCGGATTGAGCAGATTCTGGCCGAGGCGGATGGTTTGCTCGCGGAGGAAATCGCTGCTGACTTTTCCCCCCATCGCCAGCGCCGCGCCGACGGCCAGCTCCACCGGGCTCTTGATCCGCGCGCGGTACGCCCAGTCGGAGAAAAACAATCGGCTGGCAAGCATCTCGCGGAGGACGGCCTTTACGTTCCATTCGTGATCGATCAGCCGCTTGGCGTAATGATCGATCTGATCCTCCTGCGGCTCGGGATGGACGAATTCCCGAAGCAGGTGCTTGGCCAGATGCTTCGGCGCCGCCGGTTGCGAGAGCAGCACATCGACCGCGGACTCGCTGTCGAACTCGCCCTTCTTCCCAAGCACTTCCTTCACGCCGTCATCATGCTGCTTGGGATCGAAGACCGCCTGTTCATCCTGCACGCGCCAGCCGGTGAACGCGCGGGCGAGTTCCTTCACATCGCGCTCTGTGTAGTTGCCGATGCCGAGGGTGAACAGCTCCATCACCTCGCGGGCGTAGTTCTCGTTGGGTTTTCCTTTGCGATTGGTCTGCCCGTCGAGCCAGATGAGCATCGCCGGATCCTGTCCCATCGCGACGGCGAGTTCGCGGAAGCTGCCCAGGCCTTTTTCGCGGAACGTCTGGATCTGCTGGTGCATCAGGCGGCCGTTGTCCACCTTCGCCGATCCCGTCGCCCAGCGCCCGTGCCAGAAGAGCGCGATGCGCTCCTGCAACGGCTGCGGCGAGTTCACCATGCGATAAAGCCAGTAGCTCGCGACCGACGCCGGCTGCGTGAAGTTGACGAAACCCTCCAGCCCCGACACCAGGCTGTCGAAGGGATCATTCTCGGCGTCGAAATTGAGGAGGCCGTCGATGACTTGGGCCGGCGATTTATTTGCGGCCGCTTCGACGCGCTGCGGCGTCGCCGCGAAGCTGGTGCGGCGAAGAAGGTGACAGATCCGTCGCGTGTCGAAAGGGTCTGACGTGGACGGTGCGAACGGTTCAAAAGGTCGATCAGGCGGAGATGAATTTGACTGCATGACTTCCCTCGACGACTGGGATTTCCCTCACACGTTATGCTACCACTTTCCCAGCGCCGCGTTGTGCGATCCGGAAGGCGATTGACGCCTTTCGCGGCGGCGTCGATGATTGCCCGCCTATGCCGTTTGATGCCGATCAGGTCATGGAAACGTTCGCCTCCGCCACCGAGGAGAACCAGCTCGATCCGCTGCGTGATCAGCAGGTGATCAAGCTGCCGCCCGAGGGCGAATTGTGGATCGCCGGCGACATTCACGACCATCGCAATAACTTCCGCAAGTTGACGATGGCGGCAGATCTGGGCAATAACCCGCAACGGCATCTCATCCTCCAGGAGCTGATCCACGGCGACCACTACGACGAGAAAGGCCGCGAGGGAAGTTGGGAACTCCTCTACCGCGCCGCGGAACTGAAGTGTGATTTCCCCAACCAGGTCCACTTCCTCTTCGCCAACCACGACCTCGCGCAGATTCACGGCGAAGGGATCATGAAGGCGGGATTGAGCGTCTGCGAGGCGTTCACGGCGGGCGTGAAGCGCGACTTCGGCGATCGCACGACGACAATGAACGTGACGATCACGGAGTTCCTGCTCTCCATCCCGCTTGCCGCGCGGACGCAGACCGGCATCTTCTTCAGCCACTCGATGCCGACCGATGATCAGATGGACGACTTCGATTTCACCATCTTCGATCGCCCGCTGTCGGGCGAGGATTATCTGCGCCGCAAGGGACCGGTGTATCAGCTCATCTGGGGCCGCAACATCACGCCGGCGGGCGTGGATAGGTTTCTCGAGAAAGTCGATGCCAAGTTGATCGTGACGGGGCATCAGCCGCAGGAAGCCGGGTACCTCGTTAACGGTGAGAAGCACCTGATCATCGCATCGGATCACAACCAGGGCGTTTTTCTGCCGATCGATCTGGCGAGGGAGTACACGATGGAGCAGCTCGTCGAGCGGCTGACGAAGTTCGTCGCGGTGGATTTGCCGGAAGAGTGATTTTATTGACCGTGGCTTAGGCGTCTCGCCCGAGCGTTC
>JAICTV010000217.1 GCA_025936175.1 Phycisphaerae bacterium
AGTCCTTGGGGAGTCGGGGGTTGATTTCGCAACCTTCGGGCGTGGGTTTGAAACCGAGGAAGCCGTAGAGCATGACCTGGGGGACGAGGATGGATTCGAAGAATTCTTTGTCGAGACCTAAGCCGCCGGCGACGTTGGCGCCTTGCATCGTGCCGCGCGCGGGATCTTTGCCGTAGTAGGCGCGGTAGCCGCCTTCTTTTTGCGTGTCGTCGAACCAGGTGACAATGTCGCGAAGACGCGAGCGAGCGTCGTCCGCTCCGGCGGTTTTCAGCCGTTGCATCAGGTCGTGGTAGGACCAGCCCAGGACCGCGCCGCCGTCCTGGACTTGCGCGCCGAAGGGAATGCTCTCGGGGTTGGACCATCCCCAGAAGTAGTAGTCGAGGTTGCGCTTGGTCGTCGAACGGGGTCCGAAGCGCCAATGATAGATGTCGGCGCCGGTGGAAGTGTCGCCTTCGATGGTGCGCTGGCCTGAGAGCCACGCGTGAATCGACTTCGCCTGCTCGTCGGAGGCGAAGCCGTAGTACACGGCTTCGTTGTTCAGGAATGTGAAGCCATAGTCGTGCATCTGACCATCGAGATCGACGGTTCCGAAGCGGCCGGGCTTGTCGTTCCAGAAGCGTTTTTGTCCGTAGGCGCGGACTTCGTCTGCGTGTTGTCTGAGATCGGTAGGATCGAACGCGTCCGCTGAAATGCCCACGAACTGGCGTTCGTGGCTGCCACTTTCCGCGCTTCCGCTGATGCACCACTGGGGGTGGTCGATGATTTGTTCTTCGAGATCTGCGAGGTCTTTGAGCGCGTCGAAGTAGTAGATCGTTCCCAGCGCGTCTTCGCCGCCGAAGGGGAGGATGTCCCAGTAGTTGCTGCCGATGCCCTGTCCCATGACCACCTGTTTTTTGCCGTCGACGTAGCGCACGCCGGAGCGGCCTTCGTGGCCGGGCCAGGTGGTGTAAAGGCATTTCTTCTCGCGCGTCTGGAACTCGCGCTGGACGAAGCGCATGGCGGTGCGGATGCGCGGCATCTGCGAGCGCAGGAAGGTGATGTCGCGCGTCCAGTAAAAGTAGTCGTGAGCTCCGCGGATGAAGTTGAGGTTGTTGACGGTCTGGCGCGAGTCGGGACTGGTGTGGAAGGATTTGATGACCAGGTGCGCGGGTCCCGGATTGTCGAAGCAGATGCGGAAGCTGGTGATGACGCCGGTCCAGCTCGGGATGCGCGAGACGGGGATCATGGTGCGCGTCTCGCCGACCGTGGTGTCGAGTTTTCCTCCGCCGCCGCCCATGGGCATGAACTGATGCGCTTGATCGGCGACGGCCGGGGCGAAGTAGGCGCGGCGGTCGGAAGAGAAGTCGGGATGATCGCTGGTGGTCCACTCGACGTAGCAGCTCGAGCGTTCGAGACCGCTCGCCCACCAGTTCAAGCGCACCCAGGGATTGTTCTTCGCTTCGATCTTGAAGCCGGCATGGCTGAGCGTCGCGCGTGGCTCGACGAGATCGACGACCAATCCTTTGTCGTTCACGTCGCCGATTTTTCCGCCGCTGATTTGCCAGCCTTCGGGGCCGCAGGTCGGGACGTCGTATCCGGGGACGCCGGTGCCGCGGAAATGCCAGCCGACGCCGCCGGACATGGGCCAGCCGGGGAACGGCCAGCCTTCGGCGTGAGCGGGGCCGTCGTGCTGGAGCGTGAGGACGTAGCCCTCCGCATTCATCGGACGCGAGGAGAGGGCGGCGGCCCATTTGCCGCGCATCGATTCGAGATCGCTGCCTGATCCGACCGCGGGCCAGAGCGTGGACATGGGCATCCACTCATCCCATAACGGAATGAGCGGCCCGGCGGGTTGGTAATGGAGCCAGAACAGGTCGCGGAGCATTTCCATCTCCTTCTCGTGTCCGGGGACGATGAAGCGCGGGAAGTCATCGGGCGGCGGGGGCGCCGCGAAGGCGGAGGAAGCGAGGGTCATGAGAAGGACGCCGGCGGAGAGGAATCGGATCATGCGGGTATGAATGAATACTCTCGCGATCCGAATCGGTTGTGTCTCATCCCGAGGTACTCCGAGGGATCTCGGACGCCACTTGTCTCCGAGATCCCTCGGAGTACCTCGGGATGACAAGGGTGCGGCGTCTACGGAAGCCGGAAGCGCGCGAAGTCGATCCGCTCGTACGGCTTTTTCTCGCCGCATTCGTAAAGGAGACCGACGGAGCCGTCGGGCAGGGCGACGAGGCAGGAGTAGGCGGAAGGGCCGGGAAAGATGGTCTTATTGATCGACCAGGTTTGCGCATCGTCGTCGCTGATTCGCAACGTCATGTTGATTCGCTTGGCGGCGTCGGCGGGATTGGAGAAGAGGATCTGCTTGCCGACGCGAAGGATGCTCGCCTGGCAGACGGGTTCGACGAGCGTCCGATCGTGGTGAACTTCCTTGAACGTCTCGCCGGCGTCGTCGCTGATGGCGATCCCGCGCGTTGCGACGTCGCCGATCCGGCGGCTGGGCGTGTAGTTGCGCATGTTGAGCATGACGCGGCCGTCAGATAGTTCGACCACCTGGGATTCGTTGAATCCCGGCTCCGGCGGTTCGCCGCCGAGCTTCCAGGTCTTGCCGTGATCGTCGGAGAAGATGATGTGGGAGTTGCCCGCGTCCTTGCCGCCGCCGAGGACGACGTGATCGCAGGGGATGACGAGGCGGCCCTTGTGCGCACCTGGCTTGAGCTGGATGCCGACGCCGGGGCCGGTGGCGTACCACGTCCAGTTTTCCTTTGCGACGTCGGCGGTGATGTCGCGCGGCGGAGTCCATGTCCTGCCGTCGTCGGTGCTCGAGGTGATGTGGACGGTGCGCTTGCCTTTGGACGTGCCGCGGACGATGTCGCGCTCATGGTCCGGCCCCAGGTTGTGGGTCATGAGCAGGAAGATGGTTTTGGTCTCGGCATCGACGACGGGGCACGGGTTGCCGCAGGTGTTCTCGCCGTCGGACCAGACGACCGATGCATCGGAGAAGGTCTTGCCGTTGTCGGCGGAGCATTTGACGATGAGGTTGATCGCGCCGGTGTCGTTGCCGGGGCCGATCGGAGTTTGCCGGCCTTCACAGAACGCGAGCAGTATACCTGCGGGTGTAACGATGGCGGCGGGGATGCGGTAGGAGTGATAGTTGCCTTCGCCGATGGCATAGACGGTCGTGCGGGCGATGTCGTCGGCGCCGCGGGCGCGGGTCGATGCGGCGCACAACATCAGTGCAAACGCGACGTAGATCGAGCGGGGTGTCCGTGTCATGCTCAATGTCCGCAATGGATCGACGGCAATTCCTGAAACTCTCTGCCGCCGCCGCGGCGTCGATGGCGCTGGCGCAGTCTAGCGGATTCGCGCAGTCATCGCTTCCCGTCGCCGAACCGGAGCGGCAGTTCGATCACTTCTTCCTGCCAATCCTCGACGGTTTTTTAAAGAACGCGGCGGCGACGTCGAAGGAGTTCGTCGTCTGCGACTATCCCGGCGGGACGAAGCTCAAGAGCTGCTGCACGCCGAGTGGGAAGACGTACGTCTCGGTCGCGCGGATGCTGCCGGTGATGGCGGAGTGGATCGCATCCGGCCGCGCGGACGCAAAGGTGCGCGAGGTGATGCTGTCGGTCTATCGCAACGCGTTCGATCCGACGCATCCGGACTTCTGGGGGTCCGCGCCGAAGGAGAAGGCGACGCAGCTCTCGGTCGAGGCGGCGCTGGTCGCGTACGCGCTGTGGCGGATGGGCAATCGCTTCATCGCCGAGCTGTCGATCGAGCAGCGCCGCAACATCAACGCGTGGCTGACGAGCTGCACGCAGGTCGCGGAGCGCAAGACGAATCATGCCTGGTTCAGCGCGCTCAATCAGGCGGTGCGACTGGTCCTCTCGAGCGACTTCGATGAGTTCCACGGCGACGAGGCGTGGATGCTCGAGGACATCAAGGCGCTCGACGGCCTGTACGGCGACGGCACCGACGGCTGGTACAGCGATGCGCCCGATCAGCCGATCTACGACCTCTACAATTTCTACGTCTTTCCGAATTTCCCGCTGATGTGGGGGCAGGTGATCGGCTCGCGCTATCCGGACTGGAATGAAAAGTTCCATTCGCGCGTGGACACGTTCCTGCAAACCGCGCCGAATTTCTTCGCCGCCAACGGCAGTCATCCGCTCATGGGCAGGTCTCTCATCTATCGCTGGGCGGTGCTTTCGCCGCTGGTGCTCGGGTATCGCGAGAAGCTGTGGCCCCACTCGGCGGGGTTGCTGAGAAAGATCTGTCGGAAGCAACTCGAGTATCACTGGTCGCTCGGGTGCTTCGATGAGAAGAACGGCAAGCTGCGCGAGTCGTTCTCGGCAGACGACACGAACGTGACGCGTGAGATCTACGTCGACAACGGCCATCCGTACTGGGCGATGCTCGGCTTCGCGTTTCTCTCGCTGCCGAAGGACGATCCCTTCTGGACGGCGGCGGAGGAGGCGCTGCCGGTGGAGAAAGGGGATTGCGTCTCGCGCTTCGAAGGGCCGCGGACGATGCTCGTCGGCACGAAACGAACCGGCGAGGTGCGGTGGGTACAGGCGCGGAATTCCGCCAAGCGGGATGCGTATCGGGACAAGTACAGCAAATTGGTCTGGTCGAGCCATTTCGGATTCTGCGCGAGCAAGGACGCGGACCATGTCCCGCCGGATCAGGCGCTGGTGTTTCGCGAGATCGCGACAGGGAAGGAAGCGACGCGAGCGTCCAACGGCGTGACGGACGGGAAGCTGCTCGACGACGGGGTGGAGACGACGTGGTGGGCGAAGCTGGGCGAGTGGAAGTTCGAGGTCGTCTCCACCGTGCGGCTGAACGGCAATGTCATCGCGCGCTCGCACAGGATTACCGCTCCACAGGAAGCGGTCGGGAAGGTGACGGTCCTGGAAGGTTCATTCGCCTCGCCGCAAACGCCGAGTCGATTGAAGCCGCTCGCAGGATACGAGCATGTCGAGCAGCAGGAACTGGTCGGCGTGAACCTGATCCACGAAAAGGTGAGCGTGCAGGTCGCTCTCGGCACGCTGACATCTTCGGACAACACTTTCGCAGTCGAGGAGACTTCTGTCTTATGAAGCTTTCATTTCTGTCGATCGTTCTCGCCCTCGCTTCGATCTGTTCCGCCGCCACGTTTGAATCGCTCGGCAAGCCCTGTCGCGGCTTCAACGTGCTGGCGACGCGGGTGATCAAAGCGCCGGACGGCAAGGAATACTTCGTCCTCTCTAACTCCAACGAGACGACGGGCGTGGAGCTGATCTTCATCGATTTCGCCGCCAACACCGCGAAGAAGTTCGTCGCGCCGGCGGGACAGGGGGCGTGGCTGCTCAACCCGGTGCCGGGCGATCGGCTCGTCGTCGGGACGTACTACGACGGCAACTTGATGATCTTCGACCTGAAGAAGATGGAGTTCGTCAAAGCGATGCGCTTCGAGAAGGAGGAGTACTTCTGGAACGGCGCGATCGGCGGCGACGGGCGTTTGTATGGCGGGACGTACCCGGGCGCGAAGCTCGCCGCGCTCGATCTGAACACGTACGCGATCGAGGACTGCGGTGCGCCCGCGGCGCCGAACCTGTATTGCCGCAACGTCTCGGCGACGCCGGACGGGCGGCTGCTGTGCAACTTCGTCACCGAGAAGCAGGTGACGAAGCTGTACGACCCGAAGACGAAGAAGTGGTCGGACGTGCCGGCGGCACTGAAGAACGTGCAGCGCGCGGTCGTGTGGAACGGCTATCTGCTTGCCGCCTCCGGATGGGATGGTGAAAAGCCCAAGGGTCCGGTCGCGTTCAGGGGCGAGAATTTCGAGCCGGTCGATCCGCCGCCGTTTGCGACGCCTTCGGGCAAAGAGTGGAACGTCGATCTGTTCATGACGACGCCCAGGGCGCTGTTCATCCGGCAGGGGACGGCGATCTGGAGATTTGACGACGCCGTAGGGGCGACGCCTGCGTCGCCCTCGTCGACCTCCACGGACGGCGTCGCAGGCGTCGGCCCTGCAGAAAAAGGCAAGCTGACGAAGATCTTCGATCAGGACCTCAAGAGCGGCGCGATCACGGCGATCGCCTCTGACGGCACGCTGCTCGGCGTGCGCGGGCAGGATTATCTGGTCGCAAGGAAAGGCGAGACGACGGCGAAGCTGCTGCCGATCCCGGTCGAGGCGTCGCCGCGGCCGATGCATTGGATCCGCGCGGACAACGACGGCCGGCTGTGGGCCGGCCCGCAGTTCGGGCAGACGATTCTGTCGGTCGATCTGGCGAGCGGCAAAGCGAGCAACACCGGGATCGTCTGCAACGCCGGCGGCGAGGTGTACGATGCGGCCTTCAAGGACGGCAAGGTCTATCTCGTCAGCTACGTCGGCGGGGACATCGTCGAATATGACCCGCGCGCGCCGTGGCAGCAGATGGAGGGGAAAAACCCGCGGACAATCGCGCATCTGACGACGAAGGGCTACATCCGTCCCGTCGGCGGCGTGGTGCTCGGTCCCGATGGAAAACTCTATTCCGGCTGGATGGCCAAGTACGGCAGCTACGGCGGCGCCATCGCGATCACGGACACGAAGAGCGGCGAAACCAAACTGATCGAGAATCCGCTCGGCGAGCAGGCGATCAACGGCCTGGCCGTGAACGGTGACCTCATTTACGCCGCCACGTCGCTGCACGGGAACGGACTTCCTGAGAAGCCGAACGAGAAGCCGCAGTTCGGCGTGATCGAGCGCGCGACCGGGAAGGTCCTCTATCAGCAGCCGCTGGCGGGGGAGGCGTCGAAGATGATCTTCGACGCGAAGACGAATCGCGCCATCGTGCTGTCGGGCGGTCATCTGCTTTTCTTCGACGCGAAGGAGCGCAAGTTCGTCGATCCGCCGGCGCCGGGGAAGGATCTTCCCGCGGTTCGCGATCTAGCGCTGGATGGATTGGGAGACGGGCGCATCTGGTTCGGGAGCGGCTCGTCGGTTATCGCGCTCGATCTGATGAGCGGCGCGATCAAGAAGTTCGAGGCGCCGGCGAGCGTGGATAAGCTGAGCGTCGCGAAGGACGGCGCCGTCTTCGTCGCGAGCGGGCCGGAGCTCTTTCGCATGAAACCGCAGGAGGCGAAGTGAGCGATCTGGATCGTCGAAGCTTCCTCCGCGGCGGCGTTGCCGCTTTAGCGGCAATATCTGTCGCAAACTGCAAATCGTCGACACTCAAACCGCAGGAACATCACATCACGGTCGGCGCCACGACCGAAGAAGCTTCCGGTCTGGGCTCGGAAGAAAGCGCCGCGCCGACCATGAGCGACGGCAAGCCCGCGCTGCGCATCGTCCTGCGCGAAGCCGACGGCTCCCCGCTCTCCGACGACCGCGCGAAGACACTCACCGCGCGGGACATGAACAATGACCCGCTCCCGCGCTCGATCGTCCTTGCCAAAGGCCGCGCGCGGGTTGAGCTTGCGGAGAACGAGCCTGTTCAGTTGTGCATGCGATTGAAGACGCCCGGCTTCGGCGAGGTCTATTGCTACGCCGACAACGACGGGGGCGGGTACACGAAGCCGGGGACGATCGAGTTCGTCGTCGATGCCGCGAAGACGCGACTGCGGCGCGTGCGGCAGAGATTCGACGAGCATCGCGATCTATCGGTCTCATCGGAGTTCCAGGCGCATTTCGCCGCGGCGGAGCGCGTTCCTCGGTCGTACGAATCGCTCGCGCACGGCCAGCACGCGGGCGAGATGCTCGCGCTGGCGGTCGCGCGGCAGCGGATCGCGCGCTTTGCGGTCCCGCGGCGGGATTTCAAGTGGGGCGTGATGGTCAGCGGGTTCAATGAACTCGGTCCGGAATACGAGCGCCGCGTGCGCGAGCTGTTCAACTTCGCGACGTGCAGTTGGTACACGTGGCGCGATGAGGCGCACGCTGATTCTGATCCGGTCGATTACGCGCGGATGGACGCGTCGATCGACTGGTGTCTGAAGCACGGGATCGAACCGAAGACCTTCGGGTATCTCTATATGGCGCGGGGCGCTACACCCGAGTGGATCCGACCGATCGAAACTGGCGCGAAGACGCAAGCGACGACGGGCGCGGCGGCGGCGATCGACACATCTCCGAATCGCGAACCTTCCACCCAACCGCGCCAGTTCAACCCGCGATGGAATTACGACCGCATCAAGGACCTCTACGCCCGAGTCATCCGTCAGACGATGGCGCGCTACAACGGGAAGCTGCTTTACGCCGAGATCATGAACGAGGCGCACGACAAGGCGAATCTGTGGGGTCTGAATCACGAGCAGATCCTCGACATGGCGAAGATGGCCTTCGCCGCGGCGCGCGAAGGCTCGCCGACGATTCAGCGGCAGATGAACCACTGCTGCATGTGGGGCGAGTACGGGCGGCACGCGAATCCCGACGGCTCGCATCGCTGGTCGCCGTGGCAGTTCATCAAGGCGTGCTTCGATTCGGGCATCGACTACGACGTGATCGGCTTGCAGCTTTACTACCCGCAGCATGACGTGTTCGAGATCGATCGGATGCTCGATCGCTTCGTCGCGTTCAACAAGCCGATCCAGATCACGGAAATCGCCACGGCGTCGCAGGACGGACTCGATCCGGGCAGCATGCGGCCGCGCACTTACGCGCCGGGCTGGCACGGCCCGTGGAGTCCGACGATGCAGGCGGATTGGGCCGAGGCCATGTACACGCTGTGCTACAGCAAGCCGGCGTTCCACGGCGTCGGCTGGTGGGATTTCTGCGACAAGCGCGGAAGGTTCTGGCCGTTCGGAGGGTTGTTGGATGAGAATCTTCAGCCCAAAGAAGCATATTTTCGCCTGCAAAAGCTGCAAAAGCAGTGGGGCGTGGCGCGGGTGTAACCTTCGCGTCGCGCCATGCCACTGTGTGGGCAAAGGAGATGAACATCATGCGAAAGTCCTTGTGGTGTGCGGCGTTTCTGGGAATCGGGTTGCTCGCGGGCGCGGTCGGTGTGAGCGCCGCTGCGCCGGCGACGAATGCGAGCGGCGGACCGGACGGCAGATGGGGGCGCGGACCGATCGCGCGGTTTATTCAGGCGCGGATGGGACGCGCGATGACGCTCCGCGCGGAGCTGAACCTGACCGATCAGCAGCGCGATGCGATCAAGACGGCGATGCAGTCGCACAAGCAGGAGATCGTCGCCGCGGTCAAACCGGCGATCGACGCCAAGCGCACGCTGCGCGATGCGGTGCTTGCCGACAAATCGGACGATGCCGCGATCCGCAAGGCGGCGGACGATCTGGGCAAGAAGGTCGGCGACGCGGCGGTCGTCATCGCCAGGGTCAAGTCGGACGTGGCGTCCAAGGCGAACCTCACGCCCGAGCAGATG